>NZ_AHMP02000003.1:945000-1245000 GCF_000243735.2 Leptospira kmetyi serovar Malaysia str. Bejo-Iso9 | reverse complement strand
TTATCGAACGTTATCCGAAACTGAAGGTCGTAGTCGCGCACATGGGCGCTTCCGAGGTTTGGGAATATGCGGAACTTCTGAAGATTTATCCCGAACTTCGTCTGGATACGACGATGGTCTTCGTCGATTTTTTGGCGACCGGCGAACAAACCGATCCCTATCTCGAGATTTTGGAAAGTTTTCCGGACCGGGTTCATTTCGGTTCCGATTTTCCGAACATTCCGTACGCGCTCAGTCATCCGATCTGCAATTTGTTGAATTCTTCCCTGAGCAAGGAAACAAAACGTAAGGTGTTTCTGGAAAACAGCGCACATCTTTTGAAGATCCCGATTTAAAACGAAGTCCGATTTTTCTCGGATCGCGGGGGAGAATTCGTGCATTCGATCCCTCGAATGCGTTCGGAAAAAACTTGCCAGTGAGAGTTCGGTCTTTATCCTTTCTATATGCGCGGCATTTGGATCGGAATTTTAGGATTGGTTTTCGCCGGACTCTTTGCGTCCGATTGCGGAAAAAAAAGTCCCGTGTCCCAATCCGCGTCCGCAGAGGTTTACAAAAAAGTCGCCGAAACGTATTGTTCTCAGATGAGTCGTTGTAAGGAACCGTATATCGCTTCCCTCGAAGGCAAACTCAGAAAGGAAGCCGCTTTGACGTATCCCGATAACGCGCAGTGTTACAGCGACTTCAATTACGATTACGATAAGTCCGAGCCGATCGTATTAAAAAAACTAAGCAACAATCTGAAATTGGACGCCGAGCTTTGTATCAAAAGCGTGGAACGCGCGGATTGCGGTTCCATCGTAACGTATCAGATTCCGGAATGTGTGGAATACAATACGTTCCTAGAAACCTTATCGTCTCCTTCTTCCTCTAAGTAATCTAAGTAAGAATTTTTACGGATCGTCGATCTCTCGGCTACAATCGAAGCGCGTCGCGTTAGACGCGCTTGGTCCGTTTTTTCGGATTTATCTCGCTTCTACTTCGATCTTTTCGTCTTTTTCCTCTTCGGTTAGGACCGGACTGTCCAGTTGATCCAAAAGGGATTGGAGTAAAAAGAAGTAGGCGTTCACCTTTCCGGCGATTTCCTTTCCGTAAAGCTGAGTATACGTATTGATGAGGGATTGGTTTTCTTCCGTGTTTTTGGAATAGGAATTTTCGGCCAGTCCTTCCCAGAGAATTTCACCTTTGCCGCAGTGGATCACTTTTGCGAGCGCGCTCAGAGAAACCCGATCCGCGGTTTCCTTTTCCTGAATCTTCAGTTGAAAGATTCCTTGGACCTTTTTATCCGATCCTCCGCAGGTTCCGTTTCCGGAACGATACGGGTATATGATAAATTCCTTATGATGGGAAAGATAGTTTTCCGCGATCTTTGCGGCTAACTTTTTTTCGGAAGCCCCGGCTACGCTTTCCGCTGGAACGGAAACCGCCAGTCGTTTGAAGGTGTTCAGTTCCTTTTCCCAGACCGGTCCGGCCTTTACGTATTTTACCGTACAGTTCGCAACGGAGAACAACAGAGAGACGAGTATAAAAGAATATCGTAACATTCTAAATTATCCTTTTTTCTTTTTGGCGGGCGCCTTTTTAGCCGAAGCCGTTTTTTTCTTAGCGGCTTTCTTTTTGGAAACGGCAGTTTGCGCTCCGGTTCCGGTTTGCGACGAAAATTCCGAACTTTCCGACGCGGTGAAAGAATCCGATTCTTCCTCGCTGAAACCGATCGGTTTGGATTCGCTTTCTTCTTCCTTTCTGGAACGATATACGATTTCCAATACCGCGGGAACCAAAGTGAGAGCTATGATGAGAGAGGACGCGATCCCGATGCTCGCAACAACTCCGATGGACTTGAGTCCTTTCTGATCGGCGATCAAAAGGGAACTCCATCCTACAAGAGTGGTTAACGTGGATGCGATGATCGCAGGTCCGACCATGGACATGGCGCGAACCACGTCGTGATCCTCCCGAAAACGATAGTAGATATAAATTCCGTTTTGGATTCCGTAGCCTACGATCACAGGGAAGACGAGAACGTTCATAAAGTTGAGTTGGATTTTAAACGCCGCCATAATTCCGAGCGTCACGAAAATTCCGAGAACGAGCGGGATCAAAGAGATGAGCGCCGGAACGATTCCTCGAAAGAATAGAATCAGCACGATGACCACGAGAACCAAAGTGATGAGAAACGCCGCGACTCCTTCTCTTTGAACGATCTTGATGAGGTTGGCAAAAAGAATCAAACTTCCCGCGGTGTTCGAAACGTATTTATGGGATCGGGCTTGTTCCAGATTCGAGAAAGGTCTTGTCTTTAAGATAAAGGAAACGGTTCCTTCCAAAAGTCCGAGATCCTTAAATCGAGAAGCCGGATATGTGTTCAACGCGTTTACGATCAGACGTTCTTCGTTCGGAGTCCACTTGTTTTTGATCTGATCGTTTGCGACGTTTCCGTTTGCATCGTATAGAAGAGTGTTGAGAACCCTTCTGGATAGTTTAGGATAATGTAATTCTCCCACGGCGTCGAAAAACTTCAGAAGTTTTTGTCCGTGCCAAAGCGCGACCTTCGGATAGATAAATACGAGATGTCCTTTTTCTTTGGATCCTTTTACTTCCTTAAACTGAGAACTGAAGTAAACAGGAACCTCGGGAAGTCCGTATTCCTTAACGCTCAAATATCTTTTGACCACGGGAAGATATTTTCTTTGTTCCGGTTTTAAGAACGCCGCCTTGACGGGTTTCATATCCGTTTGCAGTTGTTTGAGAACTTTTAAATTGGCCCTTTGTTGTCCCTTCGGAGGCACGAAATTCCAAAGAGATACGACCTGATCCACGGAGCCCGCGATCTCGTCGGGAACGGGAGTCATATAATCGAACACCGCTTCGGATTCTTCCAAAGTGTCTACCACGATGACCTGCGGATCGGAACTGATATCGAAACGATCTCCGATCTCGTCGTAGAGATTGACCGAATCCAGGTTGTCCACCATCAGATCGCGTCCGTTGTAATTAAACTGGATTCCCGGACTGAAACTGAAAAAGGAAATCACGAACACGATCGCAATGACGACTAACGTCAAAAGGCCGGGTTTTTTATAAAAACGATAGAGAAGGGGGGACGTCGTCTGTTCCTTTGCGGATAACAAAAACTTGTTCTTGAGAGAAGGGAACAAACGGAACAACAACGTGATCTGAAGCGCGGTCACTCCGTACATCGAAACCGCGATGATCAAAATTCCGTAAGTCGCGATGATACCGAACTCGCTGAAACCTCGGAACTCGGAAAAGGCGAGAACCACGAACGCTGAGGTTGTGGTTAACGCGGAAATAAAGGAAGCGATTCCCGTATGATAGATCGTGTCCTTGATGGAACGAAGCATGTCTTGTTTGCGGGTGAATTCTTCCCGGAAACGATACAAGAATTGGATTCCGTAGTCGATCCCGAGTCCCATGAGAATGGACGCGATGATACTCGTGACGGAGTTGAGTTGTCCGATTACGATCGTGGTCAAACCGAAGGAGAATAAGATTCCAGAAAGAAGCGACACGAGAAGGATCACGATAAAAAGAGGATTTCTAAAAAAGAACAGAAGAAGAATCGCGATTCCGATAAAGGATGCGACCGCGATCGGTTTTAACGCCGCCATCAGGGTTTCGTAGTCGTCCAAATGAAGACGATACGTTCCCGTGTAACCGATCTGAATTCCCTTTTTATCGAGAGCGAGTTCGGCGACAACTTCCTTGATTTTTTTATCGAGTGCGATGTTGAATTCTATGTTCGTAAAGGAACCGGCGGGTTTGATGAGAAAGATCAACATTCCCTTGTCCGGTGAAATATTATATTCGTCGAATATATCCCTTTTTGCAAGTTTCTGATACTTGGCGAGAATATCGTTGAAGTCGGGATTGTATTCTTCGTTGTTCAGTTTGATGAAGAACGGATTGGCTCTTTCCACTTCTTCGTCGATTTTTCTTTTGACGCGTTTGCGAACCTCGGTCAAGTCCTCGGTCTTTAAGAAGAGGGGAAGACGATCCTGTAAAAAGGAAACGTTGTAACGATAGGAAATGTATTGAACGTAATCCTTTTCCTTCAGAAGTCTTTCGTTTAAAACGTCCGAAGCCTTCTTGATCGCATTCTCCCTTTCCTTATAATAGGAAACGTTTTTTTGTTTTACCTTTTCGGCTTCTTTCAGCTCGTTTTCGACGATCTCGGTTTGGCCTTTTTTCTTTGCGGCAAAAGCCTTAACGAGATGGTCCGTCATTCCCTTTTCGTCTTTGAACTTGATGCTGAGAATATAAAATCCGTTTCCGCCGATCATCTCGATCACTTTCTGCGTCTTGATGACGGAAGGGTTATCCTTCGGAAGAAGATCGAGGTTGTTGCTGTTTACCGTAAGTTTGGATGCCTGCCATAAGGAAAGAAGAAGAAATACGGCGAGAACGCTACAAGAACGGATCGGGTTTAGGAGAATCGAGTCTGTAAGTCTGGAAAGAAGCTGTCTCATTCTGGTTTAATTCTTTGCTTCTCTTTTGATCAAAGCGATGGTTTGTTTGATTCCGTTCTTTTTGATGGAAGGTTCCACCGATTTGACTCGGTTGGTTTCGGAAGCGTATTTTCCTTCGTTTAAGAAATCCGTAATATACCAAGCGCCGTCGATCTTCATCAGAATCCAGGAGAAGGTGATTCTTTCGGAACCGTTCCAGATGATGGAGGAAGCGAGAGTCGCGTTGTCTCCTTTGATGACCGGTTTTTCGTAATTGATGTCGATCTTGTCGAAGTATTTGTGAGCGATCGGAAAACTGCGGTGAACGATGAACTCGGAGATCGCTTCTTCGAATTCTTTACGATCCGCGTCGGCGATCTTACCGGAAGATTTTAAGAGTTGGGTGCTGAACTGCTTCACGTGGATAAGGGCGAGCGCCTTATCGTTCTTTTTGTATCGGATAAAACCGATGAGTTTTTTCACGGCGGAAGTGATTTGTTCTTCCGCGGAAGGAGCCTCTTCGCTCGGAGCGGGTGCGGTCGTTTCCGTTGCGGGCGGGTTGGAACTTTCGTTTTGCGTTTGAGCGGAAAGAAAGGACGGAGATACGAGGGAAAAAAGAAAAAGGATGGAAATTATTTTTTTCACAACACGATACCTGTTGTTTGTAGTTTGTGTAGATCGCCAAACCGAATCCGTCGGAGAATCGGTCGGAACCTTCATACAGCTTTCTTAATCTGTAGGCGGAAGTCAACGGAATAAAATCCGGCCTTGTCCTCGCTTTTGGATCTTTCTATAAAAGGGGAGACGAAATAAAATTCTACTTTTTTAAGTCCTCGTAATCGGGAAGAAATACTTTGAGATCTCCCTTCGCGTTGAGATTCAAATTTCCGAAAGAAAGTTGGACCAAAAGATTCTTCATATGAAAGTCGAGCAGATCGGACGGGTCCTGATCGATCAAAAGAAGACTCGTATTTTTTAAAGAAACCGAACCGACTTGGATTTCTCCGCCGGAGATTCGGATCTGATTCGGAGAACCGGGCTGAAACGTAAGATTCGGAAATGGAGAATCTTTCTTCGTATCGAATTTCACAAGAATTCGATCGGACAAAAGTTTGATCTCTTCGATCGTTCCTCGAATTCTTGGCGGCGGTAGAAGAAGAAAGGATTGGATGTGAAAACTTTTATCCACGATCCGCAGACCTCTTCCTTCCGGAATCGGAAGAAGTTCCTTAAGGCCGACGCCCAAACTCGATAGAAGATCTCCCGCGCCCGGAATTCCCGCGGCGTTCATCGTTTCCGATTTTAAGATCAGCTGAGAACTATTTGGAACGAGTTCGAGATCGCAGATCATTTCGACGTCGACCCAAAAAACGAGTTTGTATTCTCCCAAAATCCGAATCTTTCTTTTGCCGTCTTTTTCGATCGTGGATAGTTTCAAATTTCGTAATGGAAAGTTCGGAAAAGACTTTATGTTTTCGTTAAATAGATATTCGAGAACGGAGATTTCGAACTCCGTATCTCCCTGAAAAAGATCGAGATGAAAGGAAGACGGATCGTTGAAGTTTACGAGAGAATTCTTCCGGTTCGAAGACGCGATCACGGTCAGATGTTTTACCGTAAAGTAGATCTTATCCTCGAGTCTGAACTTGACGTTTTTGAGTTTGAGATACGCACCCGGTTCGTCCGAAAAAGGTTTATCCGAAATCGATTCGGAAACGATCGGACCGTTTGTAAAAAGATAAATCCAAAAAAGAATCGGCAGGTTCCGAAAAAATCGCATGGACGTATTCTCCATGAACGGCGGGAAATGGAAACCTTTTATTGACTCTAAAGATTAATCTTACCCGAACGAAGATACGGATCCAAGTCCGACGCCTCGTCCACGTCGTTGAGTTTGGGAAGAATCCAGACGTTTTTCCGCGATAGTTGCAATTTTTCTAATGTGATTCCGAACACACGATCCGTACTCCAAGGGATGCCTTCGAAAAGTTCCGGAGAATGCGATTTCGTACCTAAGAGATAATAACCTCCGTCCACGGCCGGGCCTAAGACGACGTCGGATTGATCGAGTGCGGAAAACGCTTCTCGAATGTGTTTGGTTTCGAGATCGGGACAATCGCTTCCGATGATGACCGTTTTTTCCGCGCCGGTTTCGAACGTTTCTAAAAACGCGTTCGCCATTCTGGAACCGAGATCCTGTCCCGTTTGAAGATGAGCGCTGAATTTGTTTCCCCATTTGTTGGAAACGAATTCCGGAATCGAATCAAAATATAGTCTGATCGGCAAATCCAAAACGTTGACTTGTTTTTGAGTCAGTTCCACGAGTTGTTCGTAGACGGCTAAGGCCGCTTCGTTGCCTAAGATTTGTGCGAGTCTTGTTTTCACTTGTCCCGCGACCGGGTTTCTTAAAAAAAGAATGAGTGCTTCTTTGGAATTCATGGATTCGATTTTTAACTCTGATAAAAAGAAAAGCGCTCGAAGTAACGCCGATTAGAATCCTGGTTGACCGCAGTTTTCATTCGGATATTTTATTAAGAACCATTCTTTTAAAGAAGGGTTATCTTACTGCGATCCTCGTTTCCGTAAACGAAATTTCGGTTTTTTAGGAGCGCTGTAAATAGGGAAATTCTAAGGAATTGAAAAAAGCGATTCAAGAGAATGTTGAAACTAGTATAGACCTCGTTGTGTGAGGGAGGATGTTTATGAAAATTTTTCGTAATTTTCTTTCTGCGGGAATTCTCGCAGTCGTTGTCTTCGGAGTTTTGTTCACCGGAGCTTGTAAGAAAAAGGAAAACAACAACGATACCGACAATGTGCTTCTCCTTTTGTTGGCGACTCAACCTTACGTGGAACAGAGTAAGACCGGATTTTTTATCATCGTTCCCAAAGGAATCGCTCAGTGAGGAATTTTAAAATGAAAAAGTCATGGGTTTTAATTCTTGTTGCGGTCCTTGTTTTTCTCGGAGCGGGACTTAGTTTTCGTTCGGATCGGGTTTCTTTTTTCGTAAGGGAAGATTCTCCCAAACCGTTTCCGGTTCGCTTGGAGCTCATTCAACCTTTACACGCGAACGCGGATAGTTGGGGTTTTGTGCGTCAGTCCGCGACTTGGGCGAGAGGAAATTCTCTTTTTATGGACGATCTGATCTTCGCGATCCGCAAAGCGTTTCCACTCGGAACCACGGCGAACATCACTCTTTCCAATCAACTTTTTAACGGACAATCTTATACTCTACGTTTGAAACTCAATTCGGGAAACGTTTCGTATCAACCTTCGACGCTCAGCGCCGCGGCTTCTTATACGAACTTTTTCGAACTTCGTTCCACATCCGATAACGGAGCGGCTCTTCAATTTTTCTTCGACGATGATCCGAGAGACGTTGCGGGCGACGGCGCCGTTCTTCTATATCAATTGAGCAGACTCGATCCGACTCGTTGGTCCGGAGCGACCGCGATCATCGAAAGTTACGTTAGGCAACCCGTTGTGACCGGATTCGCAAACCAAGGTTTGATTCAAACGTATTCTTGGAAAGGTTCGCTCGGATCCGATGCGCTCGGACAAGACGTGGATACGGGAAGAGTAATCCTCGAAGAGATGGACAACCGCACCGTGTTCTGTTTTAAATCCGTTGTGAGCTTTAACGGAACCACGGATCTCGTGACGATCAACGCGGGAACGACCGCGCTCGGTTATTCTCACAACAACGGACTTTGTCCCGGAGCTGGAAGAGAATACTACAAACTCGCTTACAGCCAAAAACTCGACGGAAGTTTGAACGTTACCGCAAAAGGCGGCTTGGAACAAACCGCGATCACATCGGGTCAAGCGATCACTTGCAACAACACGGTCAATCAGTTCGTAAACTTCACGCCGACGTACGGACTTTTTAACTTCAACGGATTTATCGCGGAAGGAGTCGCTGCGAGCGCGATTCCGGCCGACTTCATTCAATCTACAAGAGTGGATTCGTTGTATGATCGGGTCGGAACCGTGGGAAAATCCAGCGCGACTACCACTCCAGCGGGTTCCAGCTGGGATACTTTGACAAAAGCGTATATCGACGCGCTTACGATCAATTTCGCAACCGTTCCTTAAGACGGAGATTGATTTTGATTTTCAAAAGCCTCCGGAGAATCCGGGGGCTTTTTTTTGCTTTCAACATTTTTCGATGATCGGTTTTAATCGGAGAATGGAGTTTCGAACCATTACTTTTGAAGAATCCTTACGCTCCGGTTTTTCCGAATCGGATTTCGAACTCGACGTATGGCCGACCTTTCTCAACCAAGATCCGATCGGAAATGAATATTACGCTTTTATTGTAAAAGAATTTTCGAATTTACACTGCCTGGCGGTCACGAAGGAAAACGAGGTGGCGGGAACCGGAAAAATTCTCCCTTTTTACTGGGACGGAACCTGGGAAGGATTGCCTAAGGGTTGGGACGAGGCTATTCTCAAAAGCGTAGAAGATCGGAAAACAAAAACGGTCTGCAATTCGGCGAGCGCCTGGTCCATAGAAATCAAAAAAGAATTCAGAGGAACCGGTTTGTCCCATTCCATTCTTGTCGAACTGAAAAAAAACGCGATGTCGCTTAACATTTCTAATTTGTTCGCCTGTGTTCGACCGAATCAAAAGGAAAACTTTCCGTTTATAAGCATGGAAGAATATTTGGAACGAAAAAGACCGGACGGTTTTTCGGAAGATCCTTGGGTTCGAGTTCACGAAAAGGCCGGAGGAAAAAAGATCCGGATCGAACCTCGATCGATGTATGTGAGCGGAAGCGTGGAAGAATGGGAAACTTGGACTCGAATGAAATTCCCGGAATCGGGATCGTTTGCGATACCGGGAGGTTTGGTCCCGGTCGAAATCGACCGGGAAAAAAACTTAGGAGAATACGTGGAACCGAACGTTTGGTTTCACCATAGGATTTAAGCGGTTCTTCGGAGAATATCCTGAACCGGATTTATTTCCTGAACGGAAGCGAAGTAATTTCTGTAAGACAAAAACCAAACCGTGGAAATCGCGCCCAGCGCAAGAGTGCCTAACGTGATATTGGCTTCTCCGGAAAGCGCGTACGCGCCCGCTACGAGAATCGCCATACGGATCGGTTCCGCAAAAAGAGCCCAACGTTTTCTTTCCAGGATTCCGCCCAACGTCAAAAGGGAAACCAGAGTCACCGCGCTGATCACTCCGATATTGAACATGGAAAGTGAATTCACTTTTACGAGCATACCGAATGCGAGCGCCACGGTAATGACGAACCAAACCAGCGAATAAAGACTCAGACCTTTCGGAAGTTCTATATCATACTTTTTGAATGTTTTTGCGGAAACTTCGGGGATCGGATATTGACCTCCGAGTTCGGCCGGTCTCCAGCCCGGCATCGCGAAGAAAACCTTAACCTTATCGGACCAACGAGGACAGCGCCAAGCAAGTTCGATCATTTCCCACCAGTAGTGAAGATTGGCCCAGATCGTGTTGAAACTTTGCAGAGGTTTTACGGTTCCGTAAACCGGTTCTTCGGATTCCGGTTCGAAGGTTCCGAACCATTTGTCGAACACGATCAAGGTTCCGCCGTGATTCTTATCGATGTATTTCGGATTGATTCCGTGATGAACCCTGTGGTGAGAGGGAGTGTTGAAGATCGCTTCGAACCAACGGGGAAGTTTGTCGATCGCCTTTGTATGAATCCAGAATTGATAGATCAGATTGAGTTGTCCGTTTAAGATCATCACGATCGGAGAAAAACCGATCAATGCAAGAGGAAGGTAAAAGACCCAAGTGAAAATACTGTGAAAACTCGCCTGACGAAGAGCGACGGTGAGATTGTATTCTTCGCTTTGATGGTGAACCACGTGACCCGCCCAAAGAAAATTAATCTCGTGACTCAAACGATGATTCCAGTAATACGCCAAATCATAACCGATAAAACAAAGAACCCAAACTCCTACGACGAGAATCCAAGCCCAGGTTAAAGAACTTAATCCCAGGGTTCCCGCCGGAACGATGGAAAGAGCTTCGCTCGGCCAAGAAGGGAGATTGAAAATTCGAAACTTCTCATAGATTAAAATATAAGCGAACATGGTAACGGTTTTCTTAAAAACACCCACCACTTCGCTCGCGGTTCCCGCAGAAAGATCGTTGATCGAATCGTTCAATCGATAGAGTTTACGTTTGTGATACGCGGAAAATCCCATTTCCAAAAAGATCAGCAAAAAGAAGAACGGAATCGCGATCGTGACAAGATTGATTTCCATAAAGCCGCCCAAAAAAGTTCTAACTTTAGTTTATTCTTCCAATTCTTCCTTGGTCAATTCAAAAACAAAAACGGTGTTCGCGAAAGGGTTTTTTCCATCACGAACGTTATGAAAAATCTCCTCATCCTAAAGTAGGATGTCGCATTACAAAACCGTATGTTTTCTTTTTAAGGGAGAATTCGGATCTATTTGAATGGATGTTCATTCTTAAAAAACGGACGTATGTTTCCGAAGGAATGGGGGAGAAAATTCTCAAACGCCGTCTCGCAGTCTCGAATAGATCCACTGATCCAAAAAAACTCCGTCTTTAAAGACCGCTTCCTTGTTTGTGCCGTCCAATACAAATCCGTTTTTTTCCAAGGCCCGCGCCGAAGCGGGTCGGTTGGAAAAGACTTCCGCGTAAACCCGGTGAAGACCGTGTTCGGTATATGCAATATTGATAATGGATTGAATCGCTTGCGTTACGATTCCGCGGTTCCAGAATTCTTCCCCGATCCAATAACCGATTTCCCCGTTAAAACGATACACGTCCTCTTTAAAAAGTAAGGTGATGATTCCGATCGCGTTTTCTTCGAACAAGATCGCGAAGGTTCTGGATCTCGAATCCCTCAAACAGGCGCGGATATAATCGAGGGCGTCTTGAAGTTGATACGGAAACGGAAAACTTCCTCTCAAACCGGCAAATACGTTCGGAGAGTTCGCATGGATCGCAAGAGAGGGCGCGTGCGATTCTCGGATGGGTTCCAGTTTGAGATTCATTGGATTTAACGGACGATTCAAAAAGAGAACATCGAAAAAATTAAAGCGAAAACGTTTCGAAGTCAATTCTCTTCGCGAATCGAATCTCCTTCACTTTGAAATTTCCGTCAAAACTTGACTAATTCTTCCGTTTGGGAAAAATCTGGTCTTTATGGCAGCTAAGAAAAAGAACTGGCTTCTTTACGGAGCAAACGGTTACACCGGAGAACTGATCGCGAGAAAGGCTGTCGAAAGGGGACAAAAACCGATTCTTGCCGGAAGATCGGAAGCGAAGATTCGTCCTCTCGCCGAAGAACTCAATTTGCCCTTTCGGATTTTTTCTCTGGAGAATCCGGAGGAAGTTCGCAATCAAATCGCGGATTGTTTTTTGGTTTTACACTGTGCCGGTCCGTTTATCGAAACCGCGGTTCCCATGGCCAACGCTTGTATAGAATCCGGAACTCATTATCTGGATATCACCGGAGAGATTCCGGTTTATGAAAAACTGAATTCTTTGTCCTCCAAGGCGCTTGCAAAAAAGGTAATGCTTCTTCCCGGCGTCGGCTTCGATATCGTGCCCACGGATTGTCTCGCCGTGATGTTGAAGGAAAAACTTCCCAAGGCGCATTTTCTGGAACTCGGGTTCTCCGGTTTTTCGGATATTTCCAGAGGAACTTTAAAAAGCGCGCTCGCACAACTTCCGTACGGAAGTAAGGTGAGAAGAAACGGAAAGATCGAAACGATTCCTCAGTTGAGTCTGAAAAAGATCGTGGAGATCAGCGGAAGTTACGCAGAGTTTTTCGCGATTCCTTGGGGAGACGTTTTTACCGCTTTTATTTCAACAGGAATTCCGAATATTACGGTTTACTCATCTTTGCCCGCTTCTCAAGCGAAGATTTTAAGGCTGTTGCAACCGACGACCGTCTTTTTAAAAAGTTCTCTGATTCTCAAAGGAATGCAAAAACTCGTGGAGCTGGCCGTAAGCGGACCCGACGGAGAAAAACGAAAACAAGGTTCGGTTCTTCTTTGGGGAGAAGCCTGGACCGAGGCGAGTTCGAAAAAGGTTTCGATTCGTATGCGTTGCGCCGAAGGTTACGAATTTACGATCGAGTCCGCACTCGCTGCCGTCGCAAAAGTGGAGAAGGGGAAATTCCAAGCGGGATTTACGACTCCGGGCAAAGTTTTCGGTTCCAAATTCGTATTGGAAATTCCAGGTACTAAAATTTTATCCTAACGTTTTTGAATGTGCCGTGCATTGTCCCGTGATCGGAGAGCGATTCTCATTCCCTCCGGAATTTAGAATGCGAGATGGAAAAGAATATTTTCAATCAACTCGCAAACAAATGCGATCCGAATGAGCGAGAATCGAATGAGCGAGAATCATCTTCGAGGCGATTCGAGCCGATCGGATCGTCGTTTCTCTCGTTCTTCTTCCTGTTTCCGATCTCCATCCATTGTTGAAAGAATTCTATAAGACGTTCGATCAAAATGGATCGTGGTCGATTTCGCGTTGACACACTTCGGTTTAAACTGAAAAATCATCGAATTCTAAAAAGAACGGATCTTACTATGCCACTGAACACCCGCGTCGTTCAAATCTGTTTATTCCTCTTTGCCTTCATCGCGTTGCTCGGCGGAACCATACAAATGGTTCTCGGCCAACCGGCTACGACGCCTCGTCTTGATAACGTTCATCGATTTATGGCCGGAATTTATTTTTCTATGGGATTGATCTGCTTTTGGGCGGCTTATACGGTTCGAACTCAAAAAACTCTCGTATATCTGATCGCAATCGGAGTTTGGATCGCGGCGATCGGAAGGCTCGTTTCGATTTCGATCGTCGGTCTTCCGGAACCCGCAGAGTTATGGCTTGGTTATCTTGCTCCGGAGCTGTTGGTTCCTCCGATCTTGATTTTTTCACAATGGAAACGAAAGGATCTCGTTTAAAATTTTAAGAGAATTGCAAGTCGAGAACCTCGGTCCGACTCGTCGAAGGCAGACGACGTTATAAACACTAAATCGAATCGGATTCAATCGAACGTATTCGATTTAATCCCAGACGAAAAGCCAACCGATCACTTTATAGACTCCGTAAAAAATCCAACCCAGAGGTCCTAACATCTTTTTAGGCTTCAGATTTATATAAACCGTGGAATATTTGATCTGCATTTCGGAGGAACGTTTGCTTCCTTCCAATCTTTCGATTTCCACGTTGACCCTTTCCAATTCCCTTTCGATCGCCAAAAGGTCCTGCACGTTATTCGCCTTGTCTATGAGGGCCTGATACTTGGTCTTGATTCTTTTAAAACTTTCCAGTTTGATCAGATTGTCCTTGTAAGAATCCGTAATATCCAATCCGGAAATGTCTTCGTTTTCCACGTCCCCGATTTGTCTGAGAGCAACGATGAATTTTTCAAGACTTTCGGACGGAATCCTTACGATCGACACCGTGGAACTGTCTTTTGTAACAAAACCCTTCCATTCCTTGGTTAAGGTCTTGATTTTCTTTCTCGATTCCTCTACGTCCTTAACGGTGATCTGAAAGTCCGCCGTATAAACGATCATTCTATCTTCGATCGAAGAGAGATCGTTGTTTTCAGAACCCGCCTTTAAACTTCGACTTTTTTCGGCGGAAGAACAATATCCAAAGAAAAATAGGAGCGAAAATAAGAATGAAACCGTTTTAAACGGAAGTTGAAAGGATCTTTCCGGCATCTGCGTTCTTTCCCTTGTTTTTAAAATTTTTGAAAGACTGAATATTCTATCCCGCATTCTACGGATGCGGTCAACGGAATTCTCGATAAAACGACAACCGTTTATCAAGAATTTTTTGATTCGGGAAATTCTTTCAAAAGAGCGACGATCTCTGCGTGATTATTTTCGATCGCGATGTTGAGCGGAGTTTTATCGAATCGATTTTTAAGATTCGTTTGGGCGCCTCTATCTAAGAGAAATCGAACCGCTTCGAGATCATTGTGAAACGTTGCAAAGTGCAGAGCGGTCGAACCTGAATTCGAAGTAGCGTCGATATCGGCCCCTTTTTGTAGAATCGATTCCGCCAAATCTAAATTCTTTTTTAAAAAAGTTCCTCCGAGCAAAAACATCAACGAAGTCCTTCCATCTTTTTCGTCTTTGAGATTGGGATCGGCTCCTTGTTCGATTAAAAGTTTTGAAAATTCGAAAAGCTCAGATCGAATCGCGAAGATAAGCGGGGTCATTCCTCGTTCGTCGCGAACGTTGATGTCTGCGCCGGATTGAATCAATAGTTTTGCAACCTTCAATCTTTCATGAAGAATCGAATAATACAAAGGAGCTCTACCGAACGCATCTTTTTGATCGTCTAAAACCGCGCCCGATTCTAAAAGAAATTTTAACGTGGATTCCCGGTCCGCGAAAAAGATAGGAGTTCGCAAAGAATCGTTTTTCGCGTTGATGTCGGCGCCGTTTTCGATCAGTAATTTTGCGATTAGAGTCTGATTGAATTGAATGCTTACGTGGAAAGGCGTGTTTCCCGAGTCCTTGTCGCGAGCGTTTACGTCGGCGCCGCTTTGAATTAAAAGTTTGGCCGTTTCTAAATTTTTTGCCAAATGTAAAGGAGTAAATCCGTTCTTATTTTTAGCGTTTATATTTTCCCCTTTTTCAATTAGCAATCTTAACATTTCTAAGTCGCCATTCTGAGACGCGTCGTGGACGGAGATCTTCTGAGCCATTCGTGAGCCTTGTGATATATTCTGAAATAGTTATATTTCTTTAAAATCCGCGACGATCGGGAGTTCGCGTCTTCCGTTTCCATCGATATACCGCGGTTATACGCCTCTCGCCGCAAAGAAACATCGTAAACTTTACAAAACTCATTTCGCTTAACAAATCAGTTGGAGGAAGTTTTACTTTCCATAAAACGACGCAACGCCGTAACGAATCGGGCGGAATCTCCTTGCACGGAATCGAGATCGATCAAAAAGAAAACCACGGAGTTGATCCGGGACTTTAGAAAAATATAATTCTTTTTGAAGATCGCGTCAAGGACGTCCTCTCTTTGAAGGCGAAGTTCTCCTTTTTCGTCAAAAATTTGGATCGTGTCGGTTTCGATTTGAATCTTTCCGTCCGCAGGTTTAAAGCTCATTCTTTTTAAAAGAATATAAGGTCTCAAAATATAATAAAGTCCGATAAAACCGAAAAAGAAGGTGAACACGGTTCTCGTATAAACATCCGTGCCGATCCAAAATTCGATGGCCGCAAAAACGAGCAATAACGGACCCAAAAATCTTCTTTGAAACCAAAGAAAAGGGCGATTGTAATAGCCGAACAGATAATTCTTTTTTTGTCTATCCGTGCTAAGGGAATATAAGAATTCCATAATGTACCTCGGTCTATCTCCAAAGAGGTTTTTTAGTCTTTGGATCCGATGGAATAACCGATGTCCCTGCAAATTTTTTCGCTCTTTACGAGCGGAGGTCGCAGGTCGAACCGATGGAAACGATCGAATCGATCCGAATTCTTCAAACGAGAGTGGTCTCCGAAAAGTTGATTCTTCGTTCTTCGCTTTCGTATTTTTGAAAAAGAGCGCGAAATTCCTCCGTGGAATAAACGTCTTCGAAAAACGCAAACTGAGGAAACGGTTTTCCTTGGTTCGGTCGTTTTAAAAGATCCGGAATTTTCCATTTTCCCGTTTCCTCGTCGTGAAGGAAACAATCGTTCGTTTCGTCGTTTGCCGGATCGTATTGTATGTTTTCGGATTGGAATTCTTTGCCGAGAATCCGGCTTTCCAGTTCTTTTAAAAAGATAAAATTCTCCCTTACGTTTTCTCCTTCGAGTTTCGCTTCGTGTTCGTTTTGAAACTGAGTATAAAAAGAAGGGCACATTTTCCAGTAAATGACGAGCGCGGTTCCAAGATCGCATAACGGACTTTCGGCGACCCAACGGACGAACTTCATGCCGCCGTCCCAATCGTATTCGAGCAATGCATAATGGAGTTCGAGAGAATTTTTCAGTTCCTCAAAGCTGTTTCTTTGAATCGGTCCGAACGCCGAACTGGAAAAGTAAGCTTCTATGAACGCAAGTCTGTCGATCGGGAAAGGAAGATTTTTCATCGGACACTCCTATTTTGTTGAGCCGGATCTTCATCTGGAACCGTCATTTCGGGAGAGATTTTCGCAAAAGAATTCTATTTTTCATTTCAGTTGATAACATGGTGGAAATGAAATTTTGAGTTTTAGAAATGCCTAGCCCGAAGTGATTCCGGAATCAATTTAGAATTTTAGAATATTCGTATGTTTTTGATTTCGTTTTGCAGGATTAAAAAGGGAAAGAGAGTAAAATGCGGTGAAAAATTTTTTGAAAAAAGAAAGCGCGCGAAGGATTTACTCGGACTTGCGCGACGGCGCCCAGTGCGTTCGTTAAAAGAATCTAAGTGCGTAATTCTGAATTCTTAAATTTCTAAATTCTATTCTTACTTAAAAACATAATAAAAAACTAAAGTGAATTCAAGACGATCGAACACGTTCTTGTGAAAGATTTTTCCCAAGAAACGTGTCCATACAACCGCTCTCAGTAGAGAGCGGCTCCGAAATATCCACTTGCTGGAGGGACCTGGTTACCAAGGATTGTAGTATTCGACAAGGCCGGATTGTTTGTGGTCAATCCGGTCGCAGAAGAATGGAAGATATAGCTCTTTCCATTGAATCCGTTGTAACCCCAGGAACCAACGTAGAGGTCTGCGTATCCGTCCCCGTTTACGTCTCCGGCTCCCAATCCCCAACCGAACAAATCACTGAGCGGCCCGGTCATCGTCAAGGTTGCGGTGGTTTCGCTCACGAATCCGGATGCAATGTTCATATGAACATACACTAAACCTTGCGCCGGGGCCGGTGGCACCGCAGTCACGACGATATCTGCACTTCCGTTGCTGTCTAAGTCTCTCAGTTTTACAAAATATCCGTAAGAGTTGTTCACGGTGCTTCCATTGATGATGAGGATCGCTCCCCCCACAGTAGAGGCCGTAATTCCCGCCGCAGTTGCCGTAGAACTGTAAGTGAGAATTCTTCCCCGGATGGTACTGTAACCCGGCATTCCGACCGCGATGTCCGCGTGTCCATCTCCGCTGATATCGGCACAGGAGACGGAGAATCCGAATTTATCTCCGGCGGTTCCCGTTCCATTTTGAATCGTTGTGGCAGCGGCTCCCGCAGATAAGATTCCGGTAGCGCTTCCGTGATAAATGTAAACGGCTCCTCTTTGAGCGCTATAACCGTAGGAACCGATTACAATGTCTTCATACGTATCGCCTCCGGTATTGTTGATCTGTCCCGAAGCCAGTGCGGAACCGAACAGATCGTTGGAAGCGGTTCCTTGACGGGTTGCATACGCCGTTGTGGTATCTACGTCCACAATTCCTGCGTTCCCTGCGGAATTGAAAACATACACCTTACCTCGGGAAGTAAGAGCGCCGGGTGCACCCACGACCAACTCGCCATAACCGTCGCCGTTTGTATCAGCTCCTAAAATTGCCGCGCCGAATTGATCGTTTGCGGCTGCGCCGACGATCATTGTGGACGCAAAGGTAGACCAAGAAATGGTAACACCTGCCGTTCCGGAAGAATGAAATACGTAAGCCCTTCCCGTAGAACCTCCGTATAAGGGCGCTCCGACTAATACGTCGGCGTATCCGTCTCCGTTCACATCCGCTAAGGCCACGCTTTTACCGAAGTTCGAACCGGAAGGTCCGATGATATAACGGCTGGCCGCAGGAGCGCTTGTGGCTGTAATTCCCGCGGTTCCGGAAGAATGGAAAATATAAACCATATTCTCATTCTCCGCACCTATCACCGTGTCGACATATCCGTCTCCGTTGATGTCCTTATTGGTTCCTTGACGGATTGTTACCGTGCTCACTGCGGAATAATTTCCGGCTCCGTCTCTGCTTCGAACGCTGATGGTATGTTGGGATCCTATTCTCCATTGGCTCGCACCGGACGGAGTTTTGTAAGACCAGTTGGTCGTTCCGGAAACTCCGAAATAAGCTCCCGCATCCACGGAAATTTCCACACCGGCGACGGAGTTGCCGTCGGCGGCAGTTCCGATGATCATTCCACTTTCGAGGACGGTTTTATTTTTTAGGTTTTGAATCGTAACGGTCGGCGGGGTTACGTCTAACGCGGCTCCCGTCCAAAAGGACCAACTGAACGGAGCGGCCGTATTTCCCGCAAGATCCTTAGCTCCGGCCGTGATGGTTGCCATGTAATTTGTCCCGGGGCTTAAGTTCGGACTCGGAGTAAACGTAGCCGTGGTTCCGCTGCAACTTACGGTTCCTGTGGCCGCTCCCAAAGTAAACGTAGCGGTGGTCAACGTCGTGCAGTCCATCGTTTCGCTAAAAGCAACCGTGATGATTGCGTTAGGCGCCACACCGGTTTGTCCTTGGATCGGAGATTCCATAGCAACGGAAGGGTGGATCACATCCGGAGTCGCTCCGGTCGTAAAGGTCCAAGTATAAGGAGCGGCTAAAGAATTTCCCGCAGTATCCTGGATTGCAGTGGTTAGAGTCGCCGTATAAGTGGTTCCGTAGCTTAAATTGGCAAACGGAGTGAACGTCGCCGTTGTTCCGGAACATCCTACGGTTCCAACGATCGCACTGCCGCTGGCTAAGGTCACGCTGGTAGTTGTGATCGTCGCACAGTTCAAGGACTCGCTAAACGCGATGCTGAGAATGCTATTCACCGGAACGTTGGTCGCACCGACGGTAGGGCTTACGAAAGAAACGGTCGGCGCAGTCGTATCCGGCGCCGCACCGGTTGTAAAGCTCCAAGAATAAAGAGCCGCAACTGAATTTCCTGCGAGATCTTTCGCGGCTGTCGTAATGTTTGCCGTATAGTTTGTGCTATAAGCCAAAGCCGCGCTCGGTGTAAACGTAGCCGAGGTCCCCGCACAGGTTACGGTTCCGGGAACGGCCGCGCCTCCGGTTAAAGTGAAACTTGCGTTCGTAATCGTCGCGCAGTTCATCGTCTCGCTAAACACCGCGCTCACGCTTGAATTTACTCCAACCCCTAAGAGAGAATTGGCCGGTGTCACTAAAGAAACCAACGGAGCAGTCGTATCCGGCGCCGCTCCCGTGGAAAAGCTCCAAGAGAAAGGTACTGCAAGAGGATTTCCTGCAAGATCAGTCACAGTAGTTGCGATCGTAGCCGTGTAAGAAGTTCCGTACGCCAAGGATGAAGTCGGAGTGAATGTAGCGCTGGTTCCGGAACAACCCACGGTTCCCGGGATGGCACTTCCGTCGCTCAAGGTTACGCTCGTGGAAGTTACCGTTGCGCAGTTCACAGCTTCGCTAAATGAAATGCTTAAGGAACCGTTGATCGCAAATCCAGTCAATCCATTGGAAGGACTTACAAAAGAGATCGTAGGCGCCGTCGTATCCGGTGCAAGTCCGGTTGTAAAATTCCATGCATAAAGAGCCGCCACGGAATTTCCCGCGAGGTCTTTTGCTCCGGTCGTAATTCTCGCCGTATAGGTTGTGTTATACGAAAGAGTTGCGCTCGGAGTAAACGTCGCTGACGTTCCCGCACAGGTTACGGTTCCGGGAACTGCGGCCCCGCCGGTGAGTGTGAAACTAGCCGTGGTTAAAGTCGCGCAGGTCATCGGTTCGCTGAAAACAGCGCTTACGCTTGTGTTCACTCCGACATTCGTAATTCCATTTGCGGGAGTAACCAGAGAGACGGTAGGAGGAGTCACATCTGGACCGGCTCCCGTCGTAAAACTCCAGATGAACGGAGCGCTCAGATAATTCGACGCGAGATCTTTTACAGATGTGGAAATCGTAGCCGTATAAGTGGTTCCGTAATTCAAAGGGGCGGTCGGTGTAAAGGTTGCGGAAGTCCCCGAACAACTGATCGTTCCGACCACGTTGGTTCCCCCGTTGTCCAAGGTTACGTTTGCAGTTGAAATAGAAGCACAGGTCATTGCTTCGTCAAAGGTGAAACTGATCGAACCGTTGATGGAGAATCCGGTAGAACCGTTTACAGGGCTGATGAAAGAAACGTTCGGAGGCGTCGTATCCGGCGCCGCACCTGTCGTAAAATTCCAAGCATAAAGAGCTGCAACGGAATTTCCTGCGAGATCTTTCGCACCCGTCGTAATTCTCGCGGTATAAGTCGTGTTTTGAGCCAACGGAGCGGTCGGTGTAAAGGTTGCGGCCGTTCCTCCGCAGGTTACGGTTCCGGGAACTGCGGCGCCATTGTCCAGCGTAAAGGTTGCCGCATTCACAGTGGTACAATTTACGCTTTCGCTAAAAGCGACGCTTACGGATGAATTATTTGCAACCGAAGGGGTTCCGTTATTCGGAGTCGTTAAAGAAACGGTGGGCGCGATTAAGTCCACCGTCGCAGCGGTCGTAAAACTCCAAGTAAAATTATCGATCAAAGCGGTTCCGTTTGCGGATTTGATATCTTTTGTAATCGTTACCGTATAAATTGTGGAAGCAGAAAGGGGAGAATTCGGCGTTAAAACCGAAGCCGTATCCGTAATTGCCAAAGTGGAAGGAATCGGAGTTGTCCCTTGCGTAAGATAAAACGTGGAAGCGTTTATGGAAGAAGCGTCGACCGATCCGCTAAAACTCACTTGAATCGCTGTGTTCAACGGAATTCCACTCACTCCCGAACCCGGAGTGATTTGAGAAACCGAAAATGAATTCGATTTATTACTCAGATCTAAATATGCAAGAAAAGGAAGCGAGGTCTTACTGCCATTCACGCACCCTATGTTTACTGCAATGAGCAGAATTGCTAAAATAGTTTTTATCATTCTTTGCATACCGAAACCCTCCAACGTATGTCGCTGTTTCTCTTTTGCGACGGACAATCATCGGTAAGAATAGCATGAACCCTATGTATTTATCTCTTTATGTTATAATCTGACAGGCAAATGGGTATCTGATCCGTATGAATCCAGTCAAGTTCCTGAAAATTGAACTCCTCTCTTAATACGATAGGTTTAGAATGGAAATATAAGGATATGCAAATGTACGTAAGAACGTTTGCGCGGAATTTTTAAAGAACTAGAAAAAGTTCATCAAAGAATATTAATCATTTTATAATTAGAATTGTCATTAGATGAGTCTTTAGAAAAACGAATTCAAAAAATCGAAAATGAAACGAAATGAATTCTCCTTTTTATGAATCAAGAATCAGACGATGGATTGACCGGTTGTCGATTTTTGAGGAGAAAATTGTAATTTGAGCTTCGGTCCCAAAGGAGAATAAGCCTATACAAATCCGAGTGTTTTCCCCATTTGGAATAGGGAAGCCTCGGTTCATCATGCGGTATACGTTTAAAATTTGGATTCGAATCGGATTGTCGATTTGGATCGGAAATTTCTTTCCAATTTGGGGAGAAGGGCTTCAGAATCTTCCGGATGCGCGTATTCCTTTGGATGAGGGCAAACGATTGGAACCGGGAGAACTCGCCGAAAAGAAGGAAGGTTGGTATATGACTGCCGTTCCTCTGATGAGCTCCGATCCCGTGCGAGGACAGGGAGGCGGAATCAGGGCCAGTCTTTTCTTTAACGGAAAAAAAACGGATTTATATTACGAATACGAACCGTATCGAAGCAAACTTACGGTTCAGCTTTTTCAGACCAATCAAGGTGTGAAGAATCATTTCATCCAGTTCGATTCTCCCTATATCTTAAATACCGCGTTTCGATTTAAAAGCAGTCTCGGATTGGATTATAATCCGAATTCGCAGTATTTCGGGATCGGAGAATCATCTCTTCAATCTCTTTCGTATCGTCCGCGAAATCTTCCCGGAGTCGGGCAGGTTGGAAATGCGAATTTCGACGCGTATGAAACGTCTCAATCTTACATTCGTCCTTCTCGCTCGGCGTCCGAGATCACTCCGACCGTAAGCGATCAGGGTTACAATCAGTATCTATTCAACTCCACGACCTTGTTCAACAGTATCGATTATACGTTTTGGAAAGCGTTCAAATGGGTGATCGCGAATGAAATTTCGAAAAACATCATCGGTCATTCGGACGGAGTTTGGAATCCTTCCAAAGATCCGTATTTGGCCGGAAGCATTTGGGAAACTTCCGTTCCGAATGGAGAATCTAAACTTACGGAAGACTACAAGGCCGGAAAGATCAAAGGATACAACGGCGGGGAGATCATCTATCTTCGCGCGGGAATCGCTTACGATACGAGAGATTTCGAACCGGATCCGGATCGTGGTGTATTAGTAGAATTGAATGTAGCAAACGTTTCCAAACGCACCGGTTCGGATTTTAATTACAATAAGATCTTCTTTCAGACGAAATACTTTTATAAACTTTTTCCGAGCGTTTTCGAGGAATTGGTTTTTGCGACCAGAGGTGCGATGGCTTACACTTCTTCTGGATCTCCTTTTTCCGAAGTACGATATATGTGGAGTTTGGACGGACCGATGACCGGGATCGGAGGTTTGATGACGATGCGCGGTTATCGTCAGGATCGTTTTGTCGCGCCTATGGTCGGTTTCGGAAGCGCGGAACTTCGTTGGAGATTTGCTACATTCAAAATCGGTGATGAACTTTTTACGTTGAGTCTTGTTCCTTTTTACGATATAGGCCGTGTTTGGAATTCCGAAAAAAGAATCAACTTACAAGGATACAAACATTCTTGGGGAAGCGGCCTCAGAATCATTTGGAATCAAGCGACCGTGATCCTGATCGATTTCGCCAAATCACGAGAAGATACGCAGATGTTCGTGGATTTCAGTCACGCGTTTTGATATGCAAAATGAAGAATCCCGTTTTTAGAAAACGGGATTCTTGTGCGAAGACGTTATTTTTTCTTAGGTTTTGCCTTAGAAAAATATCCTTGGTGATATGCTTCCGCAAAAGTCGAAGTGATCAACGCGTCTTGCGTTTCTCTAACGGTGGATGGGAAGTAGTAAAATGGCATTCCGAAAATTAAGAGGATTTGTTGCCACAATACGACCTTTTCTTCCTTAAGTACTGTGCCGATCTTTGTTCCGTTACCGTCATAAACCGTCATGGTTATTTTGAAATGATCGCTTGCCGTACTTGGAAAAAGATATAGAGTCAATCCAGTAAGGATCGCTAACGCTTGATTTGCTTCTCCGTTATCTTCTAACGCGATATCTAATACGTAGTCCGTTGCGAATTCGTTGTTCGTGATTTCGGAAAAGAGGCCTATATTTTTTGCTTTTCCAACGATCGCGTTTGTCCAGTTGTTTTGAAATGCAACGTTGACAGGCATGTTGTTTCCGTTGGAAACGACTTTAAAGCTGGTTTTCAAAAACACTTTCGGTTTTGAAGTTACCGTTGCGGGGTCCACCGGATTCGGTTTTTGTAATAGATCGGATGTATAGGCGATACAGTTCATGAATGAGCCGATCACCAAAGCGAACAGAAGTTTACGAACGTTAGTTGTATTCATTTTTCCCTTGGAAGTACTTTGATTTTTGATGATCTTGAGGAACCCTTAAATTTCAGAAACAACTTTTCGGGTGAATTTAACTTGTTTCGAGCAATTCGCATTAAATTTTAAAATGTTTATCAGATTTCCGTGTATAACGCTTCTCTAATTGAATGTTGTTTCAAAATTCGAATCATCGTTCCAATGATAATGCCTTTACGCCGCGGATCATTTTGAATCAAAATGGTTTCACTTCTTAGGTGATTCTTACCCTCTTGTACTCCCTTCCAATTACCCAGACTTTCCTTCAGCGCTCTCCGTCTTTTTTGCTTTGGAAGACGACGCTCGGCCCCACCTCTCAAAACACAGTCGAAGCTTTTTCGAATTCCTTCCTTTGTCGGTTCAATTTCCCACGTTCGCAAAAATCAAAATTCTCCATTGGGGTTTTAAGGTCTGAATTTCGGGCAAAAATCGCTACTTTTCTCAGGAAAAATTTTACCGTTAAATCAAAATGTATAATAAATTAGCATATCTGAGTAATATATCTAAAATTTAAACAATAAAAATAAAAACTGCTTGCATATTGGGCTTAATTTAGGAAATTCTAATTGAGGTATGAATATGCTTCTGAATAACTACGAGACGGAATCTTTTTACGACGAAATGTTTTTTCCCGAGGGCGGGATCCGACAAAGTTATGATTTTCTAAAATCGAGAATCGAAACGATGGACGATCGGGAATTGGTTCGCCGAAAGTCGAGCGCGGAAAAAGCACTTCTTTCGCTCGGCATCACGTTCAATGTTTACGGCGACGAAGAGGAAGAAGAAAGAATCATGCCTTTCGATATCATTCCTCGGATCATCACTTCTCACGAATGGAGAAAGCTGGAAGAAGGTTTGAAACAAAGAACCAGGGCTTTGAATCTTTTTATCAACGATATTTATCACGATGAAAAGATCATCAAGGACGGAGTTGTTCCCGCCGAGTACGTTTATTCTTCCGCGGGTTATTTAAAAGAATGTAAAGGAATCAATCCTCCTCAAGGAACTTGGATTCATATTTCGGGAACGGATTTGGTTCGCAACGGAGACGGAACCGTTCACGTTTTGGAAGACAATCTCAGATGTCCTTCCGGCGTTTCTTACGTATTAGAAAATCGTGAAGTGATGAAGAAGACGTTCCCCGAACTTTTCGCGAGTTTAAACGTACGTCCTACATACGATTATCCGATTCGCCTTCGAGGCATGCTCGAATACATGAGCGGCAAGTCCAATCCTTCCATTGCGGTTTTAACTCCGGGGATCTACAATTCGGCTTATTACGAACATTCTTTCCTGGCTCAGAAGATGGGAGTTCCTCTCGTGGAAGGAAGCGATCTCGTCGTGAAGGACGACAAGGTTTATATGAGAACCACAAGAGGTTTGAAAGTCGTCGACGTGATTTATAGAAGGATCGACGATTCTTTCTTGGATCCTCTCGTGTTTAACAAGGATTCTCTTCTGGGTGTTCCCGGTATTTTCGAAGCGTATAAAAAAGGAAACGTGGCTCTCGTAAACGCTCCGGGGGCCGGTGTTGCGGACGATAAGGTTTTATACACGTTCGTTCCCGCGATGATAAAATATTATCTCGGTGAGGAACCGATCATTCCGAACGTTCCCACTTATCTTTGTTCGAACGATCAGGATCGTAAATACGTTAAGGAGAATATCTCCAACCTCGTAGTAAAAGCGGCGAACGGCGCGGGCGGTTACGGTATGCTCATCGGTTCCCGCTCGAGCAAGAAGGAACAAAAAGAATTTTGCGAACTCATCGATAAAAGTCCCAGAAACTATATCGCACAGCCAGTCCTCAGTCTTTCCAGAGTTCCCACTTTGATCGAAGACAAGTTGGAAGGAAGACACGTGGATCTTAGACCATTCATTCTTTACGGCGAAGACATCTATGTCATGCCGGGCGGTTTGACTCGCGTCGCTTTGAGAAAAGGTTCTCTCGTGGTCAATTCTTCCCAAGGCGGCGGTTCGAAAGATACCTGGGTTATGGGCGAAGGCTAAAAAGATACATACATACTTAGAACGAAAGAGGTTGCTATGCTGAGCAGAGTGGCTGAGTCCGTGTACTGGATGAATCGGTATATGGAGAGGGCGGAGAATTATTCCCGCTTTATCGACGTTAACTTTCAATTATCCTTGGACTTGAACGAAGACGTGAACCGTCAGTGGATGCCTCTCGTATTCACAACGGGCGACAACGAACTCTTTCAGAAAAAATATTCGGAACCTTCGAAGGAGAACGTGATTCACTTCATGACCTTCGATACGGAGAATCCGAATTCGATTCTGAACTGTTTGATCCGTTCGAGAGAGAACGCAAGAACCATCCGCGAAAACATTTCCACTCCGATGTGGGAAGTGATGAACGAATTCTATCTTACGTTTAAGAGCAAAAAACATTTTACCGATACGGATCTTTCCGTGTTGAGCGAATTCTTTAAGTCGATCCGCAATCAATGTCTTCTGTTTTACGGTTGTCAGGAAGCGACGATCGCAAGGGACGAGGTTTGGTATTTCGCGCAACTCGGAAGATATCTGGAACGCGCCGATAAAACCGCGAGAATTCTCGACATGAAATACTTCATCCTTCTTCCTTCGCACGACGTGGGTTCCAATCTGGATCTGATCCAGTGGCTTTCGCTTTTGAAATCCACGAGCGCGCACGAGATGTTCAATCGAATCTATCAAAAGATAACTCCGAAAAACATCGCGGAGTTTTTGATTCTCGACAGACAATTTCCGAGAGCGGTCCGTTTTTCTCTTCGAAAAATTTTCGACAGCTTAAAAGTTTTGAGCGGCACCGATCCGGACGAATATTCCTGCGAAGCGGAAAAGAGAGTGGGTGTTTTGTTATCCGAACTCAGTTACACTTCCGTGGAGGAAATTTTCAACTCGGGGATGCACGAGTATTTGGATAAACTTCAACTGCAGATCAACGGGATTCACGACCGGATCGACGAACGTTATTTTCGATTTTAACGATTTGTTTTTTTAGGAACGGAAAACTTAGGCGGAAATTTTTTTATGACCATTCGAGTCGCTCTCACTCACGAAACCGTTTATCGGTATGATCGAAACATCTCCCTTTCTCCACACGTGATCCGACTTCGTCCGGCGCCTCATTGTAAGACGAATATCGTTTCCTATTCTCTGAAGGTGGAACCGGAGAATCAGTTTCTAAACTGGCAACAGGATCCGTTCGGCAACTTTCAGGCGAGACTCGTTTTTCCCGAAAAGACCGATCGTCTGAGCGTGTTAGTCGATCTTGTGGCCGATATGAAGGTCATCAATCCTTTCGATTTTTTCGTGGAGGCTTACGCGGAGAATTTTCCGTTCGAATATGAGGAAATTCTAAAATACGAATTGGCCCCGTATCTGGTTCCTTCCGAAAACGGAAAACTGCTCGATTCTTATGTGAAATCGCTGCGTGCGGAAGGTTTTGCGGAACCGAAAAGGATCATCGATTTTATCGTCGCGTTAAATCAAAAACTTTCAAACGACATCGGTTATATCATTCGGATGGAACCCGGGGTTCAAACCTGTGAAGAGTCTTTGCGGAAACGAACCGGGTCCTGCAGGGATTCTTCCTTTTTGCTCGTTCAAATTTTACGTCGTTTCGGTTTGGCGGCTCGTTTTGTTTCGGGTTATCTGATTCAGCTCAAGGCGGATCAAAAACCTCTCGAAGGTCCGAAGGGTCCCGAAAAAGATTTCACAGATCTTCACGCTTGGGCCGAGGTGTTTCTTCCCGGCGCGGGTTGGGTGGGAATGGATCCGACTTCGGGACTTCTTACCGGAGAAGGTCATATACCGTTAGCCGCAACACCGGAGCCGATGAGCGCGGCGCCTATCTTCGGTTATGCGGACCCCGCGAAAACCGAGTTCGAGTTTAGAATGGAAGTGGAAAGGATCCGGGAAAGTCCTCGGGTGACTCTTCCCTATTCGGAAACGAGATGGAACGATATTTTAAGAAGGGGCAAGGCCCTCGATCATAAGATCAAGGATCTGGGTTTGTCCCTTTCGATCGGCGGAGAACCCACGTTTATCTCGGACGCGGATCGTCAAAGTCCGGAATGGAATCACGAAGCCTTAGGCGAGGATAAGTTCGAACTTTCAAAAAGTTTAATGTATAAGTTGAAGGACGAATTCACGTCCGGTTCCTTTTTACAATTCTCGCAAGGAAAATGGTATCCGGGAGAACCTTTGCCGCGCTGGAGCATCGGTTGTCTTTGGAGAAAGGACGGAGTCGAACTTTGGAAAGATCCTTTTCTTTTGGCGGACGGTCCGCACGCGTCCGATTCTAAGCCCAAAGCGGAGAATTTGGATCCTCAAAAAGCCTCGGAAACTCTCGCGTGCGCGATTTGCAGAACCTTAGGCATCGATCTTTCGTATATGGTTCCCATGTACGAGGACAATCTTTATTATCTTTGGAAAGAGGGAAATCTCCCTTTTGAAATGGAGAAAAAGCTTTCCACGGCTTTCGATACGCTGGAACGTCAGCGTCTTTTGAAACTTCTCGACAAGGGTTTTAAGAAGGAAGTGGCCTTCGGTATTCCCGTATATTATAATTATGTAAAGAAGGAATGGGAGAGTTCCGTTTGGCATTTTAAAAGGGAAAAACTTTTTTTGATTCCGGGCGATTCTCCTGCCGGTTTTAGAATTCCGTTTTCTTCGATCAGCGATCGTTTTCGCGAGGTTCCTTACTTCACTTCGATCGAAAAAAAAGAGGCTCTTCCTTCGAGAAAAACTTTGGATGCGACGATTCGTAAAAGACTCGATTCTCCCTCGAAAACCTTCGGTGAAAAGGAACTTCCGATTCAGTCCACGATCGTGGTCGAGGTTCGAGAAGGAATTTTGCACGTCTTTCTTCCTCCGGTTCCTTCCACAGATGTTTGGGTCGAGTTGATCGCAAGCGTGGAACAGGCGGTTCTCGCTTCGGGCTTAAAGGTTCGGATCGAAGGATACGAGTCTTCCATGGACGAAAGAATCGGACAGTTTAGAATCACACCCGATCCCGGTGTGATCGAAGTCAATCTGCATCCGTCCACGTCCTTCGTGGAGCTGGAAAACAAAACAAGAATTCTGTACGAAAGGGCGATCGAAACAAAACTGAGCACGGAAAAGTTTCAGATCGACGGAAGGGCTTCCGGAACCGGGGGCGGGAATCATATCACGTTAGGCGCTCTTGTTCCCGAAGAAAGTCCTTTTTTAAAACGACCGGATCTGCTTCGAAGTTTTGCGACGTATTGGCAACATCATCCTTCTTTGTCTTATCTTTTTTCGGGACTTTTTATCGGAACCACTTCCCAGTCTCCACGTATGGACGAGGGCAGGGAAGAAGCGTTGTACGAATTCGAAATCGCTTGCAGACAAGTCGATCATTTGGAAAGCGTTCCGCCTTGGCTCGTGGATCGTCTTTTTCGAAATCTTCTCGTGGATATCACAGGCAATACGCATCGATCCGAGATTTCCATCGATAAACTGTATTCTCCCACGGGATCGACCGGGCGTTTGGGGCTCGTGGAATTCAGAGCTTTCGAGATGCCCCCTCACTACAAGATGAGTGTTCTGCAACAAATGTTCGTCTTATCCTTATTGTGCAGATTTTGGGAAGAACCTTACAAACATCCCCCGATCCGAAGAGGAACGGAGCTGCACGACAAATACCTTCTTCCTTTTTACGTTTGGGAGGACTTTAAGGACGTGTTGAAGGATTTAAAATCAAACGGTTATCCGTTTTACGAGGAAGACTTTATTCCATTTTTTGAATTTAGATTTCCTGAATATGGTCACGTTCTCAAGGATCAGATCCGTCTCGAGTTGAGAATGGCTTTGGAACCTTGGGACGTTCTCGGAGAAGAGGCGAATTCGTTCGGAACTTCCCGAGCCGTAGATTCCGCGTTGGAAAGAATTCAAGTGAAGGTGGAAGGATGGACGCAGGGAAGATATATTCTTTCGTGCAACGGTTACGAGGTTCCATTGAAACCGACGGGAAAAAACGGAGAAGCGGTCGCGGGCGTTCGTTATAAGGCTTGGTCCCCCGTTTTTACGTTACATCCGAATCTTCCGGTCACAAATCCTCTCGTCTTCGATCTTTGGGATTCTTGGAGCGGAAGGTCGATCGGAGGTTGTAAGTATTACGTTTCTCATCCGGGAGGAAGATCATACGATACCTTTCCCGTAAATTCTTTCGAAGCGGAAAGCAGAAGAATCAATCGGTTTATCGATCAAGGTCATACGGCCGGACCGACGGCGGCTCCGAAACCTTTGTCGCATCCCCATTCTCCGTTTACCTTGGATCTGCGTCTTGCGCCGGGCCCCGGCTGGAAAAAAAAGTCTCCGTAAAGAATCGCCAAAATCTACGGACATTGAATCATGGTTCAGAATTTTATGGTCAACCCATCCAACGCCAGATTGAACTTGCGGGAAGGATACAACCCGATTCCGTCCGTTTACGACGAACTCTACGACGGAGACGGTAACCTCAGACCCAAATACGAATTCTTAATCAATTCCCTCGAATCGTTAAGCGAAGAGGAATTAAACCGAAGAAAAAGGGATTCACTCCGTATCCTTCAGGAAAACGGCGTGACATACAACGTGTACGAGGAGCCGGGCGCTGTGGAAAGGCTCTGGTCCTTGGATCTTTTTCCCGTTTTGATGGAAAGCAAAGAATGGGAAGAAGTGGAACGCGGTCTCATTCAAAGAGCGGAACTTCTCGACGCGCTTTTTAAGGACGTCTACGGTCCGAGAAAACTTCTGTATGATAAAAAAATTCCTCCCGAAATTCTTTTCAGTTCTCCCGATTTTTTAAGACAGTGCAACGGCTTCGGTCATTCGACGACCAACGAACTTTGTTTTATGGCTTCCGATCTTGCGAGACAAGAGAACGGAAGTTTTGTGGTGATCGGAGATCGAATTCAAGCTCCGAGCGGTTCGGGTTATTCACTGGAGAATCGAATCGTTCTTTCTAGAATTTTTCCTTCCATCTACCGCGATTCTCAAGTGCATCGTGTCGCTTTGTATTTTCGTTCTTTGCGAAAGGCGCTTCAGTCTCAATCCAAGATTCAGGATCGGGAACCGGTCATCGTTCTTTTAACTCCGGGCGCGGGAAACGAAACCTACTTCGAACACGCCTATCTCGCGGGTTATCTCGGTTTTACTCTGGCCCAAGCCGAAGACTTAACGGTCAGAAATAATTTCGTATTCATAAAAACCGTGGAAGGTCTTCAACAAGTCGACGTGATCTTTCGAAGGGTCGTGGATTCTTATATGGATCCTCTCGAACTCAAAGGGGATTCTCTTTTGGGCGTGCCGGGAATTTTGAACGTGATTCGGGAAGGAAACGTACGCGTAGCCAATCCGATCGGTTCGGGTTTTCTGGAGAATCGCGCGATTCATCCCTTTCTTTCCTCACTTTGCAGATATTATCTTTCCGAAGATCTGATTTTACCTAACGTAAGAACTCTTTGGATGGGAAATCCGGAATCCATGAAAGAAGTTTTTGACCGGCCCGAACGTTTCGTTTTTAAAAGAGCGGTTCGCGATCCGTTGGAGCCGGGAGTTTTTCTTTCTTCTTTACCGAAGAACGAAATCGAAGAAATCCGCAAAAAGACGATTCTTCATCCCGAAAAATACGTGGCCCAGGAAATCGTAAGCGGTTCCACTTGTCCCGTACTTTCGGGCGATCGTCTGATTCAAGGTCGTTCCGTGTTTCGCGCGTTTACTACGCTTTCCGAAAACGGTTATATGACGATGCCCGGAGGTTTGGTTCGTGTAACGGAGAACGTGGAAGATCTGATCGTAACCAATCAAACCGGTGCGATCTCGAAAGATCTTTGGGTTCTTGCTTCCGAAGAGAAAAAGGATCTCACACTTCTTCCGGGTAAAACGGAAAGAATGCAGATCAAACGTTCGGGCGCAAGTATTCCGAGCCGGGTCGCGGACAATATGTTTTGGATGGGACGTTATGCGGAACGCTCCGAGAACCAAGCGAGATTGTTACGCGAAGTGATCTTAAAAATGATTCACATGGAAGAATCGTACGAAAAGGAACAGGTCCAACTTCTTCTTCAAACCGTGACTCATGTTACCGCGACGTATCCCGGATTTTTACAACTCAATCTGGACGATCCTTTGCGCGGTGCCAAGGAAAGAATGGTTGCTCAGGTTTTTTCTCCGGACGTAGCCGGAAGCATTCAGTCGGATTTGAATTCTTTCGTTCGATCTTCGAAATCGGTTCGGGATCGATTGTCGGAGGATATGAGATACATTCTTTCCGTGATCGAAACCGAAAACACGGATAAACTTCAGTCATACGATGAAATATTAGAATATTTGATTTTACTCATAACCAGACTCGCTTCTCTTTCCGGTCTCGGAATCGAAAGTATGTCACGGGAAACCGGCTGGTATTTTATGAATATGGGTAAAAGAATCGAAAGGGCTTCTTATACGATCCGTCTCGTGACTTCGGTTCTCAATCTTTCCACGCTTTACAACAAGAGTATGTTCGAAGCCTTGTTGAACATCAACGATATCAAGATCACTTATAGAAGAAGATACAGATATAGAGTCGAAGCCGAGTCCGTTTTGGATATTCTTTTGTTCGACGAGTCCAACCCCAGATCTTTGGCGTATCAGCTTCGTAAACTGGGAGAATACGTTTCCTATCTTCCTCATTCCGAAAAGGAAGAGGCGACCGCCGAGGAAAGAATCGTCTCCGAAGTCAGAAACCGTTTTATCCAAGAGGACGCAAAACGACTTTTCGAATACGTCAATCCTTCCTTGAGCATCGTCCGTTGGCTGAACGACATCAATTATCAGATCGCCGCCTTGTCGGAGTCGATCGGCTCTCGTTATTTCCGTTACGTCGAGGAACAGATTCAACTCGGAGATTACAATGGCTGAATATACGGTGAAACACGTTACGCGATACAGCTATCAGGAAGAGGTCTCACACTGTCATAACCTGGCTCACATGTGTCCCGTGACGAATCGTCATCAGGATTGCAACGATCTTAAACTGCACGTTTTACCCGGTCCCTCCGTTTCCAGTTATCGAAAGGATTACTTCGGCAACCTGGTTTATTCTTTTTCGGTGGAGGATTCACATAAGTCCTTGGAAATCGTTTCGGAAAGTAAGGTGACGACTCATCCCGTGGATTACGGAGATTTGAGTCATTCTCCCAAGGTCTCCGAAATTCCGATTCTATTAAAATCTTCCCATTCCAAAGAGGATTTGGAAGCCTTGGAATACGTCGCCGATTCCGCTTTTGTAAGTAAGAATTCTCTCTTTGCCGACTTCGCATTGGAAATGTTGGACGCCGAGAAGCCGCTTCTCCAAGCCGTCTCCGATTATACTTTAAAGTTTTTTAATACGTTTGAATTCAAATCCGGCGCGACTACGATTCATACTCCGCCCGCGCAGGTTTTAAAAAATAGGAAGGGAGTTTGTCAGGACTTCACTCATCTTTCGATCGCCGCCTTGAGAAGTTTGGGAATTCCCTGCAGATACGTTTCCGGTTATATCGAAACCTTTCCGCCTCCGGGTCAAAAAAAGCTGCAAGGTTCGGACGCGTCCCACGCATGGTTTTCGGTTTATTCTCCCGGAATCGGTTGGGTGGATTACGATCCCACAAACGGTAAAATGTTAAGCGAAGAATATATTTTCACTTCCGTGGGTCGAGACTTTGCGGACGTATCTCCGCTCAAAGGAATTCTGTTCGGAGGCGGTAAACACAAACTCAAGGTGGAAGTGGACGTGATTCGGGAATACAACGGATCGAGATACGATCTATGAAAAGGAAATAATCAAAATGAATCTACGGGTAGTTTTATTAATTCTAATATTCGGTTTTTATTGTACTTCGCCCGGCAAAAATCAAAGCCAGAACCAAGGTCAGACGGCCGATCCGGAAGACAACGCGAGAAGGATCGTTCAATCCGTTTTAGCCGAAGAGGATCCGCCGATTCGCAACGTTCGTTTTAACCCGAAAGTTATGGAGAATATAAACGACGTTCTTTTGATGAAGGTTCCCGCTTCCTTTCGTAAGAACGTGACCACGCACGTAAAGGATAAATATACGATCTACAGTTATGACGGTCATTGCGGCGGTCAGGATCCTTGTTTGTCCATGTTGCTTATGGTTATGTTGATTCCGGAAAAACTCCATTCCTATGAAAAGTTGGTAAAGGATTCTTATTCGAACGATTTCGGCCAAGGACAACCGAAAGTTATGGAAGGTTGGATGGAGTTGGATCTAAGCGGCGCGTCCAAGAAGGTCATTCTATACGGACCCGGAAGATTTATCGGGACCTCGATCGTGGGAATTTATTACAGCCCGAAACATAAGATGACCGTTCAGGTGAAATCCATCATCAGTTATGTGGAACCGTTCTCGGACGACGATTGGAGAAGGATTTTAACGCACAACCTTATGTTTTTTTCGACCATTACCTTATTGTAAGATTCGAGTCGAGTGAACGTTTGGTTAGCTCGACGTTGTAAAGTGCGATTTTGTTTAAAACGGGATGGTCTTTTTTGAGAGAAAACTGTCGGTTTTTTTGCGGATGCGGCCTGTGGAGCGGAATCAATCGAGTTATTAAAATAGAATATTCTAAAATTCTAAACTAATTTTCGGAAGCGAACGTAAAAAGGATCGTAACCCATCGCTTTCCAAAAAGAAACCGCGTTTTCGTTTTCCGCGATCGCTCTGAGTTCCACACTTTGGAAATCCTGATCTTTGGCCCAAGCCTCGCAGGCGAGAACGAGAGGTTTCATATATCCCGCTTTTTGTTTTCCGCGTTTGGTGACGGCGAGATCGATAAAAAGGGTTTTTTGTTCTTCCAGATAGGGTTTGTCTTCCGTTCTGGCGATCAGGACCGATACGAGTTCTTCGCCTAAAAAACCGCCGAGCAAAAGAACCTTTCTGGTCCCTCTCAGTTTCAGATAAACGTCCATCATCTTGGTTCCGGCCCGCGGACGAATCTTAAAAACTCCGTCCAACTTGAGAGAATTTACCAAACGAAAGAATTGATTGATGAGTTCGATCGCGGCTTCTCTGTGTTCGGGAAGAAGGTTGGCGATTTGAAATGAACCGGTATTGGTTTTGGATTTCGGCATAATACGGGAGCGATCAGTTTCGTTTTGGGTTTTGAATTTGTAGATGGATTTTGTAAAAATCTACGAAGTTCGTATATTTGCATCCAAAAATTTTTATTGCCGGCTTTGTTTGCGTTTTGGAAACCGCGGCCGACGATCGCAACCTCCGCAGCGTCGCGAAATCGCGCACATTGGTGAATACAGATTTTGTAAAGATTTTGATAAGAACTCGGTTTGCTCCCGAATTGGATCTTCCGGTTCGATGATACAGAATCTGAAACTGAGAAATCGATCCATAGAAAAAATGACCGCGATTTTTAAGAATGAAAGAACAACTCCGTAAAATCGCGGCCACCGGAAATCGATTAGAGATAGTTGATCTTGATCTCGATCGTTTTACCGTTCGCGGTAAATTTAAACTTAGCGTCGTCGTATTTCGGCGGTCCCATGAAACCTTTGACGTTGTTCGAAACTCCGACTCCTTCCTTGGGCATTCCTACCAAATTCGTATCGAGCTCGTTATTCGCATTTTCGTCATGAGCGGCAGCGACTGCGTATTCTCCGGGCGGAAGTGAAAATACGACGACGGCCGTTCCGTCTTCGATTTTGACCCGAGCGCTTCGCAAAGCTTTGGCCGGTTTTTTAGGAAATCCCTCGCTACGATCGTAGGCGCTGATCAAAACTTGACCTTGAGCGTTGCGAAGCCCCGTGACTTTTACGGTGAGTTGTGCGGATGCGATCGCGTATTCTCCGGTCGGAGTTTGCGCGAAAACCGGGAGCGATACGCCGTTAAAGGCGAAGAGTATATATAATAAAAATAGAATATTCAAAAAATTTTGTGCGTAGTTTCGTTTTGAATCTTCGATTTTAAATCCCTTGGCCGAAAGTGATTGGTCCGTTTTGTACAATATCATATTGATTTTTATCTTCCTTGCTTGTTTAGAAGGGATTTCTCAAGAGTCGATTTGTTTTGTTTGAATCTTGTTCGATAGGTTCTTTTCTGTTTTTTGCGAGTCAATTCGTTTTCGCAGCACAATCAAGGACGATGATTTTTGGAAGTGTTAGGAAGTTCGGCAGTTAATTGTTTTGATATAAAACTATAAGGAATCAAATTTCCAGAATCGATCGAACTTTTTTTGAGTTTTACAGAAGGTTGTAAAAAAGAAATCAATCTTTAGCAAGAAACGCACAAAGGATTGCTAATATAGCCGTGATCGGCGTAAAAATGATTCTTTCTAAGTCGTTTTGTGAAACGATATTTCCGATCGTGTTGATTGAAAACAGGACGGCCATGATCCATAAAATCACGGAGATCGCTTTTTGAGGGAGAATCGGCTTTGTGTTCCCCGTTTTTATCAATGCGATCCAGATAAAAAAAGAATTCAAAACGATCGATACAAACTCGAATCTATACATCTCTTCCTGATTTGTCAGACGTCCGCCCCAAACGATCGAGTAGGGAACGATTCCGCTCAAAACAAAAAGATGGAAGATGGTGATGGCGACAAAGATGAGAATGAAGAAATATCCGGCCGTCTTTTTTACATTTTGATTGTTCGGTTTCATGGTTGATCCATTGATTCTCTTTTGATGCAAAGAGGATTTTATTTTGCAATTGGAATCGGAGGTTCTTTCGTATTTTTGAATGTCCGATTAAATTTCTTTCGATTCTCGGGTCAAATTCTCCCTTGCGCCGGTTTCAAAACGTTCAAAAAAGAATCTTGTTTTGTAAATTCTTTCCAGATTCAAAAAGTAGTTCAGAACTTTTTTCCGGCCTTGGGAATATTCCTCGTTCGAATAAATCGAATATTCAATTCTTATGTTTTTCGAATATTCCGAATAAACGTTCCAGTTTTGTCCTAAGATCGACAAGTCGGCGTCCGTAAATAAGTTCGTATCGTTATCCTCGCTCTGGGAGTGTCCTTTGGTCGCGAGAATCTGCGATTTGCAGGATGCGATTCGTTTTTCCGGAAATCCGATTTCGCGCAACCTTTTTTCGGCGAGGTTCGCGCTCTGTTCTTCGTTGTCGTTTTGCGTTACGTCGTAAACGACGTCGTGGTAATACATGGTAAACAGAATACAATCCCAATCGGTCGCAGAATTTTTTATTTCCAGAAGTAGGGAATGCAAGGTTTCAAGATGCGAAAGATTGTGATAGTGGCGATGCGGTTCGCCGTAGCGGGTTGTAATTTCTTTCCAAAGAGATTCGATCAAATCTGTGTCGGAAGAATAACGGGAGGCAGTTTCGACGAATGTTTGTTTGAGGGTCATTTGTGGGAACTCCTGCAGCCTTATCGTAAAACTTGCGGCCCCCACCCAGACTCGGGAGGTGGAGGAGGGCGCCGTGGGAACGATTGCGAAATTTTCCTTTAGCAGAAAATTCAACTTTTGTAAACTAAAAAGTCCACCTAAGACTTCGTCGTACCTACGACAACGGACCCGCGCGCAGACGCGCGGATTCTTCTTTATCTCTTACAGCCTTTCGAACAACCAAGTCCTGAGTTGTTTTACGGGAATTCTTTCCTGATTCATGCTGTCTCTTTCCCGAACGGTAACCGTATCGTCCTTTAGAGTATCATAATCTACTGTTATACAAAACGGAGTTCCGATTTCGTCCTGTCTCCGATAACGTTTTCCGATCGCGCCGCTGTCGTCGTATTCTATGTTTCCGAGTTTGGCGAGATCCGCGAAAATTTCTCTCGACTTTTCGGGCATTCCGTCCTTTTTCATCAAAGGAAAAACGGCTGCCTTAACGGGAGCGATCTTAGGAGAAAAACGAAGAACGGTTCTTATTTCGCCGTCGGGAAGTTTTTCCTCTTCGTATGCGTCGGTGACAACGGCGAGAAACAGACGATTGACGCCTAACGCGGGTTCGACGACAAACGGAACGAATTTTTTATTCTGCACCTGATCCTGATACTTCAAATCCTCGCCGGAAAATTTCTGGTGCTGATTCAAATCGTAATCGGTTCTCGAAGCGATGCCCCATAATTCTCCCCAACCGAAGTTGTATTTGAATTCTATGTCCGAGGTTCCTTCGCTGTAAAAAGACAATTCTTCCTTTTCGTGTTCTCTGACTCTTAGGTTGTCCTTTTTGATTCCCACCTGTTCGGTGAGCCATTTCATACAATAATCGACCCAATGAGTGAACCATTCTTTTTGGGTTCCGGGTTCGCAGAAGAATTCCATTTCCATCTGTTCGAATTCTCGCGTGCGGAAAACGAACTGGCGCGCCATGATTTCGTTGCGGAAAGATTTTCCGATCTGAGCGATTCCGAAAGGAATCTTTCTTCTCGTTGTGGAAACTACGTTTTTAAAATTTAGAAAAATTCCCTGAGCGGTTTCGGGTCTGAGATAAATATCCAGAGCGTCTTCCGCGCTCGCTCCGTGCGAGGTTTTAAACATAAGATTGAAGTCTCGGGCCTCGGTGAACGTTCCTCGTTGACCGCAGTTCGGGCAGGCGAAGTTGCTTTCCTTGATGACCTGGTTCATCTTTTCGATAGTTAAACCGGTGGCGAAACCCTCTCCCTTTTGATCCTCGAGGAACTTGTCCGCGCGGATTCGGGTCTTACAGTTTTTGCAATCGATCAAAGGATCGGTGAAGTTGGAAACGTGACCGGACGCTTCCCAGACTTTCGGATTGAGGAGAATGGAGGAATCCAAACCCACAACGTCTTCCCGAAGATGGACGAAAAATTTCCACCAAAGTTGTTTTAGATTTTGGAGAAGTTCGACCCCGTAAGGACCGTAGTCGAAGGTATTGGAGAGCCCTCCGTAAATTTCAGAACCGGGATAGACAAACCCTCTGCGTTTACAGACGGATACAATTTCCTTCAGAGAGGAATCGAGACTTTCTTTCTTTTCCATGAGTCCAGAATTCTGTCCCGGATTCCGGAATAAAGTATTTTAATTCTTCGCATCGAAGGATTTCTTGTTTGCCTAAGCCCCTTGTTCGGGTCAAATGGTTGATTGAAATCCGTTTTGCAACGTCCAAGGAGACCTTGCCTGAAAAAGAAACTAGTCATCTTCGGCGTCAATTTCTTGTCCTGGAGTTCTCCCTTTCTGGGGCTGGGAATATTTTTTCCTCTCGGCGTACTCTTTGCGTTTCCGAAAGACAAGGAAATCCGTACCGCCGCTTTCGGTTCGCTTTTGTTTCAGATTTTCTGCTGGAGCATTCTTTATCCTCTCGAAGTATCCGCGATTCTTTTCCCGATCGTAGAAGCCTTTGTCCGCGCCCTCGTTATGGACTTGGGAGAATGGTTGATCGGCTTCTATGTGCTGATCGGTCTTCTGATTCTCGTGGGGCATTCCTTCTCGTTAAGAAAGGAACGGGAACGTCTTCTAAAAAAGAGATCCGGATCCGCCGAGGCCTTGCCCGAGGAAAAGATAGAAAGAATTCATTACAAAATTCTCGTCTTGCTCGTGGCGGGTTATCTGACTTCGAGACTCGTCTTTCAGGATCCGTATCGATTGGAATACGGACAGCTCGGAATTTTAGAGGACAGTTTTTTATATTTCTTCTCCGTTCTGATCGCGGGCGATACGCTCTTAAGCGGAGGCAAACAATTCTTCCTTTTCAGAAGACCTTGGAAACTTTTCGAAAAACAAGCCCGGGTCGCGCGTTATGCGGGATTTCAGGGAGAATGGGGAAAACGAAAACAAAAGTATTCCAAGGTTCGCGACTGGCTTTTTCCGGGATGGGGGCATATCTATCTCGGAAATCTTTGGAAGGGATTTTCGATTTTATTTTTATATCTTCTTCTTTTGCTTTTTTTAGCGACCTCGTTTTTCTCCTGGCTCGAACCCGCGGACGGAATCCGCTTTTTGATGTCGATGGGATTGAAACCCGGAATCGCGGATAAAAAATTCTTTGCGATCACTTCGAGCGTCGTTCCGATTTTGGTTTTCCTTTCGGGAATCGCGGGCATTCATCTCGTCTCCAAGTTTCTTTTAAACAGAACCTTCCGGGCCGAACCCGAGGATTCCACGCCGAGAAGCACATTTATTAGTAATTTATCATATAGTATTCTGCTTCATTTTATTCTTCTTTCTTTGATTCTCATCATTCCGGTGACGCTTCAGAGAAAAAAGGAACAGAAGGAAAAGGAAAGACAACGCACCCACTTTACTCCCGAGAATTTGGAATTCTATTTTATAGATCCCAATCTTCCGAACGAAGTCGAAGGTTTGAACGGAGGAGTGGTTTCGGGAACGGAAACTCCGACTCAAAAAGAAGGCGATAAAATTCCGGACGACAAACCCGCGGAAGAAGGCCGCGTCAAAGGGGAAGTCAAACAGGTTCGAGGAAAAAAATTACCTTCGACCTATTCGAATTATATCTCCGCAAAGATGCGAGGTCCGGAATCCTTTATGGAATATTGGAGAAGGGCTCCGCGTAATTATTCTTCCGTGGTCGCTTATACGGTTACACCCGACGGAGAAGTGGTGGACGTGGATCTTGTAGAGGCTTCGGGTTATCCCGATCAGGATCAGATGACCTTGGAACTCATAGAAAGTCTTTCTCCTTTGATGCCTCCGCCCGGAACGAAAGGTTACGTGAGAGTGACCGAACTCTTTTGGAATGGAAGCATCGATCCGGAAGCGATGCCGACTCCGCTTCAGAAAGAACTCGTTACGATGTATGACGGCCGTTATATGGAGGAGTTATGAGTTTCGACGTCGCGCTCCTCGGCTTTTTATCCATTCTTCCTTGGGGATTTTTTTTGATTCTTCTTTTTCCGGGAAAGAATACGCAACAAAGAATCTTCCTGATTTTACTCGCGCTTTTCTTGGGTTATCTTTCTACCGAGATCGTTTTAAAACTACATCCGATCTTTTGGCCGGACGTAAAACTCGCGGCGCCCAAACGAAGCGGACATATTCTCACGCAGACCGCGCATATCGCGTTCATTCAAGCGGGAATGATGGAGGAATTCTGCAAAGGAATTCTGATTCTTTCCGCGGGACTTTTGTTCGCGTTCGATTGGAAGACATACAAGTTTAAAAAGGAAATGGTTTTGATCGGCGGATTTGTCGCGCTCGGTTTTGCCGGAATCGAAAACGCGAATTATATTTTTTCCGCAAAGGAAGAAGATCGAATCGCGATGTTCGTGGGAAGGACGATCCGATCTTCAAACGCGCACTTTCTCATCAATCTCTGTTTCGCGTTGGCCTTCGTAAAATCCAATCACAAGGATACAAGGGACAAACCGGTTTATTTGTTTCTCGCTTTTTTACTCGCGGTTTCTCAACACGGGTTGTTCAATTTTTTCGTATTGCCTCAATCCAGATTCGGCGGTTGGCTTTCAACGGCTCTCTTCGTGGGAATCTGGGTTTGGATCGTAAAGGACTTCCGGACTTTCATTCAGGAGAATGAAATCGTAAGTGACACTGCGATCGACGCGGAAATCTTGGATGAGACCCGAGAAACGACTTGAGATACAGAGAAATCATTCTAAACTTACCCAAAGAAATCGCGGAAGACTTCACTTCGTTTTTGGACGAAGCGGGAGTCGCGGGATATTACGAAATTCTGTTTGACCGCGAAGTTCCTCGCGCGCCTCACGAAGAGATCATCTCTGACGATACGAAGTTCCGCGTTTATCTCGCGGAAGACGATTTAGAAAACGAAACCAAAATTCATATCTTTTTGAAAGTGCGCGCGGGCGAGGCTTTCTTTCTCGAATCGAGATGGATCGAAACGAAGGAATACGAAGAGGCTTATAAAGAATTTTATAAACCGTTTATAGTCGGTTCGTATCGAGTGATTCCCACTTGGGAAAAAGATACGGCGATCAGCACGACTCCGGAAGGAATTCTTCCCTTGCTCATCAATCCCGGACTTGCGTTCGGAACGGGACATCACGAAACCACTCGTCTCGTTTTGGGAAGAATGGGAAGCCTCGGTCTCGCCGGTAAAAAAATCGCCGACGTGGGAACCGGTTCCGGAATTTTGAGCGTGGCGGCAGCGAAGTCGAACGCGGCTTTGATTCTCGCCGTGGACGTGGACCCGAACAGCGTGCGATCCGCGACGTTCAACCGGGACGACAACGAGATTTCTTCGGACGTTTTGATCGTGGACGAAGGCGGCTTCGATCACGCGGACGTTCAAGGGAAAGAATGGGATCTTTTGATCGCCAACATAACATTCGCAGTATTAAAAGCGAATATTCAAAAAATTGCATCCGTTAAAACCGATCATTTTTTATTCAGCGGGGTCATCACCGAAAGAAAGGAAGAATTTTTGGAACTTCTTAAGGCCGAGGTCGGCGGAGAAGGGGTTTTCTTCCAAGAGGATACCGGCTGGGAATTGATCGAATGGAAAAGAAAAGGATAATTCAATGAAACACTACGACGTATTCGGAGTCGGCAACGCACTCGTGGATATTTTGGTCCCGACGGAAGACGTATTCATCAAACGTCTCGGGTTCGATAAGGGAATCATGACCTTGGTCGATTCCGAAAAACAAGCGGGAGTTTTGGTCGCACTCGAAGGAAGCAAAAAAGAACTACGCTCCGGCGGAAGCGCGGCCAATACGATGATCGCTCTCGCCAACTCCGGCGGAACGGGAACGTATACCGGAAAAGTTTCCATGGACACTTATGGAGAATTTTACAAACAGGATATGGAGAACGCGGGAATTCTTTTCGAAGTCGCGCCCGAGGACCAAGGCCATACCGGAACCTGCGTCGTATTGACGACACCCGACGCGGAAAGAACGATGCTCACCCACTTGGGAATTTCCATCACATTACAAAAATCGGATATAGATATTTCTAAACTCAAGGCTTCGAGCATTTCCTACATCGAAGGTTATCTCTGGGACGGGCAGGGAACCAAAGAAGCTTCTCTTTTGACCATGGAGGAATCCAAAAAGAACGGAGTCAAAGTCGCTTACACATACAGCGATCCTTTTTGCGTAAACCGTTCCCGGGAAGACTTTGTTCGCTTAACAAAAGACTACTTCGATATCGTTTTCTGCAACGCGGAAGAAGCCAAGGCTCTTTCTCAAAAAGAGGATAAACTCGAAGCGTTGAAGTTCATCGCGGGTCTTTCTCCTCTCGTGTTTATGACCGATTCCGCAAACGGAGCTTACTTTGCGGAGAATGGAACGATTTCGCACGTGGACGGATTTCCCGTAAAACCGATCGATACGACGGGCGCAGGAGATTGTTTTGCGGCGGGCGTTCTTTACGGTCTTACGCACGGTTTCAGTTTGGAAAAATCGACTCGTTGGGGAAACTACGTCGCGTCTAGAATCGTTCAAGAAATCGGTCCGAGACTCGGTATCAAACTGATGGGACGTCAAGACGAAATTTTAAAGTAAGATTTTGTCGGAGTTCCGACAAAGCTCGAGCGTGGAAATTCTACTTTACAATCGTTGAATTTTTTGTTAAAGGAAAATTTCCGGATTCTTCCCACCACCTCACCCCACCTCCCAAAAACAGGGTGGGGCGCATTTTTTACAGAAGGATTGTAGGAGTTCCTACAAGACCAGTGCTCTATTTTCCAACTTCGTCGGAAGTAGAATTACGACGCTCCGCAGTAATTCTACTAGCTCGCTTTCTATGGGGCGCTCGTTAAGGACAGCTCAGGCTGACTTGAACCTCGGAACGAGGTGCGTTATCCGGAACCGTAAACGTCGTTTCTCTAACGACAGTTTCCGGATAACCGTCCACTCTCGCCAAATCGCCCAAACAACGAAGTCTGTATTCACCGGGATGAATGTATTTCAATTTTGTAGCGGCGCCTTGCACGGGAGAAGCCATCAAAGGAAGTTTATTATCCATATCGAGTTCGACGGAACGATACACTCCGTAGTAGTGAGTGGTAGAAGCGGTTCCGCCTAACACGGTCAAGCTGGACGCGATTTCGGGACGGATGATTCTCGAGCGGAGCAAAAGACCTCCACCCATATCCGATTCTCCGTTGTGATTGCTGTCCGCTTTCCAGTCGCTCACGCCGACTAACGTTCTTACTCCGCCCAAACTCGAAACGTAAGAATGAACCATTAGATTTTCCTTAAGGTTGATTCTTACTTCCAAAATATAAGGATCGAATCCGGGATGAATGATCATGTCCTCGTCTCCGTTGTCCGCCGTATAAAGAGCGGGAAACACAAGAGGAGGGAAGATCGTTTTCGTAGTCGCGTCGGCTCCGGGTTTGTAGCTCAAACGGGGAACGATGTTGATTCCGGGAACACGATAGTTGTCGAACAAGGTAAGATTGGAAAACGTAAGACCCGGTTCCGTCGCCCAAGCGGTCACTAGGTTTCTAAGATACAAACCGGTATAATAGAATTGAACGGGACCGTTTCCGAAAGCTCCCAAGTCCGTTGCCGAAGTCGGATCGTTCGAAGGATACACGACTCCTTCTCCGTTGAAGAATTGAATCGCCTTCAATTCTCCGTCGTTCAAACGACAGGAGTTGGAGTTCGTAGTATAAGGAATCGTACAAAACACCTGACGGTTCGGAGCGATATCGTCCCAGAATTTTTTCGTATCCTTTACGTTTTTGATCAAACTGAGATTGTAAAGACCCTGTTCGTATTTCGTGGAAATACGGATTTCTCCGATGTCGATAAAGATCGGAAGATTCTGCGCGAGCGGCATTCCGGTCAAATCGGGAATCGGATCCAAACCTGTGCCCGCGTTATCCTGATAAATTTGTCCCGTCCCTCCGGAATACGCTTCGAAACCGATCGGATTATCCGTGGCGTATGTTCCTTTTACGAGAAGAAGCATTCTTTGGTTGAAGAGCGTGCTGATCACGGGATCGCTGGAACCTTTTCCGTGCCAGTCTCCGACCCTGCAGAAGAACATTAGAAAACTGGAAAGTAGAATTACGAATGGAAAATAGGATCGTTTCATAAAAACACGCTCACCATCAGACCGAATTGAAAGAATTCCGTATCGACGACCCGATAGTAGTTCGGGTTGTTCAAACGAGAATCGCTGTAAGGACTCGCATAATAGTATTTCGATTCTTCGGGAGCGTCCAACTGCGACTCGTAAATCTTATTGTAATCGATTCTGATCCCGATTCTGATTTTTTTTCCGGCGACAAAACTCGTTTCCAAACCGATGAGCATCATCGGATCCCAACGGGAAGTGTTGGAAGGTCTGGCTACTACGAAGGCTTCTCCTCCGCCGGCACGAACGATAAACGAAATCGGAAGATCGATCGGAATCTTATAACCGAGCGCGAGATAGACCGGAATCGTAGTCAATCCCCGTTCCGTCGCGGAAAGATAGTTTGCGTAATACGCTCCCATCTCGAGATAAAAAATCCAAGGCCAGGGAATTCTAAAAAAGAATCCGCCGCCCAAGGTGGTGTCCAAATATTTCTGAGTTTCGGTTCCGGGCCAGGGATTGGAAGCTCCGAGCCAAACTCCGATCTCCGACTTTCGATTGTCGTGAAAGCTTTCGGACTTTTCGTCTTCTTCTTCGGCCGCGGCTTCCGCTTCCTCCTCTTCTTTAGAAACGACTCCGCTCGAAGGCAAACTTCCGGATTGTGCCAAAGGTCTGGGGATAAAATCGGTAAAGAATTTATTTTTGCCGAGGTTCGGTTGATAGCCGCCTAAAAGTTCGAACACTCCCGGTTTTGAGGGAGAAGCGGATAAAATTCCCGGAACCATCGTAAGCAATACGAGGATCGAAGGTTTTGCGGAAATGCGGAAACGGGAGAACATGATTATTATTGAAAGTCCCGCAGAGCATACATGGAATCGATTCCCGGATTGGAATCGTAATACGCTCTGATAAAATAAAGTCCCTGAGGAGGAAGAGTGATACCCGCGATCGTTCTGTCTTTCGAGGAAAGAATATCCAAAACGTTCGTGTCTTGTCGTTTGCCGTTTGCGATTTCCAGAAGGGTACCCGTAAGAATCCGAATCATATTGTGAAGAAAGCCGTTCGCCCGGATTCTTACTTTCAGGAGACCGTCAAATTCGGCGCTTCGTTCCAGTCCCGTGTCCAAAATCGTCCGAACTGTGGAACGATTCTTCATGGACGCAACCTTCGCCAAACTGCGAAAATCGTGTTCTCCTTTTAATAATTCAAGTTCGGCTTCCAAGCGCGGAACGTCAATCTTATGTTGATACCAGAAGGCTCGATTTTTCCAAGTGGGTCTGGGATACTTCGTGTTGAGAATCAGATATTCGTATTCTCTCGAAGTGCAGGTAAAACGGGAATCGAAGTTCTCGGCGACTTCGGTCATGCTGAGAATCGCGACTCCGCCGTCGGTGATCGCGTTCATTCCCAAAAGGAATTTGCCGAAATTGTCCACGACCTTGGTAGTTTTGAAGTTCACGATCATTCCGCGAGCGTGAACTCCCGTGTCCGTTCTACCGGCGCCGACAACTGCGATCTTTTCTTGGAGGAGAATCTTTGCGGCTTTTTCTAAATTCTCCTGAACGCTTGGAAAACCTTTTTGAGTTTGAAAACCGTTGAAACAAAGTCCGTCGTATTCGACGAGGAGGGCGTAGTTTATTTTTCCCCCCCCATTTCCTCGATGAGCTTGTTGTATTCGTCGTAGAGTTCTTTCGCCATGTCGATGATCACGGACGGTTTTGATTTGGACCCTTTTCCGGAACCGTAGAGTCTGGAAAGGGTTCTTTTTGCGCGAACCAAAAGATTGAGTTTCGCGGCGGGATCGGTCGCGAGCTGATCCTTGAACTTCATCGTAAGATAAGCGGAAAGATAAATGACTCCGTCAAAGGCCCAATTCTTATCCGTATCGGGACCCAAAAGATAAGAAGCCTGATCCACCGGTTCCGATCCGCTCTGCATGATTTCCATCGTGTCGGTGTACCAACCCGCGGCTTTTTGATAGAGAAGATCCCGAACCTTATCGAATCCCATGTTCGGGAAGTCGTTGTTCAGATCGTCGAAATACCAAGCCCCGCGAACCGCGCAGACCGCTTTTTTCGGAGTCGGCGCCACGGTGACTTTTCGGTTTTGATAACATTCTATGGTGAGAAGATAGGAAGCGGCTCCAAGAACCAAATTGCGTTCCTGATAAAAATCCAAGGGTCCGAGAATCTTTTCCAAATTGGAACGTCTCGTATCGGATTGGGAGCGGATCTTTTCGTTTTCCTCCGCGTCTAACGTGGACCAATCCTTGGTAAAGGAAGAATAAAGACAACGGGGACAAACGCTGATGACATAATCATTGGGACTGACACGGCCGAATTTCTTATTCTTTTCGTAAAGTCTTCTGAGTTCTATGGTCAGTTTTCCGGCGATCAAACGGCCGCCGCCCTGAAACATGTTTTCTTTTTGATGAACCTCGTGACAGATCGGACAAACCGTATCTTCCTTTGCGCGGAACGAGATCTTTTTTCCTTGTGCTAGTGCGCTGGCTGTCATAGTCTTATCTGTGAAAAACCCGAAAAAAACAGGAACGGGCTGTCAATTCGGACACCATTCTAACCGATAGAGTAGGAAGAAAAGCACTAATTTCCTGTTGCGTCCGGCCTTAAATCCGGAAAAACTTTGGAAAAGGTTAACCGATGAAACGACTGATTCTCATATTAATTGCCATCTCCATTCTTCCCGTTTCCGTATTCGGGGAAGCGGTCTCCAGTAAGGCCTATAAAAAAAGGGTGGAACTACTCGTTTATCTCCGCGCGATTGAACCGATCGTTCGGAACTACAAAGGCGAAGTTCCGGGCGGACAGAATCAGCAAAACGCGGGTGGAACGGCTCCGGCTAACAACCAGCAAGGCGGAACCCCCGAGCAGGACGGAGACAGAATTAAAAAATACAAGGAACTCAAACGTCTCTATCAAGAAGGACTTCAATACTTCTTCGAGAACAACCACGTAAACGCCTACAGAAGATTCTTGGAAGCGCAACTCGGAACCGAAATGCTTCTGGAAGAACTTTCCCAATATTACGTGGAAAGAACGGACGAGATTCTCAAAGCGGCGATCGAGAAAAAAAATCCGAACAACCCGGAAGACAGAAACCTCGTCGATATCGCGATCGAGTGGAGTAAGAATTCTTTCGTAGTTCGGGACATGACCGCGGACCGCGAAGCTCCTCTCACAAGAAGAATGTACAACCCGAGAGACTTTCATTACGTAACCAATAAATACGCGATCGAAAAGAATATGGAAACCGGTTATAAATTTCTGGGACTCGCTAAGGAAGCGCGTAACAACGCACTCAAGATCGAAAAACATCTCGAGAAACATCAGAAACTTCAACCGAGCCATAGAAAACATAGAATCGAACATTACATCGCAGCGATTCAGCTTTGCAGAGACGCAAGAGCGAACGCGATCAATATCTTTAAGTTGAAGTATCCGTACGATAACTACTATCTTTTCAAAAGCGACGCGAAGACCGAAGCGATCAAAGACGACGAAGGAAAGGCCGGTCCTTCCGAGCCGGTGGTTTTACAGGGAGTTACTTACGACTTTTCTCAAAACCCGACTTTGGAATACGATCATAGACTGAGCCCCGTGTTCGACAGAAGAATTCCGGAAGAATATCGCAGAGACGCGGTGGACGTTCTGGAAAAAATCTACGACGACGAAGTGAAAAACAGACTTTTCCTAAAATGGGATCCCGAAAAGCGTAAACAGTTGATCGGAGATAAGGCTCCCGCTAACAAATAATCTCCAACGAACTTCTGAATCGTGTTCGGTAACAAAAAAGCCCGCGACCCGCGGGCTTTTTCTTTATGAAAACTAGCTTTTCTAAAAACGGATTCCTTTGGAAGATAGCTTCCGATGAACCCATTGAAATTTATGGAAAGTCGATTGGGCCGCTTTCCGAAATCTTATCGTAGGCTCGTTCTTAAAACCTATTTAATCACACTTCCGCTCGTATTCAGTTTTGCGTTTCCCAGTTTGGTCGCGGGCTTGTTTTTCGCGTTGATCGGAAATCAAAAAAGAAAGAACGCCGCTTTTCTAAAAGGCTCCGCGGTTTGGGGAGATGCGATTCGCTGGATGAGCGGAACCCGTTTTTTAAGAATCGGAGAATTTCAAATTCCCGCCAAAGGTCACATGATCTTTGTGAACCACGTAAACGAACTCGACTTCCCATACGATTGCCTCGTGATCAACAAACCGTATCTCGCCAACCAAGTGATCAAAAAAACTCTGATCGCGTATTGGTGGATGAAGGCGATGGGTTCTCAGGTTTTCGAATCCTCTAAGGCCGCGACGATTGCCGTTTCCGTAAGAAATCTTCTCAAAGGGTTGAGCGACGCTTCGTTTATCGTATATCCGGAAGGTCATAATTCTTACAGCGAAGAAATCCAACCGATGCAAAAGGGAATGATCAAACTCGCTTGGGAGAATAAGATCCCCGTCGTCGTCGTTTTGAAATCGGGACTTACCGGTTATCAAACCTTGGAGAAGGGATTTGTCGTCGCTTACAAACAGATCGGAACCTACGATCCAACGAAATACGAAACTTGGGAAGAATTTAAGGATTTCATCCACGAAACGATGGAACGAGAAAAGAAGTCCTTGGACGGGAGTCTTTCTTCCGAAGCCAAAAAGGAATCGGTGTTAGCCTCTTGATTTCAAAACTTTTGATCGCCAATCGCGGAGAAATCGCGGTTCGTGTGATCCGCACTTGTAAAAAACTGGGAATCAAAACCGTGGCCGTGTATTCGGACGCGGATAAGGATTCTCCCCACGTAAAACTCGCGGACGAATCCGTGTATGTCGGAGAACCGAGCCCCGGTTCTTCTTATTTAAATATTCCTAATATTCTCGAAGCGATCCGTAAAACGAAAGCGGACGCGGTGCATCCCGGCTACGGATTTTTATCCGAAAAAACCGAGTTCGCAAACGCATTAGAAAAAGAGAATATTCTTTTTCTCGGACCGAGTCCCGAGTCCATGGAGCTGATGGGCGATAAGATCAATTCTCGGATTAAGATGGAAGCCGCCGGAGTTCCGGTCGTTCCGGGTTACAACGGACAAAATCAGGATCCAAAGATTCTCCAGAAGGAAGCCGAAAGAATCGGGTATCCTCTGATGATCAAGGCGACCGCGGGAGGAGGCGGAAAAGGAATGAAGAGGGTTTACAAACCCGAAGAGTTTCTTTCCTCCCTCGAATCCGCGCAAAGGGAAGCACAGAAGGCCTTCGGAGACGGAACCGTGTTCATCGAAAAGTATATCGAAACTCCGCGTCATATCGAAGTGCAGGTTTTCGGAGACAAACACGGAAACGTTATGCACCTTTTCGAACGGGAATGTTCGATCCAAAGAAGACATCAGAAAGTCATCGAAGAATCTCCGGCGCCGAATCTTCCTTCTTCGCTTCGGGACGAAATCTGTCAGGTCGCGGTCAAAGCGGCGCAATCGATCCGATACGTTGGGGCGGGGACCGTGGAGTTCATTCTCGGGAAGGACGGAAAGTTTTATTTTCTCGAAATGAATACGAGACTCCAAGTGGAACATCCCGTGACCGAATACATCACCGGACAAGATCTTGTCGAATGGCAGATCCGGGTCGCGGAAGGAAAAAAACTTTCCGATCTTACCGGAGGAAAGGCGCTTACGCAGAACGGTCACGCGATCGAAGCTCGTATCTACGCGGAAGATCCCGAAAATAATTTCTTACCTTCCACGGGTATATTAGAATATATTGAATTTCCAGATCGCGATTTTTTGAGAGTGGACACGGGAGTGGAAACCGGATCGGAGATCACGGTCTACTACGATCCGATGATCGCCAAGATGATCTCTTGGGGAAAAACCAGGGAAGAATGCGCAACCCGTCTTCGGGAATCCATCGATTCCACGGTGATCTTCGGACCGGTCACGAATACGTTTTACTTATCCGGAATTCTTTCCCATGAAGAATTTAAAAAAGGTCTGACTCACACGCACTTTCTGGAAGAACATTCGATCGCATATACGCCCGAGAGGGACGTGCAAGCGGATGCGTTCTCCTTTGCGGCTGCGGCCCTTTCCGAAAAGAAAAAATCCCAGGGAATCTGGGAGGCGGTTGGTCAGGGAGGTTTCTGGTGATCGAGGAAAATTTTCGATTTAAACATAGGGAAGAAGAAATCCCCGTTCGTGTTCGAACCAGTTCTCCCGGCGATATGTCCGTATCGATTACGTTAGGCGGAACCGTTCACGACTTTCGGATTTCCAGAAATTTTCAGAGCGAAGGCAACGGACTTTTTTCGGGTCCTGGAAATCACTGGAGAATTCTCCGCAAAGGAAACCAGATCTTCATCCACTACAAAGGTTGGAACACGAAGATCGTTCTTTCGAACCGAGAGATTCATCTCGAAGAGGGAAGCGGAGGTTTGATCAAAAGTCCGATGCCCGGTAAGGTGATTCGAGTTCTGGTGGCTCCGGGAACCGCGGTAAAAAAAGGAACCGTTCTCGCGATCGTGGAAGCGATGAAGATGGAAAACAACATTCTTTCTCCCGGTGAAGGAACCGTCGAAGAGGTTTTGACGAAGGAAGGAAGTATGGTTTCCCAAGACGACGTCATTCTAAAATTGAATCTCGGTCAGTGATCGAGACTTCGATCGATTTTTGAAATCGGATTCGCCGGAAATTATTTTTAATATTTCTTTGCGAATCCGAAATTATTTCTAAAATAAGAAAGATTATTTAGCCCCGTTCTCCCGTAACAGAGTTTCTATGTCCGTAAATTTACGATGAATTGCCACCTTGAGCGGCGTATCTCCGTCGAGATCTACCACGTTTACGTCGGCTCCTTTCTTGATTAAAAGTTTTACCGTTTCGATTTTTCCGAAGCCGACCGCGTCAAACAAAGCGGTAAATCCCGATTTGGATCTGACGTTAACATCGGCGCCTTCGTTTAACAGTAACTTAATGATATCGTTATTCCCTTCGACTGCGGCAAAGAACAAAGGAGTTCGCCCATCTTTCTGACTGGAAATATTCGGATTCGCTCCGTGGTCCAAAAGCTCTTCGACGACTTCCGTGAAATTGCTGGAACAAGCAAGTTCAAGAGCCGTGATATTCCCGGCGTTCACCGTAGAGATAAAATTCACGTCCGCTCCTTTTTTTGCGAGGTATTTGACGATTGCCGGATGATTGGAATGGCTCGCGAGTAAAAGCGGGGCTACTCTTCCCGGTTTTACATTGATTTGCGCTCCGTTTTCGATTAATATTTTTACAAGATCTAAATTTCCATGGGAAACGGCGAGAGCGATTGGATAAGAAAACTCGTTCGATTCCAAACCGAAATTCACGTTCGCACCTTTTTGAATCATGAGGGAAACGGTCTTTATAAGACCGAACTGGACCGCTTTGGATAACAGAGATCCGCCTTTGTCGTTGATCCCGTTTACATTCGCGCCTTTTTCGATAAGATATGCGATAAAGTCTTCATCGCCGTCTTCTCTTATTGCGGCAGTCATCACCGCGTCGTAATGGTCTAATTTCGCATTAATATCCGCTCCGCTTTCAATCAAAAGTTTTGCGATTCCATATTTCTTTGTTTCGACCGCGTACATCAATGCCGTAAGGTCTGATTTCGTTTCTCTAAAATCAACTTTCGCTCCTTTAGAAATGAGAATTTTAAGAGCATCCGCTTGTTCGTTTCCCGTCGCGATCATCAGCGGAGTAAGGTCGGATTTGCTATTCTTATAGTCTACTTTTGCACCGTTTTCAATGAGAAGTTTCATAACTTCCGTGTGCCCTTTGAGAGTTGCAAGTCCCAAAGGAGTAATCTTCTTTTCAAATTCGAATGCCTTATTTGCATTCGCACCTTCCTGAATCATCGACTTTACCTCGTTCAGGTTTCCATCGCTGATCGCATAATAAAAAGCTTTTGAATTCTTATCCGAATTCTTGGAACCGGTGTTTTTACCGAATACGGATGACGAGGAATCACTTAGAAAGATAAGCATCGTAAAAATTAGAAATTTGTGTTTCATAGCGTTTTACTTGTTTATTTTTCAAATGTTTCTTTTTTGTCAATGCAGAAGGAACGTTGTCCGCAATTATTCATGGATTGGTAAAACTATTAGGAAGTATTTTCTGGGATGAAACAATTTGTTATGAATTTTTTCTTCTCCCATCGAGAAAGGTATTTTCTTTTCGGTTCAATTCGATTCGATTCTAAATTCAGTAGAAATGAAGATACGGCGGATTCGTATTCTGATATTATTTACACGGATGAATCAGTGACCTAATGAAACCGACGTATCGAATCACTTTTATATCAGTTTTGATCGTGCTGAATTTTTTCGTAGGAAGGTATTCTGCGATACTTGGAGAATCCGATTCCCAAAACGAACTCGACTTGGAAGACGCGAAGAAATTCTTCCTCGAACATCCGGAATATCTTTCCGACGGATTCGATTTTCCCGTTGGAAAACCAAACGCAAAGGGTTACATAGACAAACAACCTTTTGGAAAGAATTTTCATCTCGGCGAAGACTGGAACGCGGCCGGACGAAACGACTACGGAGATCCTGTTTATTCCGTATCGCACGGGATCGTAAAGTTCGCGGGAAAAGAAGGACCGGGTTGGGGAAACGTAATCATCATCACACATCAACTTCCGAACGGAAAGTGGGTCAATTCCTTATACGCGCATCTTTCGAAGATGAACGTCGTTTCGGGAGATAAGATCCGAAGAGGAAATAAAATCGGAAGAATCGGAGACGCCGACGGGCGTTACGGACCTCATCTTCACTTCGAGTTGAGAGAGGATTTTTTTCTTCCCACGGGTCCGGGCTACGATCGGAACCCGAAAGGATATCTCAATCCGAAAGAATTCATACGAGCCCATCGAAAACTGAAAAAACGTTCTTCTTAGGTCGGGTTTGATTCTCCCTTATTTTTTGAGATGCGAGACGGGCTTCGGTAAACGCGCGTTCGCTTTGGAAACATCTTATTTCAGAAGGGAATGAAACGAAATCAGATTGGAATCGCAGCGTCATATTCGATGTTTCCTCTTTTCCAAGGTATTATACCAATTGTTATGAATAACTGGAATTCGACCCTAGTTTTCCTAACGTATTTCCCAATTCTTGGAAAAATCCTATTGACAGTATGTCCCCGAACCGTTTCCGTTTTGTTCTGAAATATAGAAACAGGAAATCCATGAAGAAATTTCTGAAACTCGTAAGTATTGCAACTTGTCTGTTCGCTCTGACCTTAACCGCGGGTTCGGTCTATGCGCAAGACAAAGAGGACTGTTCCAAGTTGGCGTTTGTCGATTATAGCAATCGAAAGCCAAGAACGGATTTACCGTTCGAAATCTCGGAAATGAGACGTTTGAGACCCGAAGACATTTGTAAAAAGAAAGAAGGTTGGTTCCCGACAGGGCTTCCTCTTTTGAATTCCGACCCGAACGTGGGCGTGGGTTACGGTGTGCGGGTGTTCCTCATCAACAACGGAAAGAAGTCCGATCCATTTTTCGAATACGCTCCTTATCGTTTTCGGATGTTTGCTCAGTATTTTAACACCACCAAAAACAGACAGTATCAGGACGTCAGCTTCGACGCTCCCTATATCTTCGATACCAAGTGGAGATTGCGCGGGGATTTGATCTATGATACGAACCCGAACACCCTTTACTACGGGATCGGCGAGAAATCTCTCGAAACTCTTTCTTATCAGGAAAGAAATCAACCCGGCGGCGAAGTCGTACGAAACGCGACGTATCACGATCGGGAGAAGAACATTTATTTTACTAGACCCGGCGGTCCCGGAGATCCCGTTGAATTTCAAGGAAATAATTATTCCGGATTTCCTACGAACGACGCGTTTCGCGTAACGGATCGGATGTACAACCGATACGATATCCGTTCTCCACAGGCAAACGTCAGCGGCGAGCATATCTTTTTCGGCGGTTTGGTTCGGATGGTTGCGGGACTTCGCGTTTCGCAGAACATCGTAAAGACGTTTGACGGTCAGTTCGTAAAAAGTACGGATCCTTTGACGGATGGAACTCCTTTCAGCAATTCGGGATTGGCTCCCGCAGGAAAGACGAAAGTGACCGAGGACGCGCAAGCGGGAAGAATCATCGGCGCCAACGGAGGAAACGTAAACTCCGTCCGTTTCGGTTTGGTATTGGATACGCGCGACTTGGAGCCGGATCCGAACCGAGGCGTTTTCTTGGAAGCGACGTATGAGAAGGTCGCAAAGTCCTTGGGTTCCGACTTTCAATACTCGAAATATTTCACTCAAATGAAAGTATTCTACAGTCCGTTTCCAAAAACCTTTGATAAACTGGTAATCGCGGGCCGCGGAGCTTTCGGAATGACGGACGGGGACGCTCCGTTCTTCGAATACAGAAACCTTTGGTCCACCGAAGGCGGGATCACCGGTCTCGGAGGTCTGAGAACTCTACGCGGTTACAAACAAGATCGTTTTGCCGGTAAGGCGATGGGATGGGGGAACGTAGAAGTGCGTTGGAAGTTTTTCGATTTTACGGTCGCCGGACAACACTTCGCATTAAACCTCGTTCCTTTTATGGATTTCGGTCGTGTTTGGGACGATGAGCATAACGTGGGACTCAAGGATTATAAATATTCCCGAGGTATGGGATTTAGAATCGCATGGAACCAAAGTACGATCCTTATGTTGGACTACGCGGTTTCCAAAGAGGACAAACAGATATTTATGAACTTTAACCACATTTTCTGAGGAAATCGAAATCATGAAAAAATATAAGAATATTCTAATACTCAGTATCGCACTTTCTCTTTTCGCAAACTGCGAGGAGAAACCGGACGATACGACTCTGGGCTTTATCAACGAGGATTCCAAGGTTCTTCTTGCGGGAATGATTTTTTTCAGCCCGTATGTGGCCGATCCCGCTTCCGGAACGATTTCGAATAACGTAACTGGGCTTATGTGGAAGATCTGTTCTCAAGGACAGGTTTTGAGAGTGGGGCAGAACGGAACTTACGATTGCGAAGGAATCAACAACACATCCACCGTGATCGGAAGATACGGAGCCACTTTGCTCCAGTATTGTTCCTTGAACTTAAACGATTGTAACACCATCGCGTTGCCTCCCGTGCTCGTGGGACAAACTCCCGGTTTTACCGGAACCAGCGAGGCTTACACTTCCTGCGCATCCGATCGTACGGCGGGTCGTTCGGATTGGAGACTTCCAAGTTTTGCGGAGCTCAAGGCTTTGACCGGATCGGGAAGTTTGAACGCTCTTCTATTAAAGTTTCCGAATACAGTGGAAGACTACTACTGGTCTTCTTGGGCGAAAGAAGGCGCGGTCGATACGGCGCGCGCCGTGAATTTCGGAGCTACGCATTTCGGCGATGATACTACGTTCGCAAAAACGAGCCGTTACTTCGTTCGTTGTGTGAGAAATCTCCCGTAACAAAATCGCTGAAGTAACTAACTTCAGTTTCTAAAAATATAAAAAGACCGCCTGATCGACAGAAGGCGGTTTTGATTTGGCGCTTCTCCTTTCAAAACCGAGAACGCGCGGATCGGATCTTCAAAAGAGTTGGGTGAACATCGGATCGAACCGTAAATGTGAGCGAAATCTCATATTCGGTTTGACAGCTAAAGTAGATTGGTTAGAAATTCGTAATCTTTTGGTGCTGCTATGATGAATAATAAAGACCCTTTTGCTAATACGAAGTCCTTCGTCGTATCCTTCCTTTCGCTCTTCATTCTTTTTGGGTCATCGTTTCTTTTTTCTTCTTCGGAGCTTGTGGCTCAGGAGAATTTTACCGGTTGTGATAAACCCGAGGCGCGAAAGGATCTTCCGTTTACGATCGACAGAGTAAAACAGATGTGTAAAAAGGATTTGGATAACAAAAAAGAAGGCTGGTATCCGACCGGTCTTCCTTTGATCAACTCCGATCCGAACGAAGGAATCGGTTACGGGGTTCGGGCGTATGCGTACAACAACGGTAAAAAGACAGATCCTCTTTTCGAATACACTCCGTATCGACTTCGTTTTTTTGCACAATATTTTAATACGACAAAGAACGCGCAGTATCACCAGCTGAGTTTGGATATGCCTTACGTCGCAAACACCCAGTGGAGACTTCGCGCCGACGCGTTGTTGACGATCACTCCAACGACCTTGTATTTCGGAGTGGGGGAATCGACGTTAAAACCTCTCACGTATCAGGAAAGAAATCAACCCGGCGGTCCACAAGTGACCAACGCTCAGTACGGTTCCCAAGAATCCACGTTCATGTATCAAAGACCCGGAGGTCCGGGCGATCCAATCGAACTCGGAGGAAGAACGTATTCGGGAATTCCGGCAGGACCGGCCTTCAACGTAACCGATCGTATGTACAATCGTTATACGATCCAAACTCCTCAGTTGAACTTCAGTACGGAAAGATCCTTCTTTCACGGAACCGTGAGAGTGGTGACCGGTTTTCGACTTTCGAATAACATCGTGCAGGCGAACGACGGTAAGTTCGTAAAATCCGTGGATCCGATTTTCGACGGAACCCCACTGAGCAATTCGGGAGAGGTTCCGAACGCAAAAACGAGACTGACCCAGGACGCGGAAGCCGGAAAAATTCTCGGCTATCACGGGGGCTTTGTCAATACGGCCAAGGTCGGTTTGGTCTATGATACGCGCGACTTTGAACCCGATCCGAACTCGGGCGTTTTCTTGGAAGCCACTTATGAGAAGGCTACAAAAACGATCGGTTCCGATTTTAATTTTCAGAAATATTTCGGGCACGCTAAATTCTTTTATAGTCCGTTTCCGAAAACGTTCGAAAAGTTGGTTCTCGCTTCCCGCTTCGGTTTCGGAGTTTCGGAAGGGGACGTTCCGTTTTTTGAATATAGAAATCTTTGGGGAACCGAAAGCACCGTCTCCGGTCTCGGGGGGCTACGAACTTTACGCGGTTACAAACAGGATCGTTTTGTGGGGCGCGCGATGGGTTTCGGAACCGTGGAAGTGCGTTGGAAATTTTATGACTTCTCCGTTGGGAGCGAATATTTCGCGTTGAACCTGGTTCCGTTTTGGGATTTCGGTCGCGTATGGAACGACGAACACAAGGCCGGTTTACAGGATTACAAATATTCCCAGGGTTTGGGTCTTAGAATCGCGTGGAATCAGGCGACGATCATCATGATCGACTACGCGGTTTCCAGAGAGGACAAACAGCTCTTCGTGAACTTTAGTCACGTGTTCTAAAAACGTTTCGAGAAATACATTCTTAAAAAAGAATATTCTAAAATCTTAAAATACTTCTTTTAAAGGCGAGAATCGCGGGAGTCGCGAGTTCCGCGGTTTGGGCGAAACGCGCACGTTCGAACTTTCTGAATTTCCGCGTTTTCGGAATTTACAGAGGAACCTTGTCGTTTCGAATTTCCGTATCGAGCCGGGACGGATTTCTATCCTCCGGATAATCCGTGGAAAAATGAAGTCCTCTGCTTTCCTTGCGGGACAAAGCGGAACGAATGATCAGTTCCGCGACGATCACGAGATTTCTCAGCTCGATCAAAGGATTCGTGATTACGGTCCGATTGTAATAATCCTTCACTTCGTCGTAGATCAGATCCATTCTCCGTTTGGCTCTTTCGAGACGAAGATTGGAACGAACGATTCCCACGTAATTGCTCATCGTACTTTTGATCTCGTTTAAGTCGTGCGAGATCAAAACCCATTCTTCCGTGTTGACCATTCCTTCCTTGTTCCAAGAAGGAATCGCGTCGTGCGCTTTTGTAAAACTCGGTTTTTCCCTTGCGATTCTTTTTGCGATCCGATTCGAGAACACCAAACATTCCAAAAGACTGTTGGACGCGAGACGGTTTCCACCGTGAACTCCGGTGCACGCGGTTTCTCCGGCCGTGGATAGATTCGGAATCGTGGTTCTTCCTTCCAAATCGGAAGCGACCCCGCCGCAAAGAAAGTGGGCCACGGGCACGACCGGAATCCGGTCGGTGGTGATGTCGATTCCGAGTTCCTTACACTTCTCGTAGATGGAAGGGAAAGAATCTTTGATTTGATCGGAGGGAAGATGAGTGATGTCGAGATAGACGTGCGCTTCTCCTCTTTTTTTCATCTCCGAGTCGATCGCGCGCGCGACCACGTCTCTCGGAGCGAGATCGGCCATCGAATGATACCGTTTCATAAAAGGTTCGCCGTCTTTGTTCAAAAGAATGGCGCCCTTTCCGCGCACCGCTTCCGAGATCAAAAAAGAATCTCCGTCTTCGTGATACAAAGCGGTCGGATGGAATTGATAGAATTCCATATTCTTAATCAAAGCTCCCGCTCTGTAAGCGGACGCGACCCCGTCTCCGGTCGCGATTTTCGGATTGGTTGTATGCGAATAAACCTGACCGGCTCCTCCGGTCGCAAGAATGGTTTCCTTGGCGAGAATCGGAAACACTTCCCCCGTATGATTGGAAAGGACATACGCTCCGTAACACACGAGCCCTTTTTGTTTCAAATGGTGCGGCGTGATTAGATCGACTAAAGTATGATATTCTAATATTTGAATATTCGAATTTTGTTTGACCACTCCAAGAAGCGTTTTTTCGATTTCGCGTCCGGTTCTGTCGTGAGCGTGTACGATTCGATTCTTCCCGTGACCGCCTTCCCTGGAAAGATCGAATTTGCCCGAAGGTTCCAGATTGAACGGAACCCCGTAGTTCAAAAGTTCTTTTACGAGAGGAGGGCCTTCTTCCACGAGAACCTGAACGGCCGCCGGATCGCAGAGCCAGGCTCCGGCTTCGAGAGTGTCTCTGACGTGATCTTCGAGTTTATCACCTTCGGCAAAGACGGAAGCGATTCCGCCCTGCGCGTAGTTGGTGTTGGATTCGTAGTCCGATTTTTTTGTGACGATGAGAACGGAGCCGTAGGGAGCAAGTTTCAAGGCCGCAAAGAGGCCCGTGATTCCGCTCCCTAAGACTAAAAAGTCCGTTTGAATGCGGGGCATACTATTTCTTTTTAGGTGCGTTGTTGATCAGAGCCTCGATGTAATCCAAGGAACGAATCAGTTGATAGTCCGGTTTGATCGGATCGTTTTTATGAGCCGCGATAAACTCGGCCGCCTTTCCGTTTTTCTGAACCCAGGCTTCGAGTTTCTTCACGTCGAAAGAACTTCTTTCCTCGGCCGCCGCGGGAAGTTCGGAAAGGTGGTTCCACATATTCTCTTCGCGGAAACGGAACGGAAAACTTCCGTCTTCTTCGGAGGAAATGTCGATGTCCGGTTTAACGCCGACGACTTGGATCGTATTTCCGGACGGAGAATAATAACGCGCCTGTGTGAGTTTGATCAGATAATCGTTCCCCAAAGGCATCAGTTTCTGAACCGTCGCTTTTCCGAAGGTTCTTTCCCCGAGAATCAATCCTCTTCCGTGGTGTTTGATCGCGCTTGCTACGATTTCGGAAGCGGACGCCGACTTCGCGTTGATCAAAACGGCTAACGGTAAATTGGTGATGTCCTTATTCTTCGCATACGCGTCTTCGGGACTGCGGTTCGGACTTTTTGTGGAAACGATCAAACCCTTTTCGATGAACATATCCGCGATGTCGATCGCGAGATCCAGATAACCGCCCGCGTTGCTTCGAAGATCCAGAATCACGGCCTTGAGTTTGGTTCCTTTGGCTTGCGCTTCTTTTTCGAGTTCCTTATATTTGTCCACGAGTTCGCGGTCCACGGAAGGTCCGTCTTCCGACTTCACGAAACCGGTGAGTTTGATATAACCGATATGTTCGTGACCTTCGATCAGTTTACTGCTTAGGTTTTTAATTTCGATCGTATCTCGTACGACTTCGATGTTCAGAGTTCCCGGAACTCCCTTTCTCTGGATGGTAAGCACGACCTTGGAACCTTTTTTTCCTTTGATCTTTTCCACGACCTTGTCCAGAAGAATTCCTTTGATCGACTTTCCGTCGACGGCGAGGATCACGTCGCCCGAACGAATTCCGGCGTTGACAGCGGGTCTTCCTTCGAGAGGATTTTCAACGACAACTTCACGGTTGCCTCCGCCCGAAAGAATCGCACCGATTCCTTCGAAACTTCCGTCTTGGATCTTCGCCATGGATTCTTCCCAAGCGGATCTTAAGAAAACGTTGCTATGAGGATCGAGGGAAGAAAGATAACCGTTGGCCGCCGCGAGCATAACGTCGTTCATCGTAAACGGTTCTTTGGATTTCTCCTCCGATTCGCCGAAAGGATCTTTCAGCGGAGAATCCTTATACTTATCCAGATTGGTTTCGATATACGCGAGAATTCGGTCGAAATCTTTTTTACTAAAACCGGTTTGTTCCCATTTGGAGGAAAGAACGTTCTTACGAACCTTTTCCCGTTCCACGATTTTTTTGACCTCGTCGTCGTTGACCTTGGCTTTATTCGCGTCTTCCTTCAACTTGCGATCGCGGATTTTTTCGACTTCGGTATAATCCGGATCGAAAAGAACGAACGAATCGTCCGCGGAAATTTTGAAGGTTTTACCGGGAAAGATTTCGTCCTTCTCTTCGTATTTCTCTCTTTCCTTGAAATAACTTTCGGGATAGAGATAGATGGAATGCGGAAGGGATAAAAGAGCGTAGATTGCGGCTTCGCGGTAGGCGCGGTTCTTATCGATGTTTTTATCGATGTAATACCGGGACACGGTGCCGACCACGTTATCGAAATCCTTGAGAGTAAAGTCCGCCTTGACCGGAGATTTGCCGGATGTAGGCTCGCAGTACAGGATAAAAATGGTCAAAAGAGTGGAAAGTAACAACGAAAGAGCGGCAGATCCTTTTTTCAAACTCGTGTCCCTCAGATTTCAGGAAATTTTCGGTTCATTCTCTATTCAAATCTCAAAGTGTCAATCTCTTTGGGGCGGAAGTTTCATCTCGGTTCTCTTGATTTTCGTTTTCTCTTGTTCTACGGTTTCCATGCCCGGCTCGGGAAGATTCGCGCTCGAAATGATTCAAGAACAGGCCATTTTGGAATTTTACGGAACACCCGAAGAAAGAGAATCCGCGATCAAACTCTTACGCTCCAGTTGCCGATCCTTACATCCCGAACGCGCCTTGTCCTGTTACAATCTTTCCGTACTTTTGTCTTCTTCTAAAAATTATCCCGAGGCTCTCGAATACGCGCTCCGAGCGAGAAAGGCCGATCCGAGCGACACCTTGTATCGGGATCAGGTTTTCCAAGTCGCTTATTATTTGGAACTGGAACAAGGCGAAACCCTTTCCTCGGACGAAGTGGAAAAAAGATATTTCAGAGCGATCAAAAACTGCAAGGCGGGAAAAAAGAACGAAACCCTCGCGGATCTGATCGTTCTCGCGGACTTAAAGGAAATCGGAAGAGAATCCTTGAAAAAGGGGATCTTTTCCGAATGTGTGGGAGAAGCCGAAGTCCTCGTCCAAGTAAAACCGAACGAGATCAACTATACGAAAGAATATTATAAATTTCTGGAGAATTCACATCCCTACAAAGAAGTCTGGGACGTGACCGGAGTCGTACGAAAACAAACTCTTGAAAAGATGCAAACTCCGAACCAGGAAGTCACCCGCGCTTGGAAAGAATTCAGACAATCCGTACGATCCAAAAATAAAATCCAAGCCGCGGAACATCTAAAGAAATTCAAACAAAGTCTGGAAACGATTTCCCAAAAAAGTCAACACGCGAAAAATCTCGCGGTTCATCTCAAAAAAGCGGCGTTTTATCTGATCCAAGGAGATCCGAACTTCGAAGGATTCCGTCATCTCACAAAAGAGCTTGAAGATACTCCTTAACGCTTCGATCGATTCCGGTTTCGAGCGCTCTGGAAATCAATCTGTGACCGATGGAAACTTCCTGAAGACCGGGGAGTTTGGAAAAAACTTTTAGATTCCAATGATCCAAGTCGTGACCTGCGTTGATTCCCATTTTTTGGCCGAGAATTTCTTGCGCCGCGGGAACAAAACGGTTTTCAAAACATTCTTTTCCGGCGGAAGGAGAACGATCGAATTCTTCCGCGAACGGACCGGTATAAAATTCCACACGATCGGCCCCGGATCGGGACGCGAGTTTTAGATTTTTCAGATCGGTTTCCACAAAAAGAGCAACGCGTATTTTTTCCTTTTTTAGAATTTTAGAATATTCTTGAAGAACGTCCATGTCCTTTTCGAAATCGAATCCGTGATCCGAAGTGATTTCACCCGGAGTCACCGGAACCAAGGTAGCCTGATCCGGTTTCGTTTTTAAAACCAAATCCAAAAAACGAGGGGAGGGTTCTCCTTCGATATTGTATTCGATTTCGGTTTGATTTTTTCGGTTGTAGGAATCGATAAATTCTTTCAGAGCGAACACGTCGTCTTTGCGGATATGTCTTTCGTCTTCTCTCGGATGCACCGTGATTCCCTGAGCCCCGGCTTTCAGAACGAGATCGGCAAAATACAAAAGATCCGGAATATTCCCGCCTCTCGAATTTCGAAGGGTTGCGACTTTATTGATGTTTACGCTCAGTTTGATTTTCAAAGATTTCGCTCCGCAGGTTCTTAGTTCTTTTTCTAAGAAGAAAATTTTCGGTTTTTCTGGGAATCCGAAAAAAAATGGAAAATACTACGATTCTTTCCTTGCATTTTTTTTGGAAATCGGTTAGGGTTTGCGCCCGTCTTTCGAGACGGAGATTAATATTTATTTCTGCTTGAACGTGAATACCTCTCGCAGAGCATGGTCAATTCCGATGGCAACTGGTAAAAAGACTACATCCAAAAAAACTGCCTCGGCCGCGGCTAAGAAAAAGGCGACGGCGAAAAAAGCTGCGCCTAAAAAAGCGAACGCTTCGGCAAAAAAGAAAGAAGAAATCATCAAAAAGGCTCTTTCGAGTCCTTCCGCAAAGTCCTCGGGAGCTAAAAAACCTTCCGCTTCCAAGGGTGTGGCCCTCAATCCTCTTGGAAAAAAGTGGACCTGTCATACCTGCTCGACCAAATTTTACGACCTCAACAAAGAAGAAAAGATCTGCCCTAAATGCGGAGCCGATCAGAATAAACGTCCCGTTACGCGCACTCGAACCGTTCGTCCGAGAGTGGTGGAAGAAGAGGAAGTAATCGACGAAGAAAACTTGGTGGAAGACGAGGATATGGAATTCACCGAAGAACCTCTGGAAGAGGCTTTGGAAGAAGAAGACGACGCGGATGAACAAGCCGAAGAGTAATCTCTTCCTTGGCTGATCCGATTTTGATTCTTGCCGCTCCGACCGGAGCGGGTAAAACCTCTCTCATCACGGAACTCGATTCGACCCGGTTCGAAATTCTTTCCTTCGACTCCAGACAAATCTACAAAGAAATGCCGATCGGAACCGCCGCTCCCACAAAGGAGCAACAGGAAACGATCCGGCATCATCTTGTCGAAATTCTTTCCCCCTCCGAAAACGTGGACGCCGGTCTTTACAATCGTCTCGCCGAAGAAGCGCTTCGAGACGTTTTGAATCGAAATAAAATTCCAGTGTTCACGGCGGGAACGGGTTTTTATCTCAAAGCCTTTTTGTTCGGAATGTTTCCGGTTCCGAACATCGAAGATTCCGTTCGGGAAAAAGTTCTTTCCCTGAGCATGGAAGAAAAACGGATTCTTTTAAAGGAATTGGATCCCGATTCATTGGAAAAAATATTTCCCGGAGACGATTACAGACTGGGCCGAGCCTTGGAAGTGAATCTGATGGGAGAAAAATGGTCCCGCTTGAAGATCGATCCGAAAACTTCCGCCGTTCACAATTACGATTTGGAGATTCGTCTGGGAGTTTTTTTGGATCTGGATCGGAAAGAACTTTATGAAAGAATCAATCTGAGAGCCAAACAGATGATCGAACACGGAATGGCGGAAGAGGCTTGGACGATCCGAGAACGATACGGAGAAACTTGTCCCGGTCTCAAATCCTTAGGCTATAATTTTGCACTTGAAAATAAAAAAGGAAACTCCAATGTAGAGACATTCCTTGCGGATTTAAGCCAGTCTCATAGGAATTACGCCAAAAGGCAGGTCACTTGGTTTCGTAAGGAAACATACTTACAACCGATGGATCGGTCCGAGGCGCTGGAACATATCAAACATATAAAGTAACGGAAACAAAAAAAGATGTCTGCTAAAAACAATATACAGGACCAACTCTTAAACACTGCCCGTAAGGATAAATTGGATCTTACGATTTATCTTTTGAACGGGGTTCCTTTGAAAGGTAAGGTAGTAAGTTTCGATAATTTCACGATTGTGCTTGAGCAGGAAAATAAACAAAGTCTCGTTTATAAACACGCGATCTCTACGATCATTCCCGCTAAGATCATCAAACTTTATACCGAGGAAACCAAAGACGCAGCGCAAGGATAATGCGATTTTGGACTAAGTTATTCTGGATTCTGATTCCGGGATCGTTCGCGGCTCTTCTTTATTTTTGCGTTCACCCTCTCAAAGAGGGAGAGTCCCTTCTTGTCATCGACGGTTCCGAAGAAATATTGGAATACACATCGGGGCCGGGTTATGTTTTCGAATGGAAAACCACCCTTCCTTGGAAGTATTCCGTCTCCCGTTTTCAGATCGGTTCCAGAGTTTCCACCTCGAACATAAACGTGGATCTTTCCTCCGGAATGTTTCCTGAAAGTTCCCCGGAAGGAAAGATCAAGGTCAGACTCGAAGTACGATATTCTCTCGAACCGAACAAGGTTCCCGAGTTGCTGGAAGCGTCCGGCGTTCGCCAGGAACAGATCGACTCGTATATTAGTAAAATATTGTATTCTATTCTTCGCAAAAAGACCGAAGAATTTATAACGAACCCGAATACGTTAAAATCCAATCTGGATTCCTATTTAAGAACGAACTTCTCCGCGGACGTACTCGCGGACGAAAAAACATTCAAAACTTTGAATCTAAGAATTCTCGACCTGCAGGTTCCCGAACCCGCTCTGATCACGGGCGTTTATAGAAATCAAACCCTTCTTTTACAAAGAAAAACGGATCTGGTCGCCGCGCTCGGAAGGGCCGAAGCGCATAAGATCGAAGACGACGCGAAAACGTCGGCTCTTCTCAAACGTTTGGAAAGAACGAAGGACTTCGTGACCAAAAACCCCGACATGAGGGAGTTCCTTTTGTATGAGAGTTTATCGGACAATGTGGAAGTGGTTCTGCTTCCATCGGAAATGATACTGGGAGAAATCCCGTCTTCGAAAAAGAAAAAAAACGGAAACGTTAAGAGACCCAAAGAGGTAGAATGAAACAGGATAAGCCGGTCGTACTCATTATGGCGGGGGGCAAAGGAGAACGTTTTTGGCCCCGTTCCAGAGTATCCACACCGAAACAACTTCAGAAAGTATATTCCAATAAAACGCTTCTGAAAGAAACCTTGGAACGCGCGCTTACGATCACCTCGATCGATCGCATTTATATCGGAACCAACGCGAGCTTGAAAAAATCCATTCTCGCTCAGGAAAAGAATTTTCCCGAAAAGAATTTCGTCATAGAACCCGAAGGAAAAAACACCGCGCCCATCATCGCGCTCGCTTCCTTGTATTTCCGCGAAAAATACGGAGATCCGACTCAGGTCGTGTTGTCCGCTGACGCATGGATCAATCCGGTAAAAGAATTTACCAAAACGATTTCCAAAGCGCTGGAACAAGCGGAGAATCATCTTGTGCTTCTCGGGATCAAACCGAATCGTCCCGAGGTCGGCTACGGTTATATCGAAGCGGGAAAGGCGACTGACGGATGTTTTGCGGTGAAATCGTTTTACGAAAAACCGGACGTAAAGACCGCGTTGAAGTATATCAAGAAAAAGAATTTCTACTGGAACCCAGGAATCTTTCTTTGGAAGACTTCGACAATATTAGAAGAATTTAAAGCGTATTCTCCGAAGATTCTCGGTCCTCTCGAAGAAAGATTTCCTTTTAAAAAAGCGGGAGAATTATCCGCCGCGTTTAAGATCATTCCTTCCGATCCGGTCGATATAGCGATCATGGAAAAAAGTTCCCGGATCAGAATGGTGGAAGCGAGTTTCGGTTGGGACGACGTGGGTTCTTGGACCTCTTTGGAAAGAGTGATGCCCGGCGACACAAACGGAAACAGACATATGGGAAAGACGATTCTCTTTCACAAATCCTCCGGCAACATCACTCAGACGAGAAAAGAATTCACCGCCGTTCTCGGTGTGAACGATTTGATCGTGGTCGAAGAGGAAGACGTTTTGTTTATCAGTACGAAATCGGGAGTAGGCGATATCAAAAACCTAGTCGCGGAACTTCGTAAAAATAAAACTTTACAAAAGTACACGGAATAGTTTTCTGACAGGAAGGAAATCTAAGGAGTTCTGAATGCCTTCAGGTAAGAAAAGAAAGCGCAGAAAGATCGCTACTCACAAAAGAAAGAAAAAGAGAAGAGCGAACAGACATAAGAAGAAAAAGTAATCCGTAGATCCTCCTTCCTTCTCCGGGCGTTCGTCCCGGAATCAAGCTAGAGACATCATAGGACTGTTAAGCCCATTTCCGAATCGACCGATACAATCGGTATGGGCTCATTTCAGGATTATTCCATTTTTCGCAGGTGGTGGAAAAAAGAAACACCTCCTGCGAGAGGTTATACAAAATCTTATTCCGCCACAACCCCATCCGGAGACATTCTCCAGGCGGATCTCAACTTTCACGAAAAAAAGGTTCGTTTGACTCTCGAAATCGCGGGAGAAAACGGAAAGATTTATATCGCAACCGTTAAGGACGGCGAAGTGATCCAAGAGAAGGATCTTTCGAGCGGGAGAATGGTTCCCATCTACGCGAAACTCGCACCGTTTCAGGAAGTATTCTCCTGTTTACCGGACGCTGACCTTTTAAACACGCTCGGCGGTCTTTACGGAATTTCAAAACAACCTCTCGGTCATGTGGAAGAAAGAGCGCCCCGACCTTGGGAAACTTCCAGCCGTTACGATCATATCTTCGGAATCAATCGCGAGAAAACTTTTTGGCAACGACTATTCTCCCGAAACCGCGAATACAAAGAACCTTGGATCGTTCGGGTTAAACAAAGATTTTGGAGCGAGTTTCAGGATCTTTGTCTCGGAGCTTGTTCCGCGATCGGAATTTATTACGCATACGTCGATTTCTATCTGCTCGGATTTTCGCTCGCCGTTTTCGGTTTGCTTTTTGGCGGTTTAGACTGGATGCTGAGAAAAAGAAATCCGCTCTTCGTAAAAGTCCTTCTCTTTATGAGTCTTGGATCTTACTTTTACTACGTCGGATATACCCGGTATTGAGGTAAATCATGTCATCCGAAATCGACCACCAATACATTCTTTTCAGTCTGGGAGACGAGGAATACGCGATTCCGATTTCTCTCGTGGACGAGATCATCAAGATCAGCAATTTAATCCGAATTCCCAAAGCAAAAAGTTATTTTGCGGGGATCATGGATATCCGGGGTAAGGTGGTCAAGATGGTGGATCTTGCCGTCAAACTCACCGTTCCCAGAGACGGGGAAGTGGAATACGATCGTGCGATCGTAGTCAAGGTCAACGGACAATCCGTGGGAATCATCGTGGACAAGGTGGCGAACGTGGTTTTGTTTCCGCCGGAATCCATCAATCCTCCGCCTCCTTCGGTCAAAGGAATTTCGGGAAGATATATCACCGGAATCGGAAAGAAAGACGATCGATTTATCATAATCATAGACGTGGAAAAGATTTTGGGATCGGAAGAATTGGCCGAACTAGGAAGCAATGTCGGATGAAAAAAGAAATTCTCGAAATCGAAGACCCGATCGAAACGTTTCCGATGGAATCGGTCGGCTTCCGAAGTTTTTCTTTGAACGCGCTTTCGGTTTTGTCCAAAGCCGGTTCGGCTTTTTAAATTCCTTTCTCCCAAACGTTTTCGGAATTCTTTTTTTCGTATGCCTCGCGTTTGCCGGGGCATTTTCTATTTCTGCGGACGAACAGGATCGAAGATACGATTCCAAAAATTTATACGATCCTCCTTCGGTAAAAATCACCGAACAAAACTTAAACGATCTCAAACAATCCCTCCAAGATCCTTCCAAGGATGCGATTTCCGAAATCCAAAAAGTACTCGGACAATATTATTCCCAGTTTATCGACTCGAGAAGAATCGAAGAGGAAAAAAGACTCGGTAAGATCTTCGACGAGAAGACCAACCGAAACACGATCCGTCTTCTGATTCTAAACATGTTCTCAAAACTCACGCCTTCCGGTATGATGAGGGATTCTCCGATTTTGTTCGATCTTCACATGCTTCTTTCCAGGGAATACGACAAGAAAAAACAAAACGCGAAGGCCGTCGAATCCGCGTTAGCCGCTCTTCGTTATCGCGACTTTTCCCATTCGGAAGAGGAATTTTTGGACGAAAGAAGACTCGTCGAAATTTTCGATCCTTCCGAAAAACAAGCGGCTCTTTCCCACAAACGTTCTTTGGAGAATTTGGAAAAATCGAAAAAGGATTTGAAGGATTCCAAGGACTTCTTTCATCTTTTCGAAGCGAATCTCGTTCGAGGAAGGGAAACGAAAATCACCGAACGCGGGCAAAACGGACAAACGACGGAAAGAACGTTAAACGCAGGCGAACTTCCCGCGTTTAAGGAAAGAATTTCCCAATCGGAAAACGATCTGAAGAATAAACAAAAGGAATACGACGATTCCAAATCGGGTTCGTATGAAAACTTCCGAAAGAAAAAATCCAAAGAAGACGCCGAAGTCGTTTATTATCTGGCGAATCTCGTTAAACAAGCGGAGAACGAAAACAAAGAAAGACTGAAAGTCGTAAACAACTTGGGAATCGCCGGAACCGGGATCTTTGTTCTTTTCGATTATAAACGCAATACGGACTTTTACGCGACCGCCGCGCTCTGGGAATTGGCGAGCAAACTCGATCCTACGATGAAGGAACCGGTTTTGGATCTCGCCAAGGAACTCAAGTCTTCTGGTAAAAAAGCGAAGGCGATCGACTTTTATAAAAAGTATTTGGATCTCGCACGCGCCGAAAAAACGGAAGAATCGAAACTCGCCGAAGTTTATTTTTCGATCGCTTCTCTTTATACCGAATTGAAACAAAACGTTTTGGCTTCTTCCTTTTACGAACTCTATTACAAGGCGGAAACCGATTCCAAAAAGAAAATTCCGTTCACATACGAACTCGGTTCCTTTTTTGAAAACAGAACCGGGGACTTGGAACGCGCTGCCTTGTATTACGGAATTTGGTTGAAGGAAAAACCGAACCCCGAAACTTCCAATCTTTCCTTTGCGGATGTCTGCGAATTGAATCGTCAGGAATTTCTCGCGGAATACGGAACTTCGAAGTTATACGCGTATCATAGAAAGCGCCAAGAGGAAAAATTCTCCCTAAACTCGGCGATCAAATCCTATGAAAGACTTCGCGAAATTTACAAAAACGAAGAAATCAAAAACGCGGCCCTCAAAAAGGAAACGCTCGCGATCAAAAGAAATCTTTTGGAAAGAACGGACGATTCCGTCATGGCCCAATACCGTCTCAAGGATTTGGATTTTCAGGAATCCACGAGCCGTCTCGGAGTGGCGAGAACCAAATTGAATTCCACACCGGTGACTCTTGCGATGAAAAAATTATCAGTTCTTTTGGAAGAGGAAAAGGATTTTCTTTCCGCGAGAAAAATCTACGAGGACATCGTGAAGATCGGAAACCCGATCGAAATCAATCTTTCTTTGAAAAACATAGATCGGATCAACAAGATTCTCGAAGACGGAATCAAACGAGAACCGCTTTAGTTTAGAATTTTATAATATTTGAATAGATCTCCGGAACGCCGCGATCCGTTTCTATTTACTTCATCGCTTTTTCGATGTCGTCGTCCGCGGGGGAAGAGGGGGAATCCTCCATATACGGAGTCTGCGCGGAGCGGACCAAAAATTCCACCTCGTCGATCACGTCCCCTTCGTAGGCCACTTTCAAAAGATATTTTCCGGGACTCAAACCCTGAAAGGAACCTTCGATGGTTTTTGAAACCGGGTTCGGTCTTTTTCTAAGAACGTCCATCTCGTTGTATCCGAGTTGAAAACGGCTCAAACTCACGTAGGTTTCCGCGGTTTCGGGAACGGATCTGGAAAATCGATAAATATAACGGATCGTTTTGTCGTCGGAAAAAATCAGATTCTCCCTTGTGATCGTATATTCTCCGACGGTCATGATTTTCTTTTCAAGAACGTCGAATTTCTCTTCGTCGAGGAGGGCCCAGCCGAATTCTCCCGTAGGTTTGAAACAGGCGGTCGCCGAAACGAATAACAATCCGAAGGCGAGAACGCGAAAAAACCAAGAAATCCGCGAAGCGAAATATTTCATTTTTCTCCCAACGAAGCGGAATCGATCACACGACCCTTGCCGGAAATATCTTTCTCGCGCGGAGGTTGTTCCGTGGGGGGAACGTTCGTATAAAACGTTTTCCACTGAGGTTCGGAACGCGTAGAAGGGTTCGTAAAAAATCGGGAAAGAAAACGATAAACTAGATAGGTCATCAGAATAAAAAGAATCAGTTTCATAATTCGGTCTGTTTCTAATTTGACCCCGGTTTGGTTTCCTGCAATCGGAAAAAACGGATCTTTTAGATAAATCCGTTCTCGTTGTACATGTATTGTTTGAGATTTTTATTCTCTTCTTCGGTTTTTTCGATCTTGGCTTTGACCGCGTCCCCGATGGAAATGATTCCGATCAAAATTCCCTCTTCCAAGATGGGCATGTGACGGATTCTTTTTTTGAGCATAATGGCGAGAAGTTCGTCCACGTCGTCTTCGGGACTCATCGTAGTCAGAGAGGTGGACATCACTTCCGAAACCGATTTTTTGAAAAAATCCAGACCCAGTTCCGCCGAAAGATGGAGAACGTCCCGTTCGGTGAAAATTCCTTTGAGTTTACCGTCCGTTAAGATCATCACCGAGCCGATATCGTATTTGGTCATAAACTTGACCGCATCCATTACCGAGGTCTCGGGTTCCACCGAAAGAAGTTTTCGGTCTTTTTTTGCCAGGATCTGTTTTATATACATCACCGTCTCCGTTCGGTTTTGATTTTGGTAAGAATGAGGAAATTACCTCTCAAGAGATATGATTTGCAATGTATCCCATGTTCAAAGAATGTCCAGGAAATTTGTAATTTTCATACGCCGGTCGAAACGGAAAATTCCGTCCAATCAAGAAGTTCGGGCGTCCCGCGTTTTGGAAGCCCGCATCGGGAATTCTTTGAAAACGGACTCGGCCAAAAGAATAAGGCGCGTCGATTTCGATTCAATGATTTTTCAACGTCCGCGCGTAATATCTTTCGAATTCGGGCGTTTCGGGTTAGAATTCTTACATTGAAATCGAAAAATGGTTTTCAATTCACGTATACTTTTACATTTTTTTCGCCAAGGTCGAGCAATTCAGAATGAATCCCTCCGAAAATAATTCCAGTCCTTCGATTCTGATCGTGGACGACGAATGGCTGATTGCGTTCAACCTTCAGGTTTCTCTTCAGAAATTGGGTTATAGAATTTCGGGAACCGCGAGAACCGCGGACGAGGCTTTGGAAGTCGCGGAGCGAACCAAACCGGATTTGATTCTCATGGACATTCGCATCGAGGGAGAACTCGACGGGATTCAAGCCGCCGAAAGAATCCAAAAGAAAATGGACGTTCCCGTTATCTTTATGACCGCGTTTGCGGACGAAGAAACGTTCAACCGGGCTGTGGACAAAGCTTCGATGTTCGGTTATATCTCCAAACCCTTTCAACCCCAAGCGCTTAAGAATTCGATCGAGATCGCGCTCAAACAACAACAACGTTTCGGCAAAGCAAGGGAAGAAGGAAAGGAATTCAGGGACGTCATTCAAAACATAGGCGAAGGCGCGATCTCCTTGGATCGGGAAGGAAAAATCTTATTTATGAACCGAACCGCGGAGGCCTTAACGGGTTGGGCCCTTTCCGACGTTCAAGGGGAGAACGGGGAACGGGTTCTCAGTCTTTCGACCGACGACGGTGAAAACATCAGAACCGGAATCGGAAAACCGGATCAACTGAAATACATTCCTTCCTTGCTCACTCGTAAAAACGGAAGTCGCATTCAAGTCGCGTTTCGAGTTTCTCCCATACGCGACGAAGACGGAACGATCGCCGGTTCCATCATCACCTTGTCCGAACTTTCCTCTCTTTCCGTTTCCGAGAAAGAAATTTCCGAAATGGAAAAGGTGATTCAATCCGAAAGAAGATTGGATTCGATTCAAAAACTCGCGGCCGGTCTTGCGCACGAGATCAACAATCCTTTGATGGGAATCATCAACTACGGACATATCATTCGCAATCATAAGGGCGGAGATTCGGACACGAAAAACTACGCCCGTCTTGTCATCGAACAAGGGGAAAGAATCGCGGCGATCATCCGCAACCTCGTTTTGTTTTCCAGAAAAGATCCGGAACAACCGGTGCAAACGAACGTAAAACAACTCGTCGGTTCCGTGGAAGATATGATTTCGGAGATGTTAAAGTCCCAAGAGATTCAACTCGAAAAGAATATTCCGGACGATCTCGAGGTTTCGATTCGCCCGAATCAGATCCGAGAAGTTTTGTACAACATTCTGTATTACTATTCCGAAAACCAAAAAAAGGCGCGCATTCATTTGAAAGCCGCGTTGGACGCGGGGGAGAATTCCATCCTCAAGGTTTTGGTTTCGGGAAAACTCGGAGTCGAACTCAATCTCAACGAGGAAAGCAGGTTCGAGCCGTTCGAAAACTTTCGATCGAACGACGCACGCATCGGTATGGGACTTTCGGTTTGTTACGGGATTCTCCAGGCGAACCGAGGACAACTTCTTCTCAAAAAATCGAACTCGGGCTGGGACTTTATCATCCAAATTCCAGTTTGAGGGAGAATTTAGATTCTCCCTTGCATCCAAAAACGAGTCGATGAGGGACTCAATTTAACCGTTTTCGTTCGCATTTTGCGAATGAAAATCGATGGAAAAACCAGGTGTAGTGAAAAAACCTGTATTCAACATTCAAATCGAGCAAGGAACTAAGGAATGATCGATAAAATTAAGGCCGCCCTGGGTGCAGAAGCGGATTCTCTTTTAAACCATACTTGTAAAACGATTCCAAAAGAATCTTTAAGCCTTCCCGGCGCAAACTACGTAGACGATATTCTTTCCAAAAGCGATCGAAACAATTCGGTTCTTAGAAACTATCAGTCGATCCTGAACACGGGAAGACTCGCAGGAACCGGTTTTACTTCCATTCTTCCTGTCGATCAGGGAATCGAACACAGTGCGGGCGCTTCTTTCGCGAAAAACCCGGCTTACTTCGATCCTGAAAACATCGTAAAACTCGCCATCGAAGGCGGTTGTAACGCGGTCGCGTCCACCCTCGGCGTGTTGGGACTCGTTTCCAGAAAATACGCGCACAAAATTCCGTTTATCGTAAAGATCAACCACAACGAACTTCTTTCTTATCCGAACAAGTTCGACCAAATCCTTTTTGCAAACGTGGAACAAGCGTTTGATATGGGTGCAGCCGCGGTCGGAGCTACGATCTATTTCGGTTCCGACGAATCTTCCCGTCAAATTCAGGAAATTTCCGAAGCGTTCCACAGAGCGCACGAACTCGGACTCGTAACCATTCTTTGGGCCTACCTCAGAAACGACGCATTCAAACCGGACAAAGTAGACTATCACTTAGCCACCGACTTAACCGGACAAGCGAACCACTTAGGCGCGACCATCCAAGCCGACATCGTTAAACAAAAACTTCCCGAAGTTTTTGCGGGCGGCTTTAAGGATTTGAAATTCGGTAAAAAGGACGATAGAATGTACACCACTCTTACGGCCGATAACCCGATCGATATGGCGCGTTACCAAGTGGCGAACTGCTACATGGGTAAAATCGGTCTGATCAATTCCGGCGGAGCCTCCGGCGAAAACGATTTAGGCGACGCGGTCAAAGCGGCGGTCGTAAACAAAAGAGCGGGCGGTATGGGACTTATCTCCGGTAGAAAGGCGTTCCAAAAACCGATGAAAGACGGAATCGCTCTTTTGAACGCGATTCAGGACGTTTATCTTTCCAAAGACGTGACGATCGCGTAAGCGTTATCGCGTCCGAGGAAACGTGTTCGATTTTACGTTAAAGCGAAATTAGAACATTCAAATATAGAAATATTCTTTCGAACCCGTTTCGATCGGCTCGAAAGAAGGAAAAAATACTCCGCGTTTTTCGCGGAGTATTTTTTTTAAATACAAATCAAGTGAAACGCTTTTTACGAAAGCGTTTCAGGGCATATCAGAGATTAGAGCATTCTACGCAAAAAAGATGGCGCTATGAACGTTAAAAAAGATTTTTCGAGCGCGGTCGGTAACACGCCGCTCATTCTGCTTCGCAGTTTCAGCGAAGAAACCGGTTGTAATATCTACGGAAAGGCGGAGTTCTTAAACCCCGGCGGTTCCGTAAAAGATAGGGCCGCGCTTTTTATCGTGGAAGACGCGGAGAAAAAGGGACTTCTAAAACCCGGTGGAACCGTCGTCGAAGGGACGGCCGGTAACACGGGAATCGGTCTTACGCATATCTGCAACTCGAAGGGATATAAAACTCTCATCATCATTCCGGACACACAGTCTCAGGAAAAAATCGATCTGCTTCGTACGCTCGGCGCGGAAGTAAGAACGGTTCCCGCGGTTCCTTACAAGGATCCGAACAACTACGTAAAGGTTTCGGGAAGAATCGCGGAAGAATTGGGCAACGCAGTATGGGCCAATCAATTCGACAACCTCGCGAACCGGGAAGCGCATTACAAATCGACGGGCCCAGAAATCTGGGAACAAACCGACGGCAAAGTCGACGCTTGGATCACTTCGCTCGGAACGGGCGGAACTTATGCAGGAGTTTCGTTATTCTTAAAGGAAAAAAATCCCAAGATCAAAACCGTGGTCGCGGATCCGTTCGGTTCGGGAATTTATAATTTCGTAAAGAAGGGAGAGGTTCTCGCGGAGGGAAGTTCTTTCACCGAAGGAATCGGCAACGGAAGAATCACGGAAAACATGAAAGACGCTCCGATGGACGACGCGATCCGAATCGGAGACGAGGAATGTCTGAAAGTCGTTTATCAACTTCTTTCCAAGGACGGATTGTTTCTCGGAGGTTCCACCGGAATCAACGTGGCCGCCGCGGTTCAACTCGCGAAACAACTCGGTCCGGGTCATACCATCGTAACCGTGTTATGCGATTCGGGCGCTCGTTATCAATCCAGAATTTTCAACAAGGAATGGTTGGCTTCCAAGGGATTCAAAGTTCCGGAATAAGAGGAAGAATTTCGAGTAAGAGCGTTTGAAATTCGAATCGGCAAAAACCGTTTCGAGTTCGAGGCTCGGAGTTCGAGTTCAAGAGCCTGAACAAAAAAAGAAAACCGGTCTGATTCGCGCGCGATCGACCGGTTTTTTATTTTCACTATATTCTATTTTTCTAAATTAGAAAAATAAAGAATACATCACCTGACCGCCCACGTCCACACTTTTGGCTCCGCCGGCGATTTCCTTATAAACCAAAGGATTTCCGCGAATTCCGAAACCTTCCGAAACGGTTTCACCCGTTGGAGATTGAATCACGTTGTTCTGCGCCCAGGTTTTTCCCGTAAAGTAAGAATGGGTCAACTGAATCAGATAGATTCCGATCGCGACTCCGGCTGCGGCGTGTTTTGCGTGTTTATAACTCGATTCGTCCGAACGGATGGAATTGAGAGAATTCAAGTTTTTGAATGTATTGATCTGATTGTACTGATCCAGAACTCCGGCCGGAAGACTGGAACTCGGGATCAAACCCGCGGTGAATTGATTCTCCAGAATCTTTTCGATCTTTTTGTTGTACGCGCTAGCCCTGTCCTTTTCGGCCGCGTCCAAACCCACATACGAAATCAGGGAAACGAAAAATAGCGTGGAATAGGTGGAACTCCAACCTTCCTGCTTCATAAGACTGTGACCCCAACCCGGAAGGATCGCCGATTTCCAAACCGGTTCCCAGGGATTTCTTTTGGCGGAGATATAACGTTCCCAGTCTCCGTCCCGTTCCTCGAGATATTTTTCCATCAGAGCCAAACGTTTTTGAACGATCTTATAACTGTTCTCCTTGATCATTTGCTCCAGATAGATCGTATCGAGTTGTTCTTCCTTATCGCTTTTTTTGCCTTCTTTGTTCAGTTTCTTTTTTTCGGCTTCGATGATTTTGGCGATTTCCTGTTCGTCCCGGATTTCCTTGAAGATGATCTTGAGAATTTTAGATTTTCCTAATCTTTCCCGTTTTCCTTCCTTGATGATCGTGACCGTTTCGGGGTCTTGGTCGATTACGGTCGCGTATGCGCGTTCTCCAGATTTAAAAAGAATGGTCTCTCCGAAAATCGAATCGGTAAAAACGAGGACCGAAAATAAAAAAAGAATTTTCGAAAGGGATAACGTCCTTCGAAGATGGGCAAAAAATTTCATAAGAATAAAGTTCCTGTAAATCAAAACTAATCTTTCAGTATTAGTAAAGAAATTATAATTGCAATTTAATTTATCGAAGAAGCTCGATTTTATTTGCGTAAAATGGGCCGATATCGTGAACATAGATTTGTGAAGGTTTGTAAACGATGAAGAGAAGATTCGAACTCAAAAATTGTCTCGGAGTTTTACTGATTTTGATCCTGTGCGGAACTCTTTTCGCTAAGGAAACGGAAAAAAAGGAATCGGAAAGAGGTTTGGAAACCTCGTCCAAGCCGCCGGTGCAAGGTTGTTGTCGAATTAAAATGGCCGGGGGCGGTTACGATTATTTCGTAAGTTCCGAAGAGGAATGCGCCGGGCATAAACAGTTTCATTCTTTTATGAAGGAAAGAACCCTTTGTTTCGAATCCTTTCCCGAATAAAAAACGCCCGAGATCAAAGGCGGAAACAAAAACTTAAATTTTGAATATTCCAAAAATGGAATGTTTCTATTAAGGAAAAAAGCGGATTCTCACCCGAAACCCGTTTTCTTTTTCCACTTCCAATTCTCCCCTTAACTGCATACAAAGAGCTTCGATAAGACTGAGTCCGAGGGAGCTTCCTTCTTCGGGGTCCTTGTCCGGAGATCCTTGGCCGATTCCGTCGTCTCCCACTTCCAAGATCAAATAACCGGAAGCCGATTTTTGAAAGAAGGTAGTGATTTTTCCCTTTCGGTTTTCCGGAAACGCGTGTTTGAAGGAATTGGAAAGAAGTTCGTTTACGATCAAACCGCAGGGGATCGCCTTTTCCATCGGAAGAAAAATTTCTTCTATATTACAATCCGATTGTATTCTTCCGTCGCTCGGACCGTAGGAAACGAACAGATGATTTACGAGAGAATTGAGATAATCCTTTGCGTGAATTACCTTGTAAGAATTCTTATGAAACAGATAATCCTGAACCATCGCCATGGATTGAATCCGGTTCATCGCCGATGAGATCGCTCGTTTTGCGGGTTCGGATTTCGTCTTTTCCTGTTCGAGGGTCATCATCGCAAGGATGAGTTGAATATTGTTTTTAACCCTGTGTTGAATTTCCCGAAAAAGGGTTTCCTTGTCGTTTAACGATTCGGTCAGTTTTGTTTCGGTCGCTCTGCGGATCGAAACCTCGGTTTGGAGTTCGCGGTTCGTTTTTCTTTGCAGAAGAATGAGTTGTTTTTGTTTTCGGATTCCTTCCGCAAGTCCTCTTAAGATCGAGATCACCGAAAAGGTGAGAATTCCGCAAAGGAAGGTGAAGTTCGCGCCTACGACCAAAATCTGAAATCCCGTCTCGTTTCCGATCCAGATCTTATAGTTTACGAGCAATACTCCGCCAAACACGCAGACCGAAGCGATCACCCAACCCCAAAGAGCGAGCGTTGGACTTAGAAAAATTCCGCAGAAGACGGGGATCAAAAAGAACCAAAGAATTCCCGCGCCCCCGAGTCCGATCTTCGTATAAAGAAGACAACCCATGATGAAGACGAGCGCCAGTAAAAAATAGGATTTGGATTTGTAATAACGACTTGGAAGTAAAAGCAAAAACCAAATGAGGAGAAGGGCGAGCGTGTCGACGATGACGACTTCTCCGAGACCTTGTGTCCAAGCCAAATAAACGCTCGGGATATAAATGACGAAACCGAAACAAGCGGCGAGGATCAAAAGAACCTGGATGATATTTCGTTTCCAGGCGTTCGGATGTGTAGAATTCGGCGAAGGGACTTTGAAAAGATCTTTGATTTGGGAAAAAAGGGCCATCGGCGTTCCGTCAATCCCTGAACAATCGATTCTCTTTCTTTGAAAGATAACGAACGTTCGAATTCGATTCTGGAAAAATCTCTCTCATTGAATTTTTGTCTTGAGTTTTTTTAAATATGTGAGCAAATGCTCATTATTCTGAATAGAGAGATATGGAGCCATTTATAGATCGATAAGGATTGTTTTTACCTTGCAACCTTTTTGAATCTGAACACAAATGAGCATTCCATTTCCCATCCAACCTCAGATTAAGTATACAATAAAATTCCGGAAAACCCGGGGGTTCAATCAAAAATGAAAAAACCAGGTTTCGAAATCAAAAAAGTTCCCTATCTATTCGCTCTTTTACTGGTCGGAGTTACGTTAGGGGTTCTCGTTTCCGCCTGCTCCGGGGAAAAGAAGGACGAGATCGAAGGTTTCGCTCACGTCTTGATGATCGATAATTCTTTCTCTCCTCCTATGCAGAAAATTCCCGTCGGTGGAATCGTCGAATTCGTCAATTCGGGGAACAATCCGCATAACGCGGTCGCCGTGGACAAGAATTGGTCCACCGAAAAGTCTTTCGGGAATATCGTTATGCCCCGCGGTTCTAAAACCAAGGTGACTTTTCCGAAAGAAGGCGTTTTCCCTTACTTCTGTTCCTTTCACGCGACGCCCGACGGCAAAAGCGGAATGGTGGGGGACGTTGTCGTAGGAAACGTTCCTTACAATCCGGCCGCAAAAGCGGGAAAATCCTGGAAGAATGTTTCGCAATTTTCGGGAACCACACGCAAGGTTCCTTCCCAATATCCCACGATTCAGAACGCGGTGGACGCCGCGAATCCGGGTGATTTGATTCTTATCAGCGAAGGCGTTTACTTGGAAGAAGTCACCGTTACGACTCCTTCGATCACGATTCGCGGTGTGGATCGGAACAAGGTGATCATCGACGGTCAGTTTCAAAGAGGAAACGGTATCATGGTTGTCGCGGCGGACGGGGTTGTGATCGAAAACATGACCGCGAGAAACGCGACGTTGAACGGTTTTTATTGGACCGGCGTGAAGGGCTTTCGAGGTTCTTATCTTACCGCACACAACAACGGGGATTACGGAGTTTACGCGTTCGATTCCATGAACGGTGTGATCGAACATACGTACGCTTCCGGTTCGCCCGACTCGGGAATTTACATCGGTCAATGTTATCCTTGTAAGGCGATTCTTTACGACGTGGTTTCGGAACACAACGCACTCGGTTATTCCGGAACGAACTCAGGCGGAGAATTGTATCTCATCAGTTCCGTTTGGAAAAACAATATCGTCGGTCTTGCTCCGAACACTCTGGATCGGGAACTTCTTCCTCCCGAAAGAGAAACCACGATCATCGGGAACTTAGTCTACAACAACAATAACCCGAAGGCTCCGATCGCGGCCTTGGAATATCCTTCTTTCGGAAACGGAATTCTCATCGCGGGCGGTCTTTCGAACATCATTCGCAAGAACGTCGTGGTCGATCACGAAAACAACGGAATCGTAATTCTCCCCAACTTGGATGAGAAGTTTTGGATTTCGCATAACAACGTGGTTCAGGACAACGTCGTCTATAACTCGGGCAGAGCGGATATCGCTCTCGTCGGTCCGATGAGCACGGGAAATTGTTTTTCCGGTAACGAATACAGAACCGAACTTCCGGCCTTCTTGGAAAAATGGAACGGCTGTAATTCCTTTATCAGGCTTCCGATGGGCGGGGATCTTTCTATGATGCTCGGCGCCTTGGGTTTGATGGTTCAGGCTTCGGGCGGAAGATTTCCTTCCGGTAATTATAAGGAACAACCGATTCCAGGTCCTCAGTTGAATATGCCGAACGGAAGCAACGCACCCGTGAGACCCGCGTTGACCGCGTTCGAAGACTTCAACCTCGACCTGAACAAAATCTCTCTTCCGAAAGAAACAGAAGAAGTTTTGAAATCGGTTCCGAGAAAACCGGCGCCGACCACGGGTGCGATCACTCTCGTAAAACCGAGAAGTCTTTTCCCGTTCTTCTATCACTGGTTGGGATTCCTACTTCCTTTCGCGATTTATATCTGCTGGACTTCCATGTCCTTGTTCGATCTGAAAGACAGAACGGACTTGGAACAGAATCAAAAACTTTCCTGGATCTTGGCGATCACTTTGGTTCCGATCCTGAGTCCCGCGATTTATCTTCTCGGAGGAAAAAGCACTTACCCGAATTGGTTTAAAAGAACCTTGGTTTGGGGAGGTTTGATCGCATTCTTCCTGTTATTGGCCTACACCGGAATCTCTTTGATGAACGGCGTCGGAACCAAGACAATCAGTTAATAAGTTTAGAATATTCAGAAATTATCATAGGAGTAACAATATGGAACAAACTGTCATCGGCGGCCCAGGATTCTTCGCTTTACTTTTCAACTTTTACGGATATTACTTTCCGTTCATTCTTTACACTCTTCTTGCGCCTTTGGCGCTTGCGGATCTCGTAAAAAGAGCGGACGTGGATTCCAAAACCGGTTCCATTTGGACCGGCGCGATTCTTCTGGTTCCGATCGTGGGAGCGGGAGCGTATCTCGTCGCGGGCGGATCGAAAGTTCCGGCTTGGTTGAAGAACGCACTCGTTTACGGGGGAGTCGGATTTTTGGCGCTGATCATTCTCGTTACGTCGGTCGCTAAATTCTAAAAAAAGTGAACCGAAAGCAGTTTCTCAAATGGCTCGGGATCGGCGGCGCGGGAATCGCCGCGGGAGCCGGAATCAGTTCGGTCGGCGATGGGGATGGAAGCGGAGGTTTACTCTGTAAGGTCCGTCCCGGAATCGTGGGCGTAAACAAAGAAGCGACGATTCCCGGAAATCCCGGAAACAATTCGTACGGGAGTATGGTTCATCCTCCCTTTCAAACCGATCCCGCGTTTTTGAATCGTATGGATCTGAAGAACTTGGAAGTTTCTTCGGGTCCGATTTTAAAACAACATTTGAGCATCGTCGAGATGCCCTTGACCGTCGCGCACAACACGGTCGTCAAGGCTTGGACTTTTAACGGAATCGTTCCCGGTCCGGTGGTACGAGCGAAGCTCGGACAGAAGATGGAGATCACTCTTCGAAACGATTCCGAACATCCTCATTCCATTCACTTTCACGGAAGTCACGATCCGAACGAAGACGGTTGGGAACCGATCGTCACCGGCGGGGAAAAAACTTATAAACTTACCGCGGGGCCGATCGGATTTCATCCGTATCATTGTCACGTTCCTCCTTTGGCGAGTCATATGGCGAAAGGATTGTACGGCGGTTTGATCGTGGATCCTCCCGGAGGTCGTCCGCCCGCGCACGAGTTCATGTTGATTCTTTCGGGATGGGATCTCGGAGACAAAGGGAAGAATGATATCTTCTCTTGGAACGGAATGGCCGGTTTTTACGATCGTTATCCGATCAAGGTTCCCGTGGGCCAAAAGGTTCGTCTTTATATCGCGAACATGTGCGAGTATGAACCGGTCGCTTCCTTTCACTTACACGCTCAGACCTTCGACGTTTTTCGCACGGGAACAAGACTCGTTCCCGACGATCATACGGACGTCGTCACGCTCGGACAAACCGAAAGGGTCATTGTGGAATTCACACTTCCGAAACGGGGAAGATATATGTTTCATCCGCATCAAACGAAGATGGCGGAGAACGGAGCCATGGGTTGGATCGTCGCGGTATAATCCAGTGACGTCTAACGTGTTTCGATTCGTTCAGAATCGTTAGGAGATTGTTTTGAAGGAAAGAATTCTTTTTATCGGCGTTTTGTTTCTCGGAATCGGGCTCGGTTTTTTCGGTTGGAAGGAATGGAGATCGAAATCCTCCGTTCAAGAACCGGTCTTTGTAGAAGAATGGTCCTCCACAACCTTGAAAAACACGGAGAACTTGGAAATCCCTCTCAGCAGAATCCCGGGAAAACTCAAACTCGTCTATTTCGGATTTTCTCATTGTCCCGATATGTGTTCTCGTGCCTTGCTCGATATGTCCGCTACGGTTCGAGAACTCGGTAACGACGGCAAGGATTTGACGCCTGTGTTTATCAGCGTGGACCCGGAGCGAGATTCTCCGGAACTACTTGCAAAATATGTAAAGCAGTTTGCCGGGCAGGGGTTGATCGCTTTGACGGGCGAGAAGGCGAAGTTGGATTCTCTTCAATCCGCGTTCGGCGCGGTTTCCAAAAAAGTCAGCGCTCCACAACTCGAAGGCGGTTATACCGTGGACCATACCGTATTTCTATATGTCCTGGACGATCAAAGTAGAATTCTTGCGACGTTCCCCGGAGGAACGGACGGTAAAACGCTCGCAAAAGATATTCGAAAATTCTTATAGATCGTTTGTCGCGCACTTCTGCGTCGGTTTAATTCCGGTTGTGCGCCTTGTCGATGTAAGGCGCGGTCGTTTTGCAAGCGGTTTTCGATCCGATATCGTTTGTCGGAAGAATCGATTGGAGCCTTTTGAGACCGTCGGGAACGGTTTCGTTTTCCAATCGATGTTGGAACTCCCACGTTTTAAAAATAATTTCCGAGTTTACGGATGCGATGAAGTCGAACTAACGCCGCTCTTATCGTAAAAGGCAAATCCCACCGCCGCTAAAATTAAAAGAAAACTCACGGCGTGATTCCATTTTATTTTTTCCTTTAAGACCAAGGACGCGAACAGAATGAAAACGCTGATCGTGATGATCTCCTGAAGAATCTTCAGTTGAAACGCGCTGTAACCTTCTTCTCCGTAACCGATCCGATTTGCGGGAACCATAAGAACGTATTCGAAAAGGGCGATTCCCCAGCTTAAAAAAATCGTAAGTGGAAGACTCCATCCGTGAAAATACTTCAAGTGACCATACCACGCGAAGGTCATAAAAAAATTGGAACAGACAAGAAGGAAAAAGGTTTTCATAAGTGAATGGGAACCCGGTCGGCGGATGGAACGCAATCCTGATTTCAAAAAAAATCCCCGGAGATCCGGGGTTCGAGTGTGGGTTTTAGACTTCAGGTAGTATAACGTCTGCCACGTTCCGAACGGCAAAGAAGAAACGAAGTTCTTCAAAGAGTAAGGTTCCGCCGGCGGACCTTGGAGAAAGATCCGGCTCCGGCGGATGGAACGATTACTCGGAACGAACTTCTATCTTTTTCGTGTGAGGTTTTCTTTTGGGAAGAACCAGATTCAAAACCCCATTCTTATAAACCGCGGAGATTTTTTCCTCTTCAACCGATTCGGTCAGAGTGAACGATCTCTTGTATTCGCCGGTTCTGTATTCGGAATATCTCAACTCGCCGGAAATATCTTTCTCGGATGTTTTACCGGAGATGGTGAGTTGATCCTTTTCGATCTGAACTTGAACGTCCTTTTCTTCCACGCCGGGAAGATCCGCGTAGAGATAGATGTTTTCTTCGTCCGAATAAACGTCCACTCTCGGAGTAAGAATTCTCGTTCTTTTTACTTCGTGAGAAGGTTGATTCTCCACGGTTGTGTGGTTCTCTTTGTTCAATACTGCGTTTGTCATTTTTATTCTCCTTATCGTTATTAGTTGGTTTTGATCTGGATCTTACGCGGTTTAACGCTTTCCCGAATCGGGAGTGTAAGAACCAAAACTCCGTTTTTAAATTCCGCGGTGGTCTTTTCCGAATCCACTTCCGCAGGGAGTTCCAGAGCTCTGCGAAACTTTCCGTGAAATCTTTCCACACGATTCGTATCGTAAGAATCCTTCGGTCTGTTTGCCAGAGCGTCCCCTTCGAGTCGAAGTTGATTTCCGCTCACGGTGATTTCCAAAGAATTCGGATCGATTCCGGGAACCAAAGCGGTGATCGTAATCTCGTCCGCTCCTTTGTGAATATTCAGAGTCGGATAAGCGCTTCCACCGTTTGCGGAAAAAGGGTCCCAAAAGCTCGAGAATCGGTTTTGGAGCTTATGAAAGTCTTCAAAGATTCTAAATTCGTTCATAGTTTGATTTTACCTCTTTTGGCAATCTGAATCTTAGAGTGCCAAAATGTTAAAAAAGTTCAATCCTTTTTTTGGAAAAATTAGCACTCTTTTTTTGTTAGTGCCAGGGTCGGGAGTGGAAACAAATCGGGTCCGTTCCGGGTCGGCAAAGAATTTGTTTCAAAACCCTGTTTTACAAGGGTTTCGCGTAGACGCGGCAATCCTCTTTTTTTGGGAAATTCGAAATTGGAAACGGAATTGTTTTGTACGTAAGATTCAAATGCGTTCGGGCAAATTCCGTGTTTATACGATTCTCACACAAACGCGGAAGCATATTAGCTTCTCCCCTTCGACTAAAAAATAAATGACAGGTTTTCATATAGTATTTTTATAATATACGGCGGTCGGATGCAAGTCGCACGATGTCGCATTATCGAATTTGATAAGGCGCAAACGCGGGTTAGGCGAAGAGCCGCGTTTCGTTTCAAATTCTTTTCCGCCGAACGCAATCCACATCAGAGAAAAATTCATGGCTCAAAAAAATCCGAAAGTTGATAAATATGTCGAGAAGGACAAAAACTGGCAGAAAGAACTGGTTCAAATGAGGGAGATTGCTCTTGGTTGCAAACTCGAAGAGAATTTGAAATGGGGATGTCCCTGTTACACGTTCGAGGAGAACAACGTCGTTCTCATCCATGTATTCAAAGAATATTGCGCTTATCTTTTTTTCAAAGGCGCTTTGATGAAGGATCCGCAGGGAATTCTCGTTCAACAAACAAAGAACGTTCAATCGGCTCGACAGATTCGTTTTACCGACGTGAAAGAGATTAAGAAGATGAAATCGGTTTTGAAATCTTATATCCAAGAAGCGATCGAGATCGAAAAGTCCGGTCAGAAAGTGGCTTTTAAAAAGACCGATCAATTCAAAATTCCGGAAGAATTTCAAAACAAATTGGATGAAATCCCCGAATTGAAAACCGCTTTCGAGGCCTTGACCCCCGGAAGACAAAGGGCCTATCTTCTTCATTTTGCGGCTCCGAAACAATCCAAAACCAGAGAATCCAGAATCGAAAAATCGATGCAACAGATCTTCAAAGGCAAGGGACTGAACGATTGATCTTCTTTTAAAAGGAAGGCGTTTCTTGAGGAAGTAACCTCAGGTCGTTTCCGGGAAAAATCCTCTACAATCCCAAAAACATATCCGAATTCATTTCGGATTGTTTCTAAAAATTGAATATTCCAAAAATTGAATTTTTGTAGAAAGGTGAGTCTTATTTTTTGATTTTTTCAAGGAATGTTTTTGTGTCAAACGACCAAGATTCGCTCGGGCCAAAGATTTCGGTTTTGTGTCAAATTTTGGATTCGATTTCGTATTCTTGATTCTTTGCTTTGATTTTCACTTTGGTTTAAAACAATTCGTTTCATTCGTTTGAACGGCCAATTGTAAGTTTTCGCTTGCTCCTATCTTTTACTTCCGAAAAGCATTCCTGAAAACACGGGCGCGTTTGGATTCTCCATTCTTTTCTTTCGCGTTTGTGAATCACTTTTAAACAGCGGAGTTTTGATATGGCACAGGTTAGAGGGAAATTCATCACGCTCATCGGAGGTTTGATGGGAATTTATAAGGACGCTCGAGAACAAGCGAACGCGACGTTGCTTAAAGCGACCGGAAAAAATTACAATGAATTGGAGCCCGAAGGTTGGTATGAATGCGAATATTACATAAACTTTATGAACGAATACGTCAAAGCGTCCGTAAGCAAACAAAAAGCGCTCATCACCTTGGGCAAACAGGTTTATCCCACGATCAAAAGAACGGTCGGAATTCCTCCCGAAGTCAAAACCCCGCTGGATTGTATCTTATTCGAAGCGGAAGGATTTTTGTTCAGCCACAAGGGTGTCGAGGTTTTGCCGAGAAAGTTCATCAAAAAAGAAGAAGGGCACGTGATCGTACAAGCTCCTTCCGTCGGATATCCGGATATATTTATGCAGGGAGTTTTCGAAGGAATCTTGGAAATGTTCAACGCTTCCAACGGCTCCGTCGTTCTTAAAGCGGGTGCGCCGATCTGCGAATACGAAATCAAATGGTGAACGCGGCGATTTTTTTGTGAAAACTGCGCCGAGTTTCCCGGTTGTATAAAACGAATTCTCGGCTGAAACAAACTCATATGAAAGATTTCAACCCAACGTATCGTGAACTCAAACCGAGTCTTCGAGATTGGATTCTCGTTGCGATCGGCCTTGCCTTTGTCGTCGCGGGAATCGTGGTTCTTCCCCGAAATCCCAAGGTCGGAATCGTAACGCTTGCGTTCTTCGGACTTTGCGCGGGAATCGCGATTCGGACCGTGTTTCGTAAACTGAGGGACAGTCGATTTCAAAGTCTTTCCGTTCACGTGATCGGCGGGGTTGAGATCCGACCTTCTCGGTTGAGAATTCTACTCATGGCGGTTTCGTTGTTTGTCGTCGGGGCCGTTCTTCTTTTATTCGGCACGGAATATCCGTTCGTTTTTCGAGTGTTGGCGGGTTTGATCTGCGGAACCGGAATCGTGTTGGTTTTGATGATCGCTCTCGGAAAAATACCGGTCGGCTTTATTCGATTCGATTCCGAAGGATTTACGATCGGTAGAAAACGATGGAACGTTACTCTTCCTTGGGACGAAATCGCGGAGATTCGCGCGGGAGATTACAGCGGAAACTCCGCGTTATATCTGTGGATCAAATCCTTGGATAGAATCAAAACCGATCCGGAAGAATTTCAAAACAAGGCAGTGGAAGAAATCCTTTCGAGTGAACGTTGGATCGGCGCTCATTTTATGATCCTAACCGAAAACTACAATCTTTCCTCTCCGATGGTCGCGGAAGCCTTGGAACGTTACGTTTTGGAACCTTCTTCTCGGGAAGAATTGAAAAAACGTATGATTCTTTCCTAATATTCCGGAAATTTTAATCGCATTTTTATTTTTCGGGGAAGGTCGGGTCGGGAGAGAAGGGAAGTCGGGGCCGGTATCGAAAACACCCGAGGTTTTTTTGTCCGCAAAGACCAAAACCTCAAGGTGTTTTTTGGAAGAACGAAAAAGTTGAAACGTTGTTAGGCGTCTTCTTATCTCTTTTTCGCTTTTTTCTTGGAAGTTTTCTTTTTAGCCGTTTTCTTTTTGGCTGTTTTTTTCGGAGCTTTTTTCTTCGCTACCTTCTTCTTCGCGGTCTTTTTCTTGGTGGCTTTTTTCTTCGCCACTTTCTTTTTCGCGGCCTTTTTCTTAGCGGCTTTCTTCACGGCCGCTTTTTTCTTTGCGGCGACCTTTTCAACAACGGCCTTATCTCCGTCGTTCAAACGGAAGAATGATTTTTCAAAATCGCGATTCTTAAATGAAACCAAGGCGCGACCGATCAGCTCGTCGATATCGGAAGTTTCCATTCCTTCGTTTGCGGATTCGATGTAGTCGTACGAAAGATGAGCGAGTCCGCAACGCAGATAACTCGTGAGTTTATCCTGAGAAGCTCCTTGGCGGGCGAGACCGTGAAGCCATTCTCTGAGAATTTTATCTCCGAGTTCGAAGTTCGATTCGGGTTGAGCGGATCTACCGGTCTTGCGAAACTCTTCGTTGAGTTTTTGGTGAACGAGTGAATAATCTTCTTCGAAAGCTTTATCGAGAATACCGTCTTCGATAAGCCTTGCGTCCAATTTTTGGACTATAGAGGAATCGGCCATATTGTTAGAATCTCCTGAAATTACGGGGCAGAAATTGGATATAGTTTGTTCGAAGAATTCTTTATGCAAGAAAAAACTGAAACGAGGTTTAAAATGATCTCCTAACTTAGAATGAATGCTCTAACGATGAAAGTCGGATTTAGGAATTAAGAGGTTTCTTATATAGAATGAAAGTGATCGAACTCGCTTCGTCTTGGATCTTGACGTTTCGATCGAATCCGTCGCGGATCGTTTCCGATTTTTATCGCGAAGCGAAGAAGAGAATCAGAATGATGCAAGAAAGAACCGCGCTCCTTTTCGTGTCGCGATCTTCATTGTCTCGTGTTCGTAAACTTTGTCCAAATTCGTTTTCGGTTTCTTGGACTTCTTCGAATTCATCGGTTTTGGAATCTGCAGCTCCCGAGAATTTCGCCTTTGCGATTCGGAACATTTGCGCTCGGGAAGAATTCTTCCTAAAACATAACCTGCTTAAAACCGCTTAGAAATAGGGAATTTCTAAGCGGTTTGTCTGTTCAAGAGTTGAACAAATTTTCTTGACAGAAGGCCTTTGCGGTCTTTTTATGAATCAAGAATTTCCAATTCTGGGATTGACCCGGCGAAGCTATGCCTAAAGTTTCCGTTCGATTCCGTTTTTCTCGAATCTCCTCCTTCTTTTTTTGGTGTTCCTATGGATGACGCGTTAAGACACAAACTTCTGAGAATCTTGGAAGAAAACCCCGAAGTCAATCAGAGAGAAATCTCGGAGATATTAGGGATTAGTTTGGGGAAAGTGAACTATTGTCTCAAGGCTTTGATGGACAAGGGTTGGATCAAGGCCAAGAACTTTAAGAACAGTAAAAACAAACTCGCGTACGCATACTTCTTAACTCCGATGGGAATCGAAGAGAAGGCTCGTATCACAGTACGTTATCTGAAAGTGAAGATGCAGGAGTACGAACAGATTCGCAAAGAGATCGAAGAGTTGAAGAAGGAAGTCGGGGAAGAATAGCGATGGATAAAAATTCCAAAATCTACATCGCGGGTCATAAAGGTCTCGTCGGCTCCGCGATCGAGCGCGTCTTAAAAAAAGAAGGTTATGAGAATATCATCGGTAAGTCACATTCCGAGTTGGATCTTACGGAACAATCGAAGGTCAACGAATTCTTCGAAAAGGAAAAACCGGACTACGTTTTTCTCGCCGCCGCAAAGGTCGGAGGGATTCACGCGAACAACACGTATCCCGCCGAATTCATTTTTTCCAATCTGCAAATTCAGAATAATATCATAGACGCTTGTTATCGTTTTCAAGTTAAGAAGCTGCTCTTCTTAGGTTCCTCCTGCATTTATCCGAAGTTCGCGCAACAACCTATGGACGAGGGACAACTGCTCGATGGTAAACTCGAACCGACGAACGAACCGTATGCGGTCGCGAAGATCGCCGGAATTGTTATGTGTCAGAGTTACAATCGTCAATATGGTACGAATTTTATTTCCGTGATGCCTACCAATCTTTACGGTCCCGGCGATAACTATCATCCCGAAAATTCTCACGTGCTTCCCGCGCTCATTCGCAGATTTTACGAAGCGAAAAAACAGAATCTTCCCGAGGTCGTCGTTTGGGGGACCGGTAAACCCTTAAGAGAATTCTTATATTCGGACGACATGGCTCGGGCGTGCGTTTTTCTTATGAAGAATTACGACGCGACCGGCGACGCGAAAGGCGGTGAACACGTGAACGTAGGGAGCGGTATCGAAGTAAGTATCCGCGAACTTGCGGAAACGGTTAAGGATGTCGTGGGTTATCAAGGTCTTTTGACCTTCGATCTTACCAAACCGGACGGAACTCCCCGTAAACTTTTGGACGTTTCCAAACTTCACAAGATGGGTTGGAAACATCAGGTGGAATTGAGAGAAGGGATTCGATCCGCGTTCGAGGACTTTTTGGATTCTAAATAATCATAAAGCCTTGCATTTTAAATCTTTTATGTCTGAACCTAAAACAACTACTTTGCTTAAAAGTCTTTGGGATAATTTTTCCCTTGTACGTAAAAAACAATTTATTCTTTTAATTTTTCTAATCGGTTTTGCTTCTTTTATGGAAGTATTTAGCATCGGTGCCGTGTTGCCATTCTTAAGCGCCCTTACCATGCCGGAAAAAATATTTGAAATTGAATCGATAAAACCTTTATTATCGCTTTCGAATATATCACATACAAACGATTTGATTCTTGCAACCACGATTGTGTTCATTGTATCTTCGCTAATTGCAGGGGGAATGAGGCTCCTGCTTCTTTGGGTTAGTAATCGATTGTCCTTCGCTGCCGGAACTGACTTAAGCTCGAAAATATACCAAAAGACTCTCTATCAACCTTATCGAGTTCATCTTGATCGAAATAGCAGTGAGGTCGTCTCCGGTATTCTGATTAAAGCGAAGAGAATGATCGGGTCCATTATATTACCGATTGTCCAAATTATCAGCTCCGTATTTATCGTGATTTCGGTTTTGTTCTTTTTAGTTCAATTGAATCCGATTCTTTTAGGTACGATCATGATTACTTTCGGCGGATTTTATTTCATTTTTGCTTTTTTTGTTCGTAACCAACTTGCAAGAAATAGTCATATAGAGACGAAAGAACATTCGCATGTTTTAAAGTTATTGCAGGATGGTCTTGGAGGAATTCGCGATATTTTATTAAACGGGAATCAAAAATTCTACACCGAAATTTTTAAAGAATCGGATGAGAAACTTAGAAAAGCTTCGGCGATTTCTTCTTTCACATCGGCAAGTCCGAAATACGTCGTTGAAGCGATGGGGATGGTATTCTTTGCAATCTTAGCATATTCTATATTTTTAAAAAATGGCGGGCTTCAATCTTCTTTGCCGTTTTTGGGAGCTCTTGCTTTGGGAGCTCAGAGGCTTCTGCCAATTCTTCAACAAGCCTATCAAGGGTGGGCTATGGTAAAAGGATCCAAAGGCACATTGCAAGATGTGGTTCAGCTTTTAGAGCAACCTCTACCTGCTTACGCATTTTTGCCGCAACCGAAATCAATTTCATTTAACGAACGATTAGTGATCGACAATCTATCATTTCAATATCATTCAGACGGACCATACATTCTAAAGAATATAACGATAACCGTGCCTAAAGGTTCGAGAATCGGTATCATTGGGCAAACGGGAAGTGGCAAAAGTACATTATTAGATTTGATTATGGGACTTTTGGAACCTTCATCGGGTCGAATTTTCTTGGACGAAACTTTATTGAGTGAAGAAAATATACGGTCTTGGCAAGCATCGATCGCGAATGTACCGCAAAGTATTTTTTTATCGGATAATACAATTCTTGAAAATATCGCTTTAGGGATTCCCCGCGAACGCATTGATATTGAAAAAGTGAAACGGGCTGCGAAAAGTGCAAAGATCGCAGAACATATTGAAAGTTTGAAAGACGGGTATGATACTCTCGTTGGAGAGCGAGGGGCTCGTTTGTCCGGAGGACAGCGGCAACGAATTGGAATAGCGAGAGCTTTATATAAAGACGCTTCGGTGATCATTTTTGATGAGGCAACAAGCGCGTTGGATAACGAAACCGAAAGATCCGTTATGGAATCTATTGATGGTCTGGGTAAGGATCTTACTATTTTGATGATCGCACATAGGCTTTCTACAGTTAAGAACTGCGATCAAATCATAGAGCTGAATGCAGGAAAAATAGGAAGGTCCGGCAAATTCGAAAATTTATTTTCAAATTCTTCCGAGCAGTATTGATCGAATTATGAAACTTTTAGTTACGGGCGCCGCTGGATTTATCGGTTATCACACCGTTCGAAAAATGATTCAAGCGGGTCATGAAGTTGTGGGGCTTGATAATCTCAACGATTACTACGACGTGAATTTAAAGCTCGCGAGACTGAACGAATTGGGAATAGATATTCAAGTTGTCGGCGTTGAAAAAGAAATAAAAAGCAGAAAAAATAAGAATTTTCGATTCATCAAAGCTGATTTATCGGATCAGCAGAAAATGGAAACCTTATTTAAGAATGAAAACTTTGAAAGAGTATGCCATCTCGGCGCACAAGCCGGAGTGCGTTATAGCTTAACGAACCCGCATGCTTACGTTAATTCTAATATTATAGGAACATTGAATATTTTAGAGAGCTGTAGAAAATCGGAAGTTGGGCATTTGGTTTACGCATCAAGTTCTTCCATTTACGGTCTCAATACTCAGATGCCTTTCCGAACAACTCAAAATACGGATCACCCTGTCAGTCTCTATGCTGCAAGCAAAAAGTCTAATGAGCTTATGGCTCATGTATACAGTCAATTGTATAAAATTCCGACTACGGGACTCCGTTTTTTTACGGTTTATGGTCCATGGGGAAGGCCGGATATGGCGATCTTTTTATTTACAAAAGCTATTCTCGAGGGGAAACCCATCGACGTATATAATGACGGTAATTTACAGCGAGATTTTACATACGTTGATGACCTGGTCGAAGGAATCGTTAAAGTAATTGATTCACCGGCTAAATCGGATGATAACTGGTCTTCTGATGAACCCGCAGCTAATTCTTCTGTCGCTCCATACAAAATTTATAATATTGGCAATTCTTGTTCTGTTAAGTTGATGGACTTTATTGAGGCAATTGAACATGCCGCTGGTAAAAAAGCGATTATCAACTATTTACCCATGCAAAAGGGTGATGTCGTCGCAACTTGGGCTGACGTTAGTGATTTAAAAAGAGATTTTAACTATAATCCGGATACGCCTGTACGTGAAGGCATCGCGGAGTTTGTGAGTTGGTTTAAATCCTTTTATAAGGTTTAAAAGTGATTATTTTCTATAGTATTTTTTAAGATTCGGTAAAGTAAATGTATATAAAATTGTTTGATCGAGAGGTCGGCGAAGGTAAGCCGACATTTATCATTGCAGAAATTGGATTGAACCATAACGGTTCTATGGAAATTGCAAAAAAGCTAATTGATGTTGCTTTTGAAAACGGATGCGATGCGGTTAAGTTTCAGAAGCGCGATGTAAAGAATTTAGCGATAAATTCGTTCTTAGACACGCCCGATAATCGGTTTCCCGAATTCGGCAAAACATACCGTGAAGTGCGAGAATATGTAGAATTTACGGACGATGAACTGCTTGAACTAAAGGAATATTCGGCGACCAAAAAAATTCATTTTTTTCTAACCCCGTTTGATTTAGAATCCGCTAAAACGGTTGAAAAGTTGAATATCGAGGTTGTGAAAAGTGCAAGCCACAATTTAACCTTTATACCACTGATTAAAGCCATAGCAAAAAGCAAAAAACCTTTAATAATTTCGACCGGAATGTCAACTTTAGAAGAGTTGGATCGTACTGTTGCGATCGTTAAAGAGGCAGGTTGTCCATTTGCTCTGCTTCACTGTGTTTCCGCTTACCCGACTCCATTAGAGCTTGTTAATTTGAAACTGATTGATTTTTTAAAAGAGAGATATGGAGTTCCGGTTGGATATTCAGGTCATGAAGAATATACGGCAAATAATCAAGCTACGATCGCTGCTGTTGCAAGGGGAGCTTGTATTGTAGAAAGACACGTCACGCTCGATAATAATATGATGGGATTTGATCATAAAATTTCTTTAAATCCACAAGATTTAAAAACTTTGGTGTTAGCGATTCGGAATATTGATAAAATGATGGGCAACGGAGTTAAGACGCTTTTACCCGAAGAAAAAGTGAAACGCGATCAACAACGAATCTCCATTGCTACGAAAGTTTCGATTAAAGAAGGAAGTAAGATCGAAGAATCGATGCTTTCATTCAAAGGACCCGGAACCGGATTCGCGAGTTATGATTTGCCTAAATTGATAGGTAAAATCGCTGCTGTGAACATTCCTGAAGATGTTTTAATTCTTCCGGAGATGATTCGTTAAAATCATGGCTGAAATTTCAATCATTGTTAGAACGAAAAACGAAGAGAGATGGATTGCTCATTGTCTTCGAACGCTTTTAAATCAAGACTTTAAGGATTTTGAAATTATTCTCGTTGATAACGAAAGCACCGATCATACGGTTCAAGTTGCTAAAAGATTTCCCGTCTCCAAGATTGTGAACATCTCCAAATTTAAACCAGGGCTGGCAATTAATGAGGGAATTAGAGCGTCCTCCGGAAAGTTTATCGTTTGTTTGTCTGCACATTGTATTCCTAAGAAAACGGATTGGTTAACAACTCTTAGAAAGAATTTTGATGAGAATGATAATTTTGCAGCCGTATACGGACGACAGTTGCCGTTAAGTTTTACTGATCCGGTAGATAAAAGGGATTTGTTAATCGTATTTGGACAAGATAGAAGAATTCAAATAAAGGATTATTTTTTTCATAATGCGAATAGTATGTTTCGCCGAGATGTATGGGAGAGGTTTCCCTTTGATGAATCCGTGACGAATATAGAAGATCGTGTTTGGGGAAAGGTAATTACGGAAGCTGGTTATCAAATTGTCTATGATCCGGAAGCATCGGTCTATCATTATCATGGCTTACACCAGGGAAATTCGCCAACTAGAGCCAAGGGCGTTGTATCCATAATTGAGAAGGTTGATAGTGATATTTTCGCCGAATTACCTGAGTCGCTTACTCCCGAAGCGATCAATGTCGCCGCAATTTTGCCAATCCTTAAATCGCCGGAATCGAATACTGAAGAGTATTCCCTTTTGAAGAAGCTTTCGAAAGATCTTGATAAATCAAAGTTCATCAATCAGAAATATCTAGTATCAAATGACAAAAAAATTGCTGATGAATTCGGGTTTACTTGGATCGATAGAAAGAAAATTTCCGAAGACGCAGAAATAAGCTTGGATGACTTGATGAAGCAAGTTTTGCATTTGATCGAACAAAATGGAGATTATCCTGAATCTTTACTTTACATAAATCATGATTATCTTTTCAGACCAGAAGGGCTATTTGATGAACTCATTATAGATGCTCAATATAAAGGCTGCGATACCGTATTTCCAGGACTGGTTGACTTCGGTCATTATTGGATTCAGAATCAGGAAGGTGAATTTTTAGAATCAGATTCTTCATTAAAATCGAGATCGGAAAGGAATCCTCAATTTAAAGCAATGTACGGCCTCGGATGTATAACAGCATCTTGGGTTGTTAGAAAAGGAAAAATGGTTTCTGGGAAAATAGGAATCCTTCCTATAGAAGACGTAAAAGCTTCTTTTCGATTTAAGGAAGTTGGTTCAATCGAATATACGAATAAAGGTAGTATTAAGAATGTCGAGTAAGCCGAGAATCCTCGCAATTACTCTTGCAAGAGGTGGATCTAAATCCGTTCCAAGAAAGAATATTAGAAAAATATGTGATATTCCTTTAATCGCTTACACAATAGGTGAGGCAAGACGTTCAAAATGGATCGATCGATATATTGTCTCTACGGATGATGTTGAGATACAAAAAGTTGCAGTTGAATATGGGGCTGAGGCTCCTTTTTTACGTCCCGCCGAGTTCTCAACCGATACTGCATCTTCTGCATTCGCCCTTCAACATGCTGTAAATTGGGTGGAACAGGATGAAAACGGAAGATACGATTTTATAATTGAGTTAATGTGCACAAACCCACTTAAAACGGTTGATGATATTGATGCGTGTATTGAAAAGATAATCAATACCGGAGCCGATTCGGTTATTGCCGTACATAAATTGGATGATCATCATCCAATTCGCATTAAAAAAATTGTGGATGATAAAATCGTCGATTTTTGTCTTCCTGAAGTTCCGGAAATGAGAAGACAGGACTTGAAACCTGACGCTTACATCCGTAGCGGTTCTATTTATGCCCTTACAAGAAAACATTTAATGGAGGATGGAAGAAGGTTCGGCTCTGAAAATAGTAGACCATATATTCTTTCACCCGAAAAAGCCGTAAACGTAGATACGGAACTGGATTTTCTCGTCGCAGAAAAAATTCTTCAAGATTCACCGAGAACCTATATAAAACCGGTAGGTAATAGTAATTGAAGCTTCCGAAGATTTTGGTGATTACTCCGATCCGTCATATCGCAGGAGTTTGCGAAACCTTGGAATCATGCGGAGAAGTTACGTATTTGGATGACCCTTCCGAAGGCGAAATGATTTCTTTGATTTCCGAGTTCGACGCAATTTTTACGAACCCTAATAAATCGAAGGTTTATTTGGGAAAGAACGTATTGGATGCTGCGAAAAAGCTTAACGTAATTTGTACCGCTTCCACGGGTACTAATCATATTGATAAGAGTTATGCTTCTATAAAAGGAGTTACGGTTTTATCCTTAACGGAAGAACGTGAGGTTATCAATCGAATCAGTTCAACCGCCGAACTCGCCTTTACGTTAACTATGGTTTGTTTGCGTAAAGTGGTTCAAAGTCATCATAATGCTTTGCTTGGTGAATGGGATTATACTCAATATATTGGTCGACAGATGAATTGTCTTACCGTAGGAGTAATTGGTTACGGTCGATTGGGAACTTTTTATGCGCATTATTGTAGATCTTTTGGAGCGAACGTATTAATTTATGATCCATACAAAAAGGTCGAGGTTGAAAACTTAGAACAAGTGGATAACATAGACTCTTTATTGAGTCGAAGTGACGTTATTTCTCTTCATGTTCACGTTTCTAATGAAACGTTGGGATTGATTGACTCTGAGAAACTTTCAAAAATGAAAAAAGATGTCCTTCTCGTGAACACTTCAAGAGGTGAGATCATAAATGAAGTTGATTTAGTCGATTTTCTTAGAAAGAATCCAGAAGCATCTGTAGGAGCCGATGTTTTGGCCGATGAAATTCGCGATCGATTGAATAGTCCGTTACTTAAATATGCTCAAGAAAGTAAGCAGGTGATTTTGACGCAGCATATCGGTGGAATGACAAGAGAAGCGCAGGAAATCGCCTACGGACATGCAGCAAAACGTTTAAAGAATTTCTTCAAAACTTTGAAAGAATAAATGACCAAAATTCCTTCTTTAGATATCCTAAGAGCGATCGCTTGTCTTTTGGTATTATTCGATCATCTATTTAGTGTTCCTCTTTTTGCTAAGAATTTGTTTGTAGAGGTGTTGCCCTTCACTGTATTCTTGCAAGGCGGTTTTATTGGTGTTGATATTTTTTTCGTTTTGTCCGGGTTTTTAATAACTGGAATCTTATATGAAGAATATGAAAAAAAAGGAAATATTAACTTTTTCCGTTTTTATGTTCGACGATTCTTACGGCTTTATCCGGCTATTGTGGTAGCTTTTTTCGTTTTTGCAATTCCTATCTATTTAAATGCGGGTTGGAAACAATGTATATTAAATTTCGGTTATTTATTTACATACACCACTTTGCTTCCTAAATACTTCGAGGTTTTGAATTTTTTTCCGCGACCGGTTTTTTTTCCTACCGGTTGGAGTCTTTCTATTGAGGAATTTTTTTATATATTTTTCCCGTTATCTTTTGCGATTATTCTTCGGTATTTAATCAGATATTTCACTTTTTCACTCATCTTAGCTCTTTTCAGTATTTATATTTCGAATCAATATCTAAATGGAGGAGCGTATCATAATCCTATTTGGCATATGTTTAGTATTTCATTGGGAAGTTTAGGTGCGTTGGCCTTCAAGAAAAAGCCAAATCATTTTATGGAAGCCTATCTCTTTCAGTATTTGCAGTCCATCGGAAGATCGAAAAAATGCTTTGTTCTGTGCGTTATTGTTATCGCACTATTTTTCTTTTTTACTTCTCCTAAAGCGAGTTCTCTTTGGATTTTCGGTAGTCCGATCTTATCTTTGTCGATTCTTCAAGTTGTAATTCACCTAACTGTTGCTAATTATATGATACTTGAAAAATTAAGATTCCTCCGATGGATCGGAACAATTTCCTATGGACTTTATCTTTTTCATTATCCTATATATTCTTTAATGGGGAATTATTTCATTTCGCGCGGGAACGTGCAGGGTGAAGGTTTCGTTTTTTGGTTTTTGATAGATTCATTGAATTTGCTACTTACCTTTTTCTTAGCGAGTATTAGTTTTTATTTTATCGAGAAAAAAGCCTTAGCTTTAAGACCGATCTGAATTCGCGTTTTATAGATTCAATTATGAATCTATTTGAATTCGATTTCTTTAATTAAACTCAAATAATTTCCTCCACTTAAAATCTTGGCCATTGGCCAATTTCCCCGTAGATTCTGTAGTATGTAATTTTCGCGTAGAAGATATGGATGAAAGAACAAATGCACAAAATAATTTTTATGTTCTTCGTGCTGAAGGACGCTTTTCTAATGAGATTAGTTTAAATTCTTTTGAAAATCAGAAGGGAGTGGCGATTTCGAAAGAATTAATTGAACGATTTTCTCGAACATGCGCAGAGTTGAGCAATCAACTGATTCAAAACATTGCAAATCAGGTATTTTTTGATGCTACGAAATCTATTCCTCTGAAATCAATTGAAATTTTGATTCGCAGATCCTTGTTACCGATTGTTCATTTTTATTGGAATCAAGTCATGCGAATTCACCTTCTTGCTTCCGAAAATAGTAATCTCAGTATTTATTCATCCGAACAGAATTGGGGATCAATTGAAATCCCTGAAGAATTCGATAAGAGAATACTCGATCAGAATTTTAACGAATATTTTATTCTATATTTATCTCGAATTTGGAAATTTCTAATTCAACCATCAGAATCTCTAAATTGGATAAATGTGAATTCAAAAGTAAAAGCCAGTCTAAAAAACTCGCCTAAAAACAACTTGTTCTCGCTTGGAAAAAGCGTAAAGTTTAAGAATCGCTTGATTCGATTTATCGAAAGAATTTTCGAGAGAGTTTATCCATTTCCACGGTTTCCGGTATTGACGTTTGCCAATTCGGAGACGGCTTTAAGGTTGAGAGGGATGTATCTCTTCCATTTTAGGTGGATCGTTTCTCGTTGGCAGTTCCCGCAGCTCCAAGTCGATTCAAAACTTCGAGAAAGCGTCTTTCAGAAAGGTTTAAAAATCGATTCCGGCTTAATCGATTTTTTGAAAGAGATCGGTCTCTCGGATGAAAAAATCAAATCCGCCTTTGAATTATTTAAGGAATTCGTAATATCTTATTTTCCGGTTCAATTTTTAGAAGGTTTGAACGAAAACTATGAATTTGCGTCTCGATGTTTTCGGAAGAACGATCGGAAAGCAATTTTTTCTTCGGGGGACGGAGATACTTTTTCCACGTATATCATCGCATTCGCAAAAGGTAATGGCTATAAAGTCGTAAAAGCGCAGCACGGCGGTCATTACGGCTATTACCGTGACAATCGTCCTGCATTGGATATCGAATTGCCGGCAACTGACGTTTTTCTGACTTGGGGATGGACTCGAATGCATGAAGAGCCCCAGTTGAGGCACATTGAATGTATTCCGATGCCATCACCTTGGCTTTCCGAAAGAAAAAAGTATTGGAGTGATTATCGAATCGACACTCCTAAAAAATACGATCTCCTTTGGATGCCTCAAATGATGAAACGGTTCATAGGAGCGCCGCAAGGAGCTTCGAGCATCCGGCGAGATGTGATTCAAGAATTTTCCCGCTCGATGATCGACATAGCCAAAGGAATCAAGCGCTTCGGTCTCACCGCTTTTGTTAAACCTTATAACGCTTTGACGGTTTCTTTATTGGAGAATACGTATCGTCGAGTTCAGGAAGAAGGATCCGACTCCGTCGTTATATCTGATACATATGATAAAGGGTTGACCTTAGAATTACTCGGAGAGTGTTCGATCGTTTTATGGGATCAACCTGGAACTGGTTTTCTGGAATGTTTGTCCTGTGGTATTCCTACTCTTGTATTGTGGGATCGCATTTATTGCGAAGAAGAGGAATGGACTCGGCAGGATTTTTCTATTTTAGAAAAACATAAAATCGTTCATCGATCCGTTGAAACGTTACTTGAGGAGGCCTCTCTTCTGACGAACAATCCGGTTGCTTGGATGAACGAGTCCTCAAGAAAGGCTGCGGTGAATCTATTCTGCAATCGATACGCTCTGACGAGCGCTGATTGGAGTGCGGATTGGAAAGTGTATCTCAAATCACTTAAGTAAGTTTTTGTTTATTAGAAAAATTTCATCAATCAGTTTGTGATTGCTTTCGTTAAAACCGGGCCTCTTTCTGGAACGATTCGGAAGAACGCGTCCAAATAAATTCGATTCTCCGAAAATCAAGAATTGAAGAAGTCTTTTATGCAAGAGAATAGAGTTGTAAATAATATCAAAGCGCATGGGTTTTCGGTCGGAAATTCCAGGATTTTATCCGAAGAAAAACACAAAGAATTGGAACAAATCATAGATCGTTTGTTCGAGAGTTCGTCTGCGCAAAAGGATTACTCGTCCAATGCACCCGTTTTGTTATCGTTAGTTGGTGTTGATGCTCGTCTGGACTCCTTATTGGAAGAGATTTTAACAAATGTATCGATTCGAGAAACGCTGAAATGGATCGTCGGAGACGACTATAAAATTTGGGAAATCAGCGCTCGTTATTCTCTACCGGGAGATAACGGTTTGGGGCTTCATCAGGACGCTTGGGGGCAGATGAATCTTGCTTTTGCCCTTAACGATCAGCAAAACGGGGAAGGATCGACGGCTTTTCTAAAAGGATCGCATCTGTTGCCTCGATGGTCGAATTATATTTCTTGGAAAAGACCGAAGATTGCAAATTTATTTACTGTTCCTTTGATTTTGAAAAATAGTGATTACGCTTTTTTCATCAACAGAACATGGCATTCTCGGCGGAAAAATGGGGGAGGCGAGGTAAAGAAGATTCTTCTTTTCGGTTTTTTTCCGAACGGCGGAACGTATAAACCCCTTTATCAAGACAGCGTAAAGAATATTGATCCGTCGTGCAAGGAATTGATTCGAAGAATCGATACGACGGACGGTGCGAAAAAACTGAATTCGACCCATATACAAGTTTTATCTCGGACTCAACCGGAGTTCGCGCCGTATTCGACTCTGATCGAGGAAGGTTTGCATTTCAATTTTCGAACTCCTTGGATCTATCTTCAGATTCTTTTGTTGGAATCGATTTTTAGACCGATGCGGATCCTGTTCGGAATTTATAAACTCATCCTCAAAAGATAATCGGCGCATTTATGAAAAAAATATTAGTGACCGGCGCGGACGGTTTTATAGGTTCTCACTTGACCGAAACCCTGGTGAGACAAGGATACGACGTCAAAGCATTCGTACTTTATAATTCTTTTAACTCTTGGGGGTGGCTGGATTCGTGCGAAGCTGACGTAAAAGGTAAGTTCGAAGTTTTTGCGGGAGATGTCCGCGATCCGAACGGTGTGCGAGCGGCCATGAAAGGATGTGATTCCGTTTTACACTTGGCCGCTTTGATTGCGATCCCATATTCTTATCATTCTCCGGATACGTATGTGGATACGAACGTGAAAGGAACTTTGAACGTGGTTCAGGCCGCAAAAGACTTAAACGTTTCCAGAGTGATTCATACTTCCACGAGCGAAGTTTATGGAACCGCTCGTTTCGTTCCGATTACGGAAGAACATCCGTTGCAGGGGCAATCCCCGTATTCCGCGAGTAAGATCGGAGCCGATCAGATTGCGATGTCCTTTTATTCTTCCTTCGGTACTCCGGTTTCCGTGATCCGTCCTTTCAACACGTACGGGCCAAGGCAATCCGCGAGAGCCGTGATCCCTACGATCATTACGCAGATCGCAAAGGGTAAGGAAAAAATAAAGTTAGGCGCCATTCATCCAACCCGCGATTTTAATTTCGTAAAAGACACCGTTTCCGGTTTTATAGCCGCGTTGAAGTCTGATTCGTCCGTCGGCGAGGTGATCAATTTAGGAAGTAATTACGAAATTTCAGTCGGTGACACCGTCAGAACCATCGCCGAAGTGATGAAGGCGAAGGTTGAAATCGAATCCGACGATCAAAGATTAAGACCTGAAAAAAGCGAAGTGGAACGATTGTGGGCGGCAAACGAAAAAGCCAAAAAACTTTTGAATTGGGAGCCTTCCTACGGGGGGTTGGACGGTTTTCGAAAAGGCATTTTGGAAACCGTGGAATGGTTTTTAAATCCGAAAAATCTCGCTCAGTATAAAACAGATATTTATAATATTTAATGTCTTCCGATTTTAAACCGTTATCAGATCGAATCGTAAAAGCGATTCGAAACGTCGTTGGGAACTCTCCCGTTGTCCTTCACGAACCTACTTTTTCGGGAAACGAATGGCAATACGTCAAGGAATGTATCGACTCGAGTTTTGTTTCTTCCGTCGGTAAGTTTGTGGATCGTTTTGAAGCGGAGTTGGCGGCCTTTACGGGGGCGAAACATGCGGTCGCGGTTGTAAACGGCACGGCCGCTCTTCATGTCGCATTAAAACTTGCCGGTGTTAAACAGAACGACGAAGTATTGATTCCTTCCTTAACGTTTATAGCGACCGCAAACGGTGTTTCTTATTGTGGTGCGATTCCTCATTTTGTGGATAGCGAAGAGGCGACTTTGGGGATGGACCCTAAGGCTCTGCGAGATTATCTTTCTTCCGTTGCCGAAATTGCAAACGGCCAATGTATAAATCGCTCCACCGGTAGAGTGATTCGAGCGATGGTTCCGATGCATACGTTTGGACATCCGGTCGATCTGGACGGAATTCTTTCGGTTGGCCGCGACTTTCATATCGAGATCGTCGAGGACGCCGCAGAATCCTTGGGAAGTTATTACCAAGGACGTCATACCGGAACGTTCGGACTTTTGGGAACTCTTAGCTTTAACGGAAATAAAACCATAACGACGGGCGGCGGCGGCGCCATACTTACGAACGATTCGGAACTCGCGAAGAAGGCAAAACACATAACGACTACCGCGAAATTGCCGCATCGTTGGGAATATGTGCACGATGAAATCGGTTATAATTATAGAATGCCGAACATCAACGCGGCCTTGGGATGCGCTCAACTCGAACAAATGCCCGGTTTTCTAAAAACGAAAAGAGAACTTTTTCAAAAGTATAAGGAATCGTTCGACTCTATTTCGGAAGTATCCGTCTTTGAGGAACCGAAGGGTTCGCGGAGCAATTACTGGCTTCAGACTTTGGTTTTATCTAAGAATGTTTCGGGCGCTCGAGACGAAATTCTTACCGCAACGAACGACAACGGAGTGATGACCCGGCCTTGCTGGAGAATGCTTCATAAATTAAAACCTTTTTCCGATTGTCCGAAAATGGAACTGAACACCGCTCTTTCTTTGGAGGAGAGGTTGATCAACATTCCGAGCGGCTCCGGTTTGTTAACTTAGAAATTATAGATGAAAGAACCAATCCTCCTGATCGGTGCGGGCGGACATACCCGATCCTGTATCGACGTGATCGAATCGCAGGGAAAGTATTCCATATTCGGTTTGATCGGTTCAGAACAAGAATTAGGAATCGAAATTCTCGGTTACAAGGTATTAGGAACCGATCAAGATTTAGAAAAATTGCATAAAGATTGCGGCCGAGCGATCGTTACCATAGGACAGATCAAAAATTCAGAACCGAGAATTCGGATTTTTCGACGTTTGAAAGAAATCGGTTTCGAATTGCCCGCGATCGTTTCTCCGATCGCGTACGTTTCGAAACATTCTTCGATCGGAGAAGGTTGTATCATAATGCACCAAGCGATCGTAAATTCGAACGTTAAAATCGGCGATAACTGCATCATCAATTCCAAAGTGCTTTTGGAACACGACGTCAAGATCGGAAATCATTGTCATATCTCTACGGGCGCGATTTTAAACGGAGAAGTTTCGGTTGGCGACGCTTCCTTTATCGGAAGCGGTTCCGTGATTCGGGAAACGGTTTCGATCGGCGCGCATAGTCTGGTCGCTATGGGAAGTAGGGTCATTTCCGATCTTCCGGAATTTTCCAAATATACAATCAAAATTTAAATTATGAAAACCTTAATCATCGCCGAAGCGGGAGTCAATCATAACGGAGATATGGATCTTGCCCTTAAGCTGATCGACGCGGCTTCGGAAGCGGGCGCGGATATCGTCAAGTTTCAGACTTTCGAGGCCGAAAGATTGGCCACTCGATCCGCAAAAAAAGCGGATTATCAAACCGCGACGACAGGTTCCGAAGAATCGCAATTCGAAATGTTAAAAAAACTCGAATTGTCGAAGAAGGATCATGAAATTCTAATACGACGTTGTAAGGAAAAGAAAATCGAATTTCTTTCCACTGCGTTCGATCCGCAAAGTCTTATTTTTTTGGAAGGACTGAATTTAAGCAGATATAAGATTCCTTCCGGGGAAATCACCAATCTTCCCTACGTTCGAAAAATCGGAACGTTGGGGAAGCCTGTAATCCTTTCGTCCGGAATGTCTACGTTAGGCGAAATTGAATCTGCGATTTCCGTTTTGGAAAAAGCCGGAACAAAACGGGAGAATATAACGGTTCTGCATTGTAATACGGAATATCCGACGCCATTCTCGGATGTGAATCTTTTAGCGATGAGATCGATCGCGGAATCTTTCAAAGTACAAGTCGGATATTCGGATCATACGGCCGGAATCGAGGTTTCGATTGCCGCAGTTGCGTTAGGCGCTTCGGTCATCGAAAAACATTTTACTCTGGATCGTTCGTTGCCCGGACCGGATCATAAGGCGAGTTTAGAACCGGAAGAATTGAAGACGATGATACGATCGATTCGCAATATTGAACAATCCTTAGGCGACGGAATCAAAAGGCCGAGTCAAAGCGAAGCGAAGAATATTTCAATCGCACGCAAGTCCCTCGTTGCAGCGAACCCGATTCGATCGGGAGAAATTTTTTCCTATGAAAATCTTACGGCCAAAAGACCGGGGAACGGAATTTCTCCGATGCGTTTGGACGAGATCGTGGGACTCAAAGCAAAGAGGGATTTCTCCGAGGACGAATTGATCGATCTATGAAAAGAAAGATTTGCGTCGTTACCGGAACCAGAGCCGAATACGGATTGCTCCGTACTCTGATTCGTAAAATTCAGGATTCGACAAAACTTGAATTACAAATCGTAGCGACCGGAATGCATCTTTCTCCCGAGTTCGGTTTAACATATCGCGAGATCGAAGCGGACGGTTTTAAGATCGATAAAAAAGTCGAGATGCTTTTGAGCGCGGATACGTCTGTAGCGGTTTCCAAATCGATCGGTTTGGGAACGATCGGTTTTGCCGACGTTTGGGAAGATTTGAATCCGGATCTGATCGTCGTATTGGGAGATCGTTTCGAAATATTCTCGGCCGTTTCCGCCGCGATGATCGCGAAAATTCCCGTCGCTCATATTCACGGCGGAGAAATCACCGAAGGCGCGTTCGACGAATCGATCCGTCACAGCATCACGAAGATGTCTCAGATTCACTTTACCGCCGCCGAAGAATATAAGAAAAGAGTAATGCAGTTGGGGGAAAACCCCGAAAGAGTCTTTAACGTGGGCGGTCTCGGAGTGGACAGCATTCGAAGTCTGGATCTGATGAGTCGAGAAGATCTGGAATCCTCGATCGGATTCAAGTTCGGAGCGAAGAATCTATTGGCGACTTTTCATCCCGAGACCTTGGATGAAAAAACTCCCAAGGAACAATTCGAAGAATTGCTGAAGGCTCTGGATCGACTGCCGGATATCTCCCTTCTATTCACTCTACCGAACGCAGACACGGGAAGCCGGGAAATCATTTCATCGATTCATGATTTTGTTGGGAAGCGTAAAAATGCGATCGCATTTTCGTCCTTAGGACAGAAACGTTATTTTTCTTGCATTCGATTTGTCGACGGGGTGATCGGAAATTCCTCCAGCGGTCTTTTAGAAGTTCCCACTTTTCGGAAAGGAACCGTGAACATAGGCGGAAGACAAAAGGGGCGACTGAAAGCGGAAAGCGTAATCGATTGCGAACCGGAAGAAACCTCCATTTTGCGGGCCTTGGAAAAACTTTACTCAAAAGAATTTCAAGACGCTTTATCCGCCGTTAAAAATCCTTACGGAGAAGGGGACGCAACGTCCAAAATCATAAACGTTCTGGAGAACGTTTCTCTGGATCAAATTATAAAAAAGAAATTCTTCGATCTTTCCTTTTAAACGAAAATTATGACCACCGCTTGGCACAACGCCTTATTACCTCTTACTTCTTCGATTCAGGATGTGATTCGAAATTTAGACGAGTCAGCTTTGCAGATCGCACTGATCGTTTCCGAAAACAACCAATTGATCGGAACCATAACCGACGGCGATATTCGCCGCGGCTTGTTGAGAGGGTTGGATTTAAATAGTCCGATCGAATCGATCGTCTTCCGAGAATCTCTTGTGGTCACTCCGCAGATGAGCAGGGACATGGTGATCCAGTTGATGCAGGCGAATAAGATTCATCAGCTTCCGATTGTCGACGATCGAAGAAGTGTGGTCGGACTTTATCTTTGGGACGAGATCTTGGCTCCTTCTCAAAGGCCGAATACTTTCGTAATCATGGCCGGAGGAAAGGGAACTCGCCTCATGCCGCATACGGAAAATTGTCCGAAACCTCTTCTTCCCGTAGCCGGTAAGCCGATGCTCGAACACATCATCAGCAGGGCGAAGTCGGAAGGATTTCATAAATTCTCCATTGCGATTCATTATCTCGGTCACATGATCGAAGAATACTTCGGAGACGGAAGCAGATTTGAAGTGAGCATAGAATATATAAAGGAAGAGGAAGCGCTTGGTACCGCCGGTGCGTTGAGTTTAATCGCGAAACTTCCTTCGGAACCTTTTTTGGTAACGAACGGAGACGTGATGACTGATATACGTTATGGAGAACTTTTGGACTTCCACGTTAGACACGGTGCGAGCGCGACGATGGCCGTTCGTCTTCACGAATGGCAACATCCGTTCGGAGTGGTGAGAACAAAAGGCGTCGATATCGTAGCCTTTGAGGAAAAACCGGTTTATAGAAGTCATGTAAACGCGGGAATCTACGCCTTGAATCCGGACACGTTATCCTCGTTGGAACCTAAAACTCATTGTGATATGCCGACTTTGTTTTCGAGACTGAACGCCGAAGGAAATAGAACGATCGTGTATCCTATGCACGAGCCTTGGATCGATGTTGGAAGGCCGGACGATCTAGAAAAAGTAAATTCAATAGAAGCAGATATATAAGGTAGATAGTATCAATGGAAAAACGAAATTTAATAAAGTTATACAACCTTCCCGAAAAGGTAGTCTTTTGTAAAAAATGCACCGTTTCGAACCAAAGACCGAGAATCACTTTCGACGAACACGGAGTATGTTCCGCTTGTAACTTCGCCGAATTTAAAAAGACCCAAATCGATTGGAAACAAAGAGAACAGGAGCTCGTTGAACTTTGTAAAAAATACAAAAAGAACAACGGAGAATACGATGTGATTGTTCCTTGTAGCGGCGGAAAGGACGGCGGGTTCGTCGCTCATCAGCTGAAGTATAAATACGGAATGAATCCTTTGACCGTAACCTGGGCGCCTTTGAAGGCGACGGAAATCGGAAGAAAGAATTTGGATAGTTTTATCGCTTCCGGATTTGATAACGTTCTCGGAACGCCGAACGGAAAAGTGACGAGAAGACTTACGAACCTGGCTTTTACGTACTTAGGCGATCCGTTTCAACCGTTTATCTACGGACAAACGAACTATCCTATGCACATGGCGATTAAACATAACGTTTCTCTAATTATGTATGGGGAAAATGGAGAAGTTGAATACGGCGGCGATATGAAAAACGCCTTTAAACCGAATCGAGAAATACAGGATCATGATAAACATTATTTTTCCGGACTTCCTCCCGAGTTTTGGAAAGACCACGGCGTCAGCGAACAAGATTTAAGACCGTTTATGGCGCCCGCATACGAGGACATTCTTAAGAACAAAACCGAAATTCATTTCTTGGGTTATTATAAATTTTGGGATCCTCAGGAAAATTTTTATTACTGCCAAGAGAATACGGGCTTCACACCGAACTCCGAAAGGTCCGAAGGAACCTATTCTAAATACGCGAGTTTAGACGATCGAATCGACGGCTTCCATTATTATTTGGGTTATATCAAATTCGGAATCGGAAGAACTACCTCGGACACGGCTCATGAAATTAGGGATCATAAGATCACTCGAGAAGAGGGAGCGGCCTTGGTAAAACGATACGACGGTGAATTCCCGAAAAAACACTACCAGGAATTTTTGGAATACTGTTCCATCACCGACGAGGAATTCAACGAAGTCGTGGACAGTTGGAGATCCGATCATATTTGGGAAAACAAATCCGGAGAATGGAACTTAAGACACAAGGTTTGGGAAAGTTAAGATTCGTTCAATATGAGAAAAGTTCGACTCATTGCAAGACTGGATATAAAAGGTCCCAATCTGATCAAAGGTGTACACCTAGAAGGGTTGAGAGTCATAGGTTCTCCGGCGGAATACGCTCATAAGTATTATCATCAAGGGGCCGATGAATTAATTTACATCGACTGTGTCGCGAGCTTATACGGAAGAAATAATTTAAGCGAGATCGTGGAGGATTCCGTCAAGGATATATTCGTACCGCTTACGGTTGGTGGGGGAATACGATCCGTAGATGACGCCACACGTTTGCTTCGGAGTGGAGCCGATAAGGTCGCGATCAATACCGCGGCCGTTTCGAATCCGAATCTGATTTCCGAAATATCCAGAAAATTCGGAAGTCAGTGTATGGTTTTATCCGTACAAGCGAAACAGATCGCAGATAAAAAATGGGAAGTTTATACGGACAACGGAAGAGAAAGAACCGGCTTGGACGTGATCGAATGGGTGCAAAAAGCGGTGGAGCTCGGTGCCGGTGAAATTTTATTAACTTCGATCGATCGCGAAGGAACTCGAAAAGGTTTCGATACGGATCTCGTCCACTCGGTAACGAAAGTAGTTTCGGTGCCCGTAATCGCAAGTGGCGGAATGGGAACTCCCGAACATCTGATCGACGTGGTAAAAAACGGAGAAGCGGATGCGGTTGCGATGGCCGACATTCTCCATTATGATCGATCTACGATCGGTGACATTCGTAAAACGGCGGAATCTTCCGGAATCGAGGTGAGACACTATGTTCTCTCGTAAAGTTTTAGTCATCGACTACGGAGTCGGAAATCTGCTCAGTGTTAAACGCGGTTTCGAATATTGCGGAGCCGACGTTGAAATTTCCTCCGATCCCGAAGTTATCTACAAAGCTCCTCATGTCGTGCTACCCGGAGTCGGCGCGTTTGCAAACGCGATGGTTGCATTGAAAGAACGTTCTCTCATAGAAGTCATACAAAAGATCGCCCATAGAGGAACACCTTTGATGGCTATTTGCCTCGGAATGCAGATGCTCATGGACGAAAGCGAAGAATTCGGAATCACTTCCGGATTGGGACTGATTCCCGGAAGAGTGGTTCCGATCCCCGCTCTTACGAAGGAAGGTGCTTCGCACAAGATTCCGCATATCGGTTGGAACGAATTGAAAAAGCCGACCGAAACGGCGGAATGGAATAACACAATATTAGAAAATTCTCATGAAGGAGATTCGGTTTACTTCGTTCATTCTTTTATGGCGAAGCCGATCGATCCAAATCATAGAATCGCCGATTGTGTCTACGGAGGACATTCGATTGCCGCCGTGATCGGATATGAAAACGTGGTGGGTTGCCAGTTCCATCCCGAAAAAAGCGGCGAAGTTGGTTTAAACCTCTTAAAAAGGTTTTTAAAGTTTTGAAATTGTTGACCGTCATTCCCGCTCGAGGGGGGTCAAAACGTTTACCCGGAAAGAACATAAAGATTCTCGGAGATAAACCTTTGATCGCTTGGAGCATCGAAGTTGCGAGAGGAATTCCCGAAATATGCGATATCCTAGTTTCCACGGACGATCCGAACATTGCGGAAGTCGCAAAGAAGTTCGATGCATTGGTTCCCTGGTTAAGGCCTCCCGAATTGGCGACCGATGCTTCCAGTTCCATCGACGTTGTCTTACACGCTTTACGTTGGTACGAGAAGGAAAGGCAGAAAGTCGACGGTTTGATTTTGCTCCAGCCGACTTCTCCGCTTCGCAAAAAAGAATCCGTAGAAAATGGAATCGATCTCTTTGTAAAAAACGAAGGAAAGAAAACGGTTCTCGGAGTAAGTCCCGCGAATCCGCATCCTTTGTGGTGTTTCAAATTGGAAAACGGGATTTTAAAGCCGTTTCAAGAAGGCGGCGGTCTTCATTTGAGATCCCAGGATTTACCTCCTGCGTATTCCGTAAACGGATCGTTTTATCTAACACCCAAGGATCATCTGATCGATCAAAAGAATTTTTACACGGACGATATCATTCCTCTGATTTCCGAATCGGCGGCGGAGAATGTGGACATCGATACCGAGTCGGATTGGATCGAAGCGGAACGTTTCTTGAAGATTTAAGAGAATTAGGAAATTTGAATATTGTTCCTTAAAATCGTAAATAAAATCCGAAATCAGTTTCTTTTCTTTTTTAAGTCCGAGAAAGAATGGACCTTTCCCAAAAAAAGCGATTTGGTTTTTTACGACTTTGTAGGTTACGAGGCATTCGAAAGTTATATTCAAGTATATAATCCCACGATCCTATACATTCGAGGTGAAAAGCTCAACGTTCCGATCTTTCTTGCGGCTTTCTTCAAAGGGAATATCGGTTTACAAGGTTATATAAACGAATTTATCCGTTCCGTAAAGCCTAAGTTGGTTCTGACTTACATCGACAACAATCCGAAATTCTACGAATTGAAAAAGTCTCATCCGGATATCATTACTATGTTCGTGCAGAACGGTTTTCGAGGGGAGATCGGAGACGTTTTCGGATATCTCACTCCACAAGAGAATTATAATGTAGATTACATGCTCACTTTGGGCGTCGATATCGGAGAAAAATATTCCGGATACATTCGGGGAAAATCGGTTTCCATAGGTTCTTTTAAGAACAATAAGGTTCCGAAAAAGAAATCGAATCCGGTTTCTAAAATTAATTCCATTCTTTTTATCTCCCAATATATCAAACGTCCTGAAAATGAAAAGGAACCGTTTTACGTAGAGGCAAACGGCTCCGTATATTACTGGGAACAATTCTACGAGACGGAATTGATCTTGTTGCCTTTTCTCAAAAGGTATTGTTTCGAGAAAAATCTTTCTATCAAAGTTTGCGGTAGAACGAAAAAAAACGATCCGGACGAATTCAATTTTTATAAAAATTATTTCGACGGATTGGATTGGGCTATGACTTCGCACGAGTCCCTTCTTTCGAGTTATGAGCTGATCGATTCGGCTCCGGTTACTGTTTTTGTGGATTCGACATTGGGATACGAGGCTTTGGCTCGAGGAAAAAAATCCGCGGCCTTTACTTCGCGTTGTCGTTCCTTGAAAAACGATTCTTATCGATTCGGATGGCCGGGAAAGTTGCCCGATAACGGTCCTTTTTGGACCAATGATCTGGACGTTAAAGCTTTCAAACGGGTTTTGGATCATACGATCGAAACATCCGAGGAGTTGTGGCAAGTCGAACTGAAAAAATCAGGATTCGCCAGAGTCGTTGATTTTGATCCGAATAATTCCCGCTTCCGGGATTTGCTGGATCAAATATTAGTAAAAACGAATTCTCTAAATTAGTAATTTTTAAAGTAATGCGTTAATTGGAATCTAAATTTTTGGAATATACGAATGAGTAAAAGTAAGTCGATTTTAATCACTGGTGGAACCGGTTCGTTCGGTAAAGAGTTTACGAAAAGGATCCTTGCCGATTATCCCGATGTTAAAAGATTGGTGATTTATTCAAGGGATGAGCTGAAGCAGTACGAGATGTCTCAGGAATTTCCAGAGAGTAAATATCCTCAGATTCGTTATTTTATCGGGGATATCCGCGATCGCGAGAGAATCACGAGAGCTCTGGAAGGAATCGATACAGTGATTCATGCCGCCGCGTTGAAGCAAGTACCTGCGGCCGAATACAATCCGTTTGAAGCGATTAAAACCAATATTATCGGCGGACAAAATCTAATCGAGGCGTGTATCGACCGCGGAGTGAAGAAAGTGGTGGCTCTTTCCACAGATAAGGCCGCGGCACCAGTGAATTTATACGGAGCTACGAAACTCGCTTCTGATAAACTTTTCGTCGCCGCGAATAATTTTAAAGGTTCTCACGATATAAAATTCTCAGTAGTTCGTTACGGAAACGTTATGGGGAGCAGGGGTTCGGTGATTCCGTTCTTTTTAAATAAGAAGAAGGAAGGCGTTCTTCCGATTACCGATGAAAGAATGACAAGATTCAACATCACTTTAAAAGAGGGTGTGGATCTCGTTCTGTTCGCACTCGAGAATATGTGGGGCGGAGAGATTTACGTGCCGAAAATTCCAAGCTATAGAATCTTAGACGTCGCCGCGGCCGTCGCACCCGAGTGTAAAACGGAGATCGTGGGTATTCGTCCGGGTGAAAAGATTCATGAAGAGATGATTACCGAAACCGACGCGCTCAGCACGATCGAATTCGATAAGTATTTCGTAATATTACCTTCTTTTAAACCGACTTGGTCGATCGACGAATTTAAGAAATTCTTCAAAGGAGACTATTGTAAGCAGGGATTCCGTTACAATAGCGGGGAGAATACGGAATGGCTGACCGTGGAAGAATTGAAACAATTGATCAAGGACTACGTAGTCGTTTGAGAGTTTTGAAATCATAGGTCGAAATGAAAAAACTTTGCATCATTACGGCTCGGGGCGGTTCGAAAAGGATTCCACGTAAGAATATTAAGAATTTTTACGGGAGGCCGATCATTTCTTATCCGATCGAACTCGCGCTTAAGTCCGGATTATTTGACGAAGTGATGGTTTCCACGGACGATCCGGAAATCGCGGAGATCTCCAAAAGTTATTCCGCGAAGGTCCCGTTCTTTAGAAGCGAGAAAAATTCGAATGATACCGCGGGAACGGATGCGGTTTTGTTCGAGGTCATCGAAGAATATAAGAAATTGGGAATGAACTTCGAATACGCCTGTTGTATTTATCCGACCTCTCCTTTACTGACTCTCGAAAAATTGGAAGAAGCCTGGAAATTACTTCTTTCCAAAGACTTGGATACGGTTTTTTCCATGATCAAATACGGTTCTCCGATACAAAGGGCGCTTCGACGAAACGAAGAGGGATTGGTTTCCATGTTTCATCCCGAAAATTTAACGAAACGATCTCAGGAATTGGAGCCGGCTTATTATGACGCCGGTCAATTCTACTTTTTTAATATTCAAAGATTTTTGAAAAAAGGTAAACTCTGGACCGATCATAGTTCCGCGATTCTTTTGGACGATATGGAAGCGCAAGACATAGACAATGAAGAAGATTGGAATCTCGCGGAGTTTAAGTATAAGTTCAGAATGCAGTCGATCGAGTCTCGTAACGTCTGAATTCTAATTTTCGTTTTTTATAATATTATTTCGATCCAATACCGATGTCTCAAAAGACCATTTTAATCACCGGTTCCGAAGGTTTGCTCGGATCCTCCTTAGTTCCGTTTCTAAAGAATCTAAACTACAACGTGATTCGTCATAGCAGAAGCGGCAGCACCGAAGCGATCGGGGATCTTGTGGATAAGAAGATCGTATGGAACGTGTTAGACGATCATACTCCCGATTTTATCGTCAATCTCGCCGCGGCTACGAACGTGGACGAATGCGAAAGAAAACCGAACTACGCGTACTTACTAAACGTAAAGATTTTAGAAAACATAGTCTCTTGGATTCAGTCGAAACAATCCAAAGCGCATTTGATTCATGTTTCGACGGATCAGGTTTACGACGGTAAGGGACCTCATCTTGAAGAAAACGTCGAGTTGACCAATTATTACAGTTTTTCCAAGTTTACCGGAGAGTTGGTTGCGCGCTCCGTTTCCAGTACGGTTCTAAGAACTAATTTTTTCGGTTACAGTAAGAACGACATCAGACGCAGTTTTAGTGATTGGATCATCGAATCCGTCGACGGTGATAAGGAGATTACGGTATTCGAAGACATTCGTTTTAGTCCGTTGTCCCTTTCCACTCTCGTTGAAATGATTCACAAGGTACTTTTAAATCCGAATCCGGGAATTTATAATTTAGGTTCCGTCGACGGAATCAGCAAAGCAGACTTCGCCTATAAGCTTGTCGACATTCTCAAGAAATCGAAGGAAAAAATCAGAAAAGGATCCATCTTCGATCTCAACTTAAAAGCGTATCGACCTCGCGACATGACGATGAACGTTTCGAAGTTTGAAAGGGATTTCGGTACTCGTCTCCCGAAAGTGGAAGATGAAATATTAACCCTTTTACAAAAAGGATAATCGTTTTCACAATGAGAAAAATACTGATTATAGCGGCGCATCCCGATGACGATATTCTCGGCTGCGGAGCCTTTATCTTTAAACATAGAAACGATTGCGAGTTCAGAGTCGTTTTTATAGCGGAAGGAAGCACTTGTCGATTCAGCGCGGATCAGATTCAGTCTTCGGAAGCTCTCAAACAAATCGAAATCAGAACCGCTTCCGCTAAAAAAAGTCTCGAGGTTCTCGGGGTAAACGATTATAAATTTTACGATCTTCCCTGCGGAAGATTGGATCAAGTTCCGATTATCGACATTAATAAAATCATAGAAAACGAGATCAAAACTTTCAAACCCGAAACCGTGATGATCCATTCCGAAACGGACGTGAACAACGATCATCGTATCGTCGCTCGTTCTCTTGCGATGGCGGCTCGTCCGGTTTGGCCCGATTGCGATTTGAATATACTTTCGTTCGAAGTGCTTTCCACAACCGAATGGAATCTTACCGATCCGTTCGTTCCCAATTTATTCGAAGAAATATCCGAGGATTGTCTGAAGAAAAAGTGGGAAGCATTAGAATGTTATTATACCGAGATAAAAGAATTTCCGTATCCTCGATCCTACGTCGGCTTGGAAACTCTCGCAAGATATAGAGGAATGCAATCCGGTTTCAAATTGGCGGAAGCCTTTAAAATCATTCGATGGAAAAATAAGTTTCAATAATTCTCGGCTTCGATTCGAGAAATTTATAACAATTCAGTTGCAGGGTAAACGTTTGAGCAAAGAGATCAAAATAGGAAAACGGACGATCGGAAAAGGACATCCCACGTACGTAATCGCGGAAATCGGAACGAATCACAATCAGGATTTGAATCTCGCATTGGATATGATCTCCATGGTGAAAGAAACCGGTGCCGACGCCGCTAAATTTCAATCGATTCAATTTTCGGAATTGTATGTAGAGAGTCTGGAAACGAAGGACTTTCGAGAATGGTTTCGGCAAATCGAATTGGAAGAATCCTGGTACGAAGCCTTAGCGAAACGATGCGCAGACGAGGGGATTGACTTTTTATCCTCGCCGACATATGCACCGGCAGTCGATCTTTTGGAAAAGGTAAACGTTCCCGCGTATAAATTGGCTTCTCCGCAGGTGCAGGCGAATCTGAAAGTCGTGGAACGCGCGGCGCAAACGATGAAACCTTTGATTCTTTCGGTCGGTTATTGCGAATACGGAGACATACAAAGGGCCGTCAATCTTTGCAAATCGGTCGGCAACGATTCTTTGATTCTGCTTCATTGTAATTCCAAATATCCGGTGAAAGCGGAAGAATCGAATCTATTATTCATACAAACATTGGCCGCAATGACGAACGAGTTGACCGGTTACTCGGATCATTCCATGGGAACTCATATGAGCGTTGCAGCAGTGAGTTTAGGTGCTTGTATCATAGAGAAACACGTAACGACGGATCGGAATCAGAAAGGCCCCGATCATCCGTTTGCAATGACCTTTCGGGAATTTAAGGAGATGACGGAGCAGATCCGTGAAGTGCAGGTCGGACTTGGAACAGGCGCTCGTCTTCATCTTCTTCCCGAAGAATGGGAAAGCAGAAGAAAAGTGGAACTGAAGGCGGTTTCTCGCAAAGCGATCAAAGCAGGAGAAATCTTGTCCGATGAGAATATGATCTTCTTTCGTTCCGCTCAAAAGGGCGTTTCCATCGATCAGATCGAGTTATTGAAGAATACGAAATCGAAACAAAACATTGAAAGCGGTCAGCTCATTCAATGGAAGATGCTTGAGCATATTTAAAAGAGGGAGAATTACACGTGAAAAAATTGATGATCATCGGCGCAACTTGGGAGCAGCTTCCTCTCATTCAAACCGCTAAAAGCAAAGGTTATTACGTAGTTGCCACCGATGCAAACCCCGAAGCGATCGGATTACAATACGCGGATGTTACGGAGAATTTAGATCCAAGAGATTTGAGTAAGGCGTTAGCGATCGCTAAAAAACACCAAGTGCAAGGAGCCGTTGCGGACGAATGCGATTATTCCCATTACGCCGCGACTTACGTAAACGAAACCTTAGGTTTTCCAACGGACGGAATCGCAGCGGCGCAATTCACCACGAATAAAAGATGGATGAGAGAAAGATGTAGGGAACACCACATTCTTCAACCTCGTTTCGTAGCTTGTAGAACTTTGGAAGAAGTCGAAGCCGCAGCGGAATTGATCGGACTTCCCGTCATCGTTAAACCTACGGATAACAGAGGTAGTTTCGGCGTTCATAAGGTAGAAAAGAAAAGCGATTTGAAAGCGGCTTATCTGGATTCTTTATTGAACGCGCATTCTCGGGAAGTACTCGTCGAGGCTTTCATTGAGGGAATCCATCTTACCGTGGACGGTTGTATGGATCAAAACGGAGAACATCATAACTTAGCGATCGCATCCAAAAAAGTGACACCGGGTGACAAGCCGATCATTACGGAAGTTCTTTATCCTGCGGCAATTTCTCCCGAATCAATCGATCATGTTTTAAAAACGAATTCGGCCGTCATAGAGGCCCTTCAAATCAAAAGGGGAGCGACACACTCTGAATACGTTTTGGACGATAAGGGACGTTGTTTCTTATTGGAAACTGCGACTCGCGGAGGAGGGGTTCTTACTTCCGCAAAAATCATACCGGAAGTGAGTAACGTAAATATCTCCGAGTTGATTATCGCAAACGCTATGGGCGAAAAATATTCCGTAAATCTTTCCTTTAACCGAAAGGCCGCGATGTTGACGTTCTTTATTTTTCCGCCCGGCAAAGTGAAATCCATCGAAGGTTTGGATAAGGTAAACGAAATGTCCGAAGTCCTTCACATTCAACTTTCCATAAAACCGGGAGATACTTTGTCACCGATGCAATCGGGCGCCGATAGACACGGCTTTGCGATCATCACTTCGGAAGACGTTCAATCTCTTCAGAAATTGCGCGAAACGATTTTTAATTCGATTAAAATTCAGTATGAGTGATCGTTAAAATAGGAACGGAATTCAACGATGAATTTGGATGAATTAAACAACGTAGATAAAAAGTTAATCGAAAGATATTCCACACGATATCAAAAGTTCGGTCAAGATCCGCGCACTCTCGGTTGGGATAATAAATCGAACCAGGAAATTCGTTTTCAAAATGCGGTTCGAAATTTGGATATTTCCGATAAGAAAGTTTTGGATATCGGTTGCGGTTTCGCCGATTTCAATCAATTCTTATTGGACCATTCCGAAGGGAAGAATTTTGAGTATTCCGGGGCCGATATAAATCCGGATCTGATCGGAGAATGTAAAAAACGATTTCCAAAAAGCAAGTTCGAGATCGTGAACATCCTGAGCGAACCGGGTCGAATCCAAGAAAATTCCTACGATGTAGTTTCCATGTTCGGAGTTTTAAACTTTAAGTTTTCCGAAATTCGAAATTTAGATTTTGCGAAAGGTATGATCGAGCAGGCGTTTCGTTATGCGAAAGAAGTATTGGTCGTAGACATGCTCAGTCATGTCTTAGACGAGAAATATCCGCCCGACGATTTCGTTTATTATTACGATCCCGCCGAGATGTTAAAGTTCGCCTTTACTTTGACCCCGCATGTTAGTCTGATTCAGGATTATATTTCGATTCCGCAGAGAGAGTTTGTTTTACAATTAAGGAAAAGCCCACTATGATTATCGATATGTTCATTCATCCCATTCTCAAACCGAGTGAAGCGGATCTGTTCAATATAGATCCGAATAGCGTTTCGGTCGTCGGGGATCATTTAGAGGGAGCATTTAAGAAGAATGATATCTCGCACGGTGTGATTTGTTTTTTCGATATTAAATTCTTAAAGAACGGATCGCACTTGAATGCGTTTCGTCAATCGAGAAACGATAGTTTATATTCTTATTCTTATCTAATCGATTTTAGAGATCCGGAATGGTTGGATTCCTTGACCTTAGCCGCAAAAGAAGGTTTTAAATCGATCACGTTCCATTCTTACCTACAGGAAATCAAAGAATCCGATTTCGATAAGGTTCAAACGATTTGTATCGAAGCGGAAAAATTAGGTCTTTACATCAACGTTTGTTCTGCGTTCGGCAGTAAGAAGATCTATAAGTATTACAGTCTTCCTTTGGCCGTTCATATTTTGGATGCGGTATCTTGTCCGGTCTTATTGGTTCATGCGGGTGGTGGAAAGTTAATCGAGGCGTTACAGATCGCAGAAATGTATCCAAACGCGTATTTAGAAACCTCGTTTTCGGTTACGTTTTGGAAGAATAGTAGCGTAGAAATGGACTTGGCTTACGGTATTCGAAAATATGGAGCGGATCGTTTTATGTTCGGCTCCGATTTTCCGTTCGTGTCCTTGGAAACTGCGATCGAAGATCACAATCTATTCTTTAAAAAATTCGGCTTCGGTCAAACCGAGATCAATCAAGTGATGTTTCAGACTTCGAAAAAAATATTAAACTTAAAATGATAAAAGAATTCATAAATAGTTTTCAGCATCCGATCCTACTCGATTGTACGATTCGAGACGGCGGTTACGCGATTAATTTCCAATTTTCGGCACGGGATACGCGGAACATCAGTTCCAATCTTGATAAAGCCGGGATTCGCTTGATCGAAGTGGGACATGGACTCGGACTCGGAGCTTCCAATCCTTCCAACGGAATCGCTTTCGAATCGGATGAGGATTATATTTCCACCGCTAAATCGGTTACTAAAAATTCTTTTATAGGCGCTTTTTTTATTCCGGGAGTGGGTAAGAAGGAAGATATCAAAAGGGCGAAAGACGCAGGTCTGGATTTTATCCGAATCGGAAAGGACGTCACCGATTTAGAAGCTACCAAAAGTTTCATAGAATATTCTCAAGAGTTGGGATTGCACGTTAGTTTGAACATGATGAAGTCTTACGCGGTCAATTCAACGGAACTTGCTAAGATTATAAAAAACATCAAAGGCTGGGGTGTGGATGCGATTTGTTTAGTCGACTCTGCCGGTTGTATGTTGCCTGAACAAATCAGCGAATATGTATCCGTGATTCGCGATCATTCCGAAGCGCCTGTGGGATTTCACGGTCATAACAACTTGGGAATGGCGAATGCGAATTCTCTCGCAGCATTAAAAAGCGGAGCGAAATTCGTAGACGCCACGTTACGCGGAATGGGTAGAAGCGCCGGCAACGCCCAGACGGAAGCGATGGCGTTTATCTTTCAAGAATACGGTTTTGATACCAACCTTGATCCGTTTCTATTATTGGAAATGTCCGAAACCATCATAGAACCGTTGATGTTGTATCCTCAAGGTTTAAGTTCTATGGACATCGTGATCGGAATTTCTAAGTTCCACTCGGGACATCTTCCTCGTTTTAAGCGTATTCTCAAAAGATACGATGTTGATTTGCGCAAGTTGATTATAGGTGTGTCCAAGGTAAATTGTATCAATCCAAGCGACGAACTGATCGAGTCCGTAGCTAAGGACTTGGCAAGAATCGATGAGTTTAGTTGAACGAAAACGGATTTGGAAAGAATGAATATCGTTAAAAATAAGAAGGCCGTTTTTTTTACAGAGACCGGAGAAGGAATCGGATACGGTCATTTGATTCGTTGTGAAGCGCTTCGCAATTCCTTAGAGATGCGAGGTCTCGAAACCGATATTTGTATGTTCGTCCGGGATTGGCCAGAATTCAAATACGAACGTTCCACATTTCAGAATTGGATGGATATGAACGTGCCGATTCCTGCCGGAGATATCGCCGTCGTAGATTCATACATATCGAATTCGGAGGCTTTGAAAAGAATTTCGGAGAATTTTTCCTATACCGCAGTCATAGATGATTTCAACAGGATTTATTATCCCTTCGATCTAATCGTGAATCCAAACGTTCACGGTTCCGAGATTCAATATGACGGGCAAACCGCTAAAGTAATTTCAGGAAATCGTTATACGATTCTAAGACCACAGTTCAAGGACAGACGAAACGATTTTGTAGTTCGGGAAAAAATTCAGAAAGTAATTCTTACGAGCGGGGGAAGCGACTATCGACATTTGATTCCAAAATTTGCGACGTTCGTAAACCAATATCCGGATATTGAGTTTATCGCCCTGGCGGGAATCGACGAATATGCGGATGAATTGAATCGAAAATATCAAATTCCGAATTTGAAAATTCTGAGAAAACTGGACGCGAAGTCTATGATCGATCTCTTATGTACTTCCGATCTTGTCATAACAGCCGCGGGACAAACGATGAACGAACTTGCCTTTCTCGGTATTCCGTTTGTCGCGATTTGTATCGACTACGACCAAGTGAATAATATAAAATCATTCTATGATAGAGGTTGTATTCGAGAAATACTCAACTGGGACGATTCTTCCCTTTTGGAAAAAGTTTCCGAATCGATCGAGGTTTTAAAACCAAAGTCCGAAAGAACGAAAATATACGAAGTAGGGCGCTCTCTCATCGATGGAAAAGGGGCGGACAATCTCGCGGCTCAGATTTTGGAATTTTCCTCGGAAACGGCTTCTCATTTCGGATAACGCGTCTTGCTTCGATAGTAGTTCTTCCTCCTTTTTATTTTTCAAAATTGAAACGATATCTCGTAACGACCGCCGACGAACGGACTTGGAAAAAAGACGTTCCCATTTTATTTTTAGGCGAATGGTGTAGACGTTATGATCGAAAACATGTCTGGAGCGCTTTGGACTATGAAGTCGCTCTTCCCTATGGAGTGGATCCGAACGTAAAAAAGAATGACTTTGATTATTTAGAAAGTTTAAGATTGGTTTTTTTAAACGAAATTACGGAAGCCTTGAATCAACTTCATTCCGTTTCGTATTCGACCCGTTATTGGAATCTCGTATTGGGTCATTGGATCTTAAGATATCTTCGAGTTTTTTACAATCGTTATAAAACCATGGAGCAGGTTTTGGATCGTTACGAAATTTCCGGAACGACCGAGTTGAAATTTGACGATTACGATTTAGCGCCGAACGATTCCATTGGTTTTATTTTAGATGTCGGTAAGAACTTTTGGAATCACAATGTTAACATTGAAATTCTCAAATTTTTTAATTTTTCCGCGTTTGAGGAAAGTTCTGAATCCGCAAAGGAATTGAATGCCATAGCTCATCCGATAGTTAAACCTTTCTGGAAAAAGGTCATCGTATATTTTCTAAATCGAGTATTGCCGGTCTTTGCAAGAAACTCGGATGCATTTCTCGTTAATACATATCTACCTATCCAGAAGGAAATACTCTTACAATTGAGTTTAGGACAAATTCCTCAATTCTGGAGACTACAAGAATTACCGGAATGGACTGTCGATAAAACTCTTCGTAGTTCCGTTCGAATTGAAGAAGATGGTAAGCAAGATTTTGAAACCTACGCAAGAAGAAATATCTTAAAGGTGTTACCTCGATGTTTTGTAGAAGGGTTTGAGGAATTATTGCAAACGTCTAAAGAAATCAATTGGCCGAAAAAACCTCGTTTCATATTTACTTCCAATAATTTCGATACGGATGAGTTGTTTAAAGTATGGGCGGCCGAAAAAACGATCCATGGTGTTCCTTACGTAATCGGACAACACGGTAATAATTACGGAACTTTACGCGGTATTCAGAAATCCCCCGAACTTGTAAGTGCCGATCGATTTATCACTTGGGGATGGAGCGCAGATCGGAAACATATCCCGGCTTTCGTTTTTACTAAATGCGGCGAAAAAGAAAAAAACCACGATCCGCAGGGAGGACTTTTGTTAATCGAATTTCCTCCGGCGATTCGACTTGGTCCCGAGGATTGTTGGTTTGATTTTACAAAATACTTTGAAGAACAATTATATTTTTATAAAAGTTTACCGGATAGGATTCGTGAGAAGACGATCGTAAGGCTTCACAATTCGTCTAAAAATTCCGATTGGTTTGATGAGAATCGCTGGAGAGATTTCGATCCGAACGTTCATATCGATTCGAGTCATTTAAAATTAAATGAATTGATTTCGAAATCTCGTGTGGTCGTACATTCTTATGATTCTACCGGAATTCTAGAAACATTAAGTCTTAATATTCCTACTCTTTGTTTTTGGAGAAACGAATTTACCCACGTAGTCGAAGAAGCTTTACCGTATTATGAGAAATTACGGGAAGCCGGCATTTTCTATTCATCCATGAGCGATTTAACGGATTTTCTCTCAAAACGTTGGGAAACGATCGACGCTTGGTGGTACAGCGAGATCGTTCAAGCCGCGAGAGTCGTTTTTTGCAATCAGTATGCGAGACGCGTTAAAATGCCAGTATCAATACTACGACATATATTGTTGAATTCTACGAATCATAAGTTCTCTGATCCGTAGAATGACCGAATTCGTATTCCAATTGAAGGAACTTGCATATAATGTTTAGAAAAGAAAAAAAAATGGTCTGGGGAAGAGATTATAAAGGTCTGCCGATAAGGGCGGATTATAGAGTCCACGACCTTTGTTTTGAGCTGATTCGAGAAAAATTAGGCAATTTGGAAAAATTAAAAGTTTTGGATATTGCGACCGGTAGCGGAGCCTTTGCTCAAAGACTCTCCGATTCGTTTCCATCCTGGTCGATCAGCATTAACGATTTCGAAAAACAAGCTTTGATCAAAGCGAAGAAAAGATTCTCACTGGATCTAAATGAAGAATTTAGTAAGAAGATCTCCGAAACAAAATACGATCTGATTGTTGCTATAGAAATTCTCGAGCATTTGGAAAATCCGTGGAACTTTCTTAGGAATTTAAGAAAACTACTTAAGCCGAACGGTATTTTAATTATCACGACCCCGAACGGAGATTCTTTTTTAGATCGTGTCTTTTATATAACGGAAGGACATTCCTTGTATTTTGGAGAGAGTGGATATGAAAATTCCGTTGGTCATATAACGGAGGTTCCGGATTGGTTATTTAGAAAGATCGCGAATTCCACAGGTTTTCAACATCTGCAGCTATACGACTCGATCGATTCTGAACCTTTGCTTGGAATTAGAACTCGCTTCAAAATTTGGTTCATCCGGATCTTATTCGGATGGTCTATGAAAAATAAAAATTCAAGATCCATAAACGTTTATCGCTGTAGTTAAGATCATTTAATACTCAATGAACGTTCTTTTCTTTTCAGACGAATACATAAAATCAACAAAGGGAATGTATCGGGTTTGGAGTTGCCAGGCTCTTGAATCGAGCGCTCACAATCGCGTAACGATTTTACTGAATCGTGAACATTGGGCCTTTCCGGAAACGAAAGAACTTTTCAGGAACATCAAGGAAGTAAAGATAGAAAGACTAAACGTTAGACTTCCGGAAGAATGGATCAACAATCGTTTGGAGACTTTCTCGTCTAACTTGATGGGAAAGATCGTAAGGAAATTCCTATATAACGTAACAACCTTTCTCTCAAGCCCCTTTTTCCTGCTTATTATTCTTCTCAAAGTTCGAAAGATAAAACCTGACGTTCTTTACTGTCATAGCGGCGGATGGCCGGGTGGAAAGCTCAGTCGACTTTTGATGATCGCATCAAAGATATTGAATATTCAAAATCGGATTTTGGTGCTTCACAACTTTCCGGCGAAACAAGGGAAAATCTTAAAATTGTTATATTCTTTCCCGCGATGGGTTCAAGCAAAAACGATGGAATTTTCCGCGACTGAAATCGTAACGGTATCAAACGCTTTGAGGGACGTTTTAGAAGCCGAAGTCTTTGGAAGAAAACTCAAGAGGATCTACAACGGTCTTCCGGTCGATTCTACCGTTGATGAACCTAAGAAACTAAGTTCTTTACATTGGAAACCCAAAGAACGAAAAGTTGTAGGCTTCATCGGTTCTTTAGCTCCTCCGAAAGCGCCCCATACTTTGGTGCAGGCTTTTGAATTCGTAACCGCGAAGTGTGAGCTGGCTCTTTTGGGTCCGGGCGATCCGACTTATATCGATTATTTGAAGCAGATATCAGCTGCTTATAAAAACCCCGTTAGTTTTTTAGGTTTTCATAACGATGTGAATCAGTTTTTAAAACAAGTGGATTTACTCGTCGTTCCTTCTTCTCATTTTGAAAGTTTCGGAATGGTGATTCTGGAAAGTATGAGAATGAAAAAACCGGTAATATGCACTGACTTCGGCGGAATGAAAGAAGTTGTTGCGGACGGAAAAACGGGAATGGTCGTCCCGGCCAAAGACGTGAAGGCTATGGGAAAGGCGATCGATCATTTGCTTAAGAATCCTAAAATAAGTAAAGAAATGGGTCTTGCCGGTTATAAACGCTTCCTCGAAGAATTTACTTCTTCAAAAATGAATTCTGAATACGAAAAACTTTGTACAATTGTTTAAGGAAATTGAATGAAAACTGTATTGCTTTGCGGTGGTTTGGGAACTCGTCTGAGTGAAGAGACGACGATAAAACCGAAACCGATGGTGGAAATCGCCGGAAAACCGATTCTTTGGCATATAATGAAAATTTACGAACACTACGGGTTCGGAGATTTTATATTAGCGTTAGGTTATAAAGGTGAAGTGATCAAGGATTACTTCCTAAACTATCACGCGAGAATGAGCGATCTCACTGTCAGCTTAAAATCCGGAGGAGTGGAATACTCGAATCCTACCGCTGAAGATTGGAGAGTTCAATTGATCGATACCGGAGCTCTCACTATGACCGGCGGAAGATTGTTACGTCTTAAAGATCATTTAAAAGAAACCTTTATGGTAACATACGGAGACGGGGTTTCCAACGTTGATATTCAAAAACTATTAAGTTTTCATAAGTCCCATGGAAAACTCGCCACAGTGACCGCAGTTAGACCGCCGGTTCGGTTCGGCGAATTGTCGATTTCAGGCAATCAAGTCATTCGATTTCAGGAAAAGCCGCAAGCGGAAGAAGGATGGATCAACGGAGGATTCTTCGTCTTCGAACCGGAAGTCCTGAATTATATAGCAGATGAATCGACTATGTTGGAAAGAGTTCCTTTGGAAGCGCTCGCTCAGGCGGGCGAGTTGATGGCTTACCATCATCACGGATATTGGCAGTGTATGGATACTCTTAGAGATAAACACACTTTGGAAGAGTTGTGGCTACAAAATAAAGCTCCTTGGAAATTAAGCCCTTAATGTTTCAGAATATATATAAGAATAAAAGAATATTGATCACCGGCCACACGGGGTTTAAAGGATCCTGGTTGGCCGTATGGTTACAATCCTTAGGCGCGGAAGTCGCCGGATTCTCCTTGGATATTCCGACTTCTCCGAACCATTTCGAATTGTTGGATCTAGGTAAAAAGATCAAAGATTATCGAGGAGATATCCGAGATCGAAACGTGTTATCGAATGTCATCGACGATTTTAAACCGCAGATCATCTTTCACATGGCGGCTCAAGCTCTCGTAAGAAAGTCGTATCAAGATCCGACCGCAACCTTCGAGACGAACGTAATGGGGATGGTAAATCTACTCGATATCGTTCGAACCAGAAGTTGGGTAGAAGTCGCGGTTTTAATCACAAGCGACAAGGCTTATCGAAACGACGAGTGGTGCTGGGGATATCGTGAAACGGATGCGTTAGGCGGTCATGATCCTTACAGCGGCTCGAAAAGTTGTGCGGATTTGGTCGCACATTCCTTTTATCATTCCTATTTTAAGGAATCGAATACGAGAATCGCGATTACAAGAGCCGGTAACGTGATCGGCGGAGGAGATTGGGCCGCGGATCGGATCGTTCCCGATTGTATCCGCGCTTGGTCCGCAAAAGAATCGGTTTCGATTCGAAGCCCTTTGGCAACTCGTCCTTGGCAACACGTCTTAGAGCCGCTGAGCGGCTATTTATTGTTAGGCGCTAAGTTGTATGAAGGTCAAAAGGATCTGATCGGAGAGGCCTTCAACTTCGGACCGGATGCGAACGTGAATCAGACCGTTTCAGAATTGTTGGACGCGATGGTCGAAAGATGGCCCGGAATGAAGTGGGGAGTTCCCGAAGGATTCGAGGGAGGAGGCAAGGAAGCCAACCTGCTGAAACTTTCTTGTGATAAGGTTTTGTTTCATCTTAAATGGCAAGCCGTTTTGGGTTTTTCGGAAACCGTGGACTTTACCGTGAATTGGTATCGAAACTGGTTGGAGAAAAAAGAGAACGTCTATGACTTCACGCTTTCGCAGATCAATCTTTATTGCGAGTTAGCCTCCAAAAAGAATTACGTTTGGATTCGTTAATGTCGATGGATTCTTTTTTAGAAGGTGTTATCGCGACGCCGCTCAAGGAAATATTCGATCCGAAGGGATCCGTTTTACACATGATTCGTGCGGACGATCCGGAATATAAAGGATTCGGAGAATGTTATTTTTCGGAAGTGAATCCCGGCGCGATCAAAGCCTGGAAACTACATACGAAACAAACGCAGAACTTTACGGTTCCTTCCGGAAGAATTAAGTTGGTACTCTTTGATAACCGGGAACATTCTAGTACGAAAGGAAGGGTTCAAGAAATTCTTTTAGGAAGACCGGGACACTATCAAAGAGTGAAGATTCCTCCGAAAATTTGGTACGGGTTCACCTGTGTTTCGGATGAAAAAGCTCTGATTGCGAACTTTACGGATATACCGCACGATCCTAACGAATCGCAACGTTTACCTGAAACCGATCCTTTGGTTCCGTTTACTTGGAGTTCATGACTCGAAAAAAAATTTTAATCACGGGTTCTTCCGGACTCTTGGGAGGGAGGATCGCAAAGTATTTCGCGGAGATCGGCGAGTTCGAAATCAATTTAGCAACCTCTAAAAAACTTGAACTACCGAGTTATATTCGTTCCGGGAAATTGATTTCCATTGATTGGAACTCGCAATCCTCTCTGGAAGATGCTTGTGCCGGTGTGGAATCCATCATTCACTGCGCGGGTATGAATGCACAAGATGCAGCACAGGATCCGCAAGCAGCTATAGAATTCAACGGAAGAGCGACCGGACGTTTACTGGATGCGGCGATTCGAAATAAAACCGAAAGGTTCGTTTACTTTTCGACGGCTCATGTTTACGGAAGCCCTTTGGAAGGTGATATCTCGGAAGATTCTTCTTTAACGAATCGACATCCTTACGCAGTAAGCAATTTAGAAGGGGAGAAGGAAGTAAACGATCGAACCGCCTCCGGAAAAATCGGAGGGATTAACATTCGTTTGTCGAACGCATTTGGAGCTCCCGTCGATCCGAGCGTGAACTGTTGGACGCTCCTCGTCAACGACCTTTGTAAACAAGCGATTACTACCGGAAGAATGGTTTTGAAAACGACCGGTCTACAAAGAAGGGATTTCATTCCGATCGCAGATGTTTGCCGCGCAGTATATCATTTTCTTCGAATACAATCGAATTTGAATGCAATTACTTATAATCTAGGCGGAAACGCGTCTATGACCGTCTGGGAAATGGCGAATTTGGTTCGAGAGCGATGCGGTAAAATTCTCGGGTCCGCGCCGGTCTTGGAACGAGTGGAACCCGGCGAGAACGAAACTTCCGCGGATTTCAATTATAAAATTACGAAACTCCTAGCAACCGGATTCGTTCCGTCGAATTCATTCGATTCTGAAATCGACGAACTTATAAATTTTTGCAATCGATCCTTTAAGAATTAATCCGAATAAATTTATGACACCGCTTATATCCGTTGTGATTCCGACTTACAATCACGCGCATTTTTTGAAATTATCCCTAGCCTCCGTCGTCAAGCAAAGTTATACGAACTGGGAAGCGATCGTAATCGACAATCATTCGAACGACGATACGGACGAAGTGGTCGCTTCTTTTCAGGATTCTCGAATTCGTTTAACAAAAATCAGAAATAACGGAGTGATCTCCGCGTCTCGAAATAAGGGAATTCAAGAAGCAAAAGGGGATTGGATTTCCTTTTTGGATTCGGACGATCTATGGTTTCCCGATAAATTGAAGAGGGTTGTGGAAGCAACGATCAAATCGGAGAACAGAGTCGACGTCATTTGCAACGACGAGTATATGGTTCGCCCCGGCGTCGAAGAAAAAGTTAAACTATCATATGGACCCTATGAAGAAGATTTTTATCGTAAGATGTTGTTCTACGGAAATAGACTTTCGACTTCCGCGACAACGATCAGAAGAAAATTCTTAACCGAAAACGCGTTGCTCTTTAGCGAAAATCAAGAATTCGTCACCGTTGAGGATTACGATTTGTGGTTACGTTTGGCGAAAGCAAAGGCAAGGTTTCTTTTTATTCCTGAAACGTTAGGCGAATATACGATCCACGGATCCAATCAATCCGCGTCCCTCAATCGACATTTAAATCATCTTGAGAATCTGATTCGTCATCACGTTTTTCACATTCAGGAATTTGATTCCGATCGAGAGGGCCTTTGGAAAAAATTTCGGGCCAGATTGACTTTTGATAAGGCGATTGTGTATTTACGCGAGCATAGAATCCTTTTCGGGTTTCTTCTGATATGTAAATCTTTTGTCATATCACCTCTTGTGTTTTTTTCTCTTTTTTTCGCCAAATTCAATCGTAAATTCTAAATGTCGATGTGACTCCTTAATACGAAATGGAAAACATATTAAAAAAACTGAAACTATCAAAGGACGGGATCTATTCTTCCGAAATTCCGTCTTCCGAGCAACAAATCGAATTGAAGATGAGAAGCGAAGTCGCTTCGAAAGAATATTCCGATTACTTCGAGGTTATTTCAAAAAATCATTCGATACCGGTTATGGATCGGGAAGTGAAAAGTTTTTTGAAAAAGATTCCAGCGAACGGAATCATTTTGGATATCGGCGGTTGTTGGGGTTGGCATTGGAGAAATGTTCCGATCGATAGGCCCGATGTGAAGGTAATCGTCGTCGATTTCTTGCGCGAAAACCTAAACCATGCGAAGAAATTTTTGGGAGATACGATCGGGAAGCAGGTCTTTTTAGTTCACGCGGATGCTACTTCCCTGCCGTTTGAAGACGCGATTTTTGACGGAGTTTGGACGGTTCAGACATTTCAGCATATTCCTGATTTTAAGAAGGCGTGTAGCGAGGCCTTCCGAGTTTTGAAAAAAGAAGGAACGTTTATCAATTATTCGTTAAACATAACTCCTATGAACCGAATCGTTTATTCGTTGTTAGGAAAGAAATTTCATAAGGAAGGAAAGTTAGAGGGCAGTTTTTTGTTGAATAGGGCAAATGCGGCTCAGAAAAAAATACTAACCGATCTCTATGGAAAAGAAAACGTGAACGAAGGATTTTCCGAATGCTTTTTTCATCCGGATCTCCGATTGACTTTCAGCGGAAAGAAGAATAGTCTTTTGGGAATTTTCGACTACTATTATTCTAAGATTTTAGGTTTTAACTCTTTTTCAGCGCGCCAAAAAAGTTTCGCGGCTGTTCGAAAATAAATTTAAGATCGAATGTCATTTCTTCATAAAGTTTTAGCTTCTTGTCATTTGTCCTTAAAGGCGTATAACTCGATCGGGCGATCTTTAAAGATTAAACCGAATTCGGAACTTAGAGTTTTACTATATCATGATATAGCGTTAGAGGAACGTTCTCGGTTTAGGTCGCAACTGGAAAAAATCTCCGAGACGTGGAAGTTCGTATCGCCTCAGGTTTTTGAAGAGATGGTCCGAGGAGATCGCGAGATTGTTGGAAAAAACGTTTTACTGACTTTTGACGACGGCTATTCATCCAATAGAATCGTAGCCGAAGAGATCCTTGGGCCGATGAAAATTCAGGCTTTGTTTTTTATCATTTCCGATTTCGTGGAAATTCAAGACGACGAACAAAGAAAGAATTTTATTTCGAAAAACATATACCCGGATTTTACGCCTGCGCAAGTGCCTGATGATTGGACTCCGATGCGTTGGGAGGATTTGGACTTTTTGCTAAAACAAGGACATTCGATCGGAAGTCATACGCGAACGCATGCAAGACTTTCTAAGATTGATTCTTATGAACGTTTAGAAGACGAGATTCTTTTCTCCAAAAAAAAATTAGAAAGTCAACTTGGAATTAAACTGAAACATTTCGCTTATACGTTCGGAGACTTGGGTAGTTTTAGTAAACAAGCTCTGCACATTGCGAAGGAAAATTACGAGTTCGTACATACGGGCTTAAGAGGGGACAACCGGACTTCGCCCGGCTGGGCGATTCGAAGAGAAGCTTTTTCGACTTCCGATTCGAACGCTTTGATAGGCGCAATGATGGAGGGCGGGGCCGATCTTCTTTATAAAAACAAACTACGAATTTACGAATCTTGGGGCTTGTCTTGATGTTCGGATTTGCTCCCTTGCCAAGTTGGAAAAATCTATTTTCAATATTCTCTTTTCGTAATGTGAATCGTTCGTTTTTATCCCGAACTTGGGCTGATCCGTCGAATGTTTCTTTATGGTTTTCAAAATCGGCTTGGTCTTTGTTCTCCATCGCGATTTGGAAAAAACTTCATTCCGACCCGAATCAAGAAGTTACGTTTTGGTTTCCGGAATACTTCTGTAATTCTTCTTTGTTTTTGTTGAGAGAACAGGGAGTTCAACTCGTCTTTTATCCTATAAAAGAAAATCGGGAGCCGGATTACGCGGCTTGTAAAGAATTAGCCGCAAAACATCCATTGGACGCTTTTGTATTGGTTCATTATTTCGGCAAGCCCAACGACGCAAATCGTGCTTTTGAATTTTGTAAGACTAAAAATGCCGTATTGATCGAAGACGCGGCTCACGCTTTAAAGCCGATCAAGGGAATTGGTGAAAAAGGGGACTTCGTATTATACAGCCCTCATAAACATCTTCCTATTGCAGACGGTGCGATCTTGATCGTTCGTGACTCTGGACCTTCCAATGTTATTTGGGAAGAGCGGGATACTCATCAAGTAAAACGATCCGCACAAGAATTTTATCGTAAGAACGGTAATACGCATTTTTTTCTTTTGAAATGGTTTTTAAAACGTTTTCTTCAAAAACTCGGATATCGAAACCGAATTGATATTCACTCGGATTTTTCGAACGACGTTTCCACGGAAATCGTTTCGTTCCCTTTTTTGTCCACTTTATCAAGTAGAATGTTAAGCGACATTGTTTTGCGACTCAACGCGATCGCTAAAAAGAAATTTAGAATTCAAGAAATTTGGAACGCGACTCTATCGGATCGATTCGGGTTGAATTTGAAGTCCGAAGTTTTGGATCGAACTTGGATTCCGTATCTTGCTGAATATTCTTTTGATCGAACCGAAGAAGCCGAAAACGCGTTCCGAGCTTTGTTAAAGGACGGAATTCCCGTTTCGACTTGGCCCGATCTTCCCCCGGAAGTCTCAAAGAATAGTGGAAACGGAATCGCGAACCAACAAAGAAAAGCTCGATTGTATGTATCGATTCAACAGTCCTTATCCGAAAGCGAGATTGCGAATTTATATCCTGATCAAAAAGAATCCTTGTCGATCGATTTAGAGGAATTAACCGAGGAGCGTTGGAACGAGGAATTAAATCGAATCGACCATGTGAACCTTTTGCAATCTTGGGAATACGGAGAAGCAAAAAGAATCGGCGAAGGATGGAAAACGAAACGAATTCTACTTAGATCCGATGAGAAAAAAATAGGTTTGGTTCAGATTCTCTTCAAGAAATATTTTCATATTTTGAAAGTTTACCGAATCAATAGAGGACCGCTTTTTTTTCAGGACGCGAATGAAAAGGAAAAGAACTCTTCGCTTCGTTTCTTATCGAAATTTGTTTCCATAAAAAGATGCTCCGTTTTGTTTTTGAATCCCGAATTAAGTTTAAACGGACGAAGTTTGATTTCGCTTTATAGAAACGGTTTTGTTAAACGAAATCAAGTTTCTTGGGCATCTTCCTATGTGGATCTTTCTTTGAGTCTGGATGGTTTAAGAAAGATCTTGGACGGAAAATGGAGGAACATGCTGAACTCCGCTGAAAAAAACGGCTTAGGGCTCGAAGTCAGCGATTCGAAAGAAGATTTCGATTGGATGTTGGAAAAATATTCCGAATTGATGCAAACAAAAGAATTCAGCGGAATCCCCGTTTCCTTTCTTCAAAAATTGCGCGATTGTTCGCCGAACGATAAAAAACCTCTCCTCTTAATCGCTTCTCAGAACGAAAGGAGAATCGCTTGTATCTGTCTAACTTTATCCAATCGCACAGGCACTTATCTTGTGGGATGGAACGGGGAAGAAGGAAGAAGATTGAAAGCGAACCAATACCTTCTTTGGAACGCTATCGTCGAGTTGAAAAATCGAGGTTATCGTTGGTTTGATCTGGGCGGAATTGATGAAGAAAATACTCCCGCGATCGCTGAGTTTAAATTGGGAATGAACGGCACTCGATACGAATTGGCGGGAGAATTTCTCGCCTTCTAGGATAGAATGATTTTAGGAATAGATGCTTCTAATATTCGCGGCGGTGGGGGTGTCACACATCTCGTCGAACTTTTAAATGCCGCCAAACCGAATCGATACGGTTTTGAAAAAGTAATCGTCTGGGGGGGAAGGGCGACCTTGGATAAGATCCAAGAGAAACCCTGGCTTGTAAAAGAATGCGAACCCTTATTGGATAAATCCCTTCTTCACAGGATTTTTTGGAATCGATTCGTTTTAAATAAAAGACTGAAGGAAACGAAAACGGATATATTCTTCGCACCCGGAGGAACCTATTCGGGAAATTTTAGGCCGTTCGTTACGATGAGTCAAAATTTATTGCCTTTCGAATGGGATGAGATCAAACGATACGGTTTCTCGAAACGATCGTTACGTTTGATCGCTTTGTTTTTCACTCAATCACTTACATTCAAAAAAGCGAATGGAGTTATTTTTCTAACGCAGTTTGCTCGGGATGTCGTATTAAAAAAAATAAAATTGCCGATCGAGAGAACTGCGGTCGTTAACCACGGTATCAACCGAAAATTCTTTCAAAAGCCGAAAGTACAAGCCGAGATTTCGTCCTATTCGCTTAAAAGACCGTTTCGAATTCTATACGTCTCTTTCATCGGCGAATACAAACATCAGTGGAATGTAGTGAAGGCGGTTGGTATTTTAAGAAGAAAAAAGTATCCGATCGTTTTGGATTTGATCGGAACTCCGGACGAAGAGGGACCTCTTTTTCGTCTGCGACAAGCGATCGCGGAAGAAGATCCCGATGGAAAATTTATAAACTATTTCAGTTCGATTCCTTATTCCGATATTGAAAAGAAGTATATGAAGGCGGATCTTTTTGTTTTTGCTTCTTCCTGTGAAACGTTCGGACAAATCGTCACCGAAGCGATGGCCGCGGGAATGCCGATCGTTTGTTCGAATCGTTCGGCCATGCCGGAAATATTAAAGGATGCCGGTGGATACTTTGATCCATTAGATGTTCCATCGATTTCGAGTGCATTACAATCGATGATCGATTCTAAAAAGACGAGAAGCAAGGTTTCGAAATCTGCTTTCGATTCCGCAAAGAAATTTTCCTGGGACAAAGCTGCGGATGAAACGTTCGCATTTCTTAAAGATGTAAAAGGTAAATACCAAAGATGACAATCGCAATACCGAGTAGAAAGGAACTTTCCTCCTATATCCACTCAAAGCTTAAATCAAACCTATCGGATTTAAAAGCGAACTTTCAGAATTCCGTTCGCGAAGTCGGAGTTCGATATTGTTATTTGGACGATCTTCTTCCGAATGAAATCGCGAATCGGATCGATTCCGTATTTCCGAAAAAGAACGAAATGAGATTGATGGATAGTTTTCGGGAGAAAAAATACACATCGAAAGATTTCAATCGATTCGATCCTCTTTTGGAGGACATCACGTTTGCGATCCAAGACGACGCGGTGATTCGTATCGTGGAGGAGATTACCGGCATTCAGGAACAAAGACCAGATCCTTCCCTCTATGCGGGCGGTTTGAGTAGAATGGAAATCGGAAATTTCTTGAATCCGCATATCGACAATTCTCACGAGATGACTCGAACTTTATACAGAACTTTAAATCTTCTTTATTACGTAAGTCCCCAGTGGTCTTTGGAGAACGGCGGAAACTTGGAACTGTGGGATAAAAAAGTTCGAAATCGAATCACCATTGAAAGCAAGTTCAATCGTTTGGTATTGATGGAAACGAATCCATGGTCTTGGCATTCGGTAAGTCCGGTCGTGGTGGATCGAAATCGAAATTGTGTATCCAATTACTATTTTTCGCGAAAATCGCCGATCGGAGTCGACTACTTTAACGTGACAAGTTATAGCGCAAGACCCGAAGAACCGTTGAAAAGAATTCTTTCAAACGTAGATAATAAACTGAGAGGTTTATTAAGGATTTTGAAACGCGACGGTTTCGGTAAAAAAGATTTTTATCAAAATAATCAGAACAAGTAAACGTCAGTGAAACCATCTTATAAAGTTCTTATCCTCGGCGCATCCGGGATGCTTGGAAGCGCGTTATATAAAATTCTTTCCGATAAATTCGATTATCAAGTTTTCGGAACGATCCGTAGCCAAGAATATCTGAAATTTTTCAGCGAATCGGAAAGGAAGAATCTGATAACGCATTTTGACGCAACGAACCAGGACGAACTCGCACGTGTCTTTAACGAATTAAAACCCGATTTAGTGATCAACTGCATCGGAATCATCAAACAACAAAAGGTCGCGGAAGATCCCTTAACGATCTTACCGATCAATTCCTTATTGCCGCATCGTTTATCGAATTTGTGCAAGTTGATAAACGCAAGATTGATTTTAATCAGCACGGATTGCGTTTTTAACGGTAAAAAAGGAATGTATACAGAATCAGACGTTCCGAACGCGGAAGATCTCTATGGAAAATCGAAAGAGATCGGGGAAGTGGCACATGAATCCCATGTTTTGACGATCCGAACTTCGATTATCGGACACGAACTGAGTTCCACATATTCTTTGGTAAATTGGTTTTTGTCCCAGAAAGAAAAAGTAAAAGGTTTCAAAAAGGCGATTTTTTCAGGATTTCCAGCTTCGGAAATCGCGGAGATCATCGGAACCAAGATAATACCGAATTCCACGTTAAGCGGTCTTTATCACGTCTCGGCCGAGCCGATTTCGAAATACGATTTGCTTTCTTTGGTTCGAAAAGTTTACGCTAAAGATATTCAAATTATTGAAAGTGAAGACGTAATCATAGACCGCTCCTTGGATTCGAAGAAGTTTAGGCAGGAAGTGGATTTTCAACCTAAATCATGGGAGTCCTTAATTCAAGAGATGAAAGAATACAACGAAAAATACCTGGATCTGAATCATGTTTCATAACAAAGTTTTAATGATTACCGGAGGCACCGGTTCTTTTGGACACACGGTGCTCAAACGATTTCTCGATACGGACGTTCGGGAAATCAGGGTTTTTAGCCGAGACGAAAAAAAACAAGAGGATATGCGGATCGCTTTATCCAACGATAAGGTGAAATTCTATATCGGCGACGTTCGGGACTACGATAGTATCTATCAAGCGACCATCGGAGTCGATTATATCTTTCACGCAGCCGCGTTAAAACAGGTTCCGTCCTGTGAATTCTATCCGATGGAAGCGATTAAAACGAACGTTCTCGGAACGGAAAACGTTATCAATGCTTCAATTGCGCATAACGTCAAGAAGTTGGTCGTATTGAGCACGGATAAGGCAGTATATCCGATCAATGCGATGGGAATGTCAAAAGCGATGGCCGAGAAGTTATTGGTCGCAAAGTCTCGCTTTTTATCCAATGAAAACACCATATTGTGCGCGACCCGTTACGGAAACGTGATGGCTTCCCGCGGATCGGTAATACCTCTTTTTGTAGAACAACTTAAGGCAAACGAAAAGATTACGATCACCGATCCGAGCATGACGCGGTTTCTGATGTCCTTGGAAGACTCGCTGGATTTGGTTTTGCACGCTTTCGAAAACGCTCGGCAAGGAGATATATTTGTTCAGAAGGCCCCTGCATCCACGATTCATGATTTGGCAAAAGCTCTAAAGGAACTGTTTAACAAAGAAAATCCAATCAAAATTATAGGCACTCGCCACGGTGAAAAACTTTACGAATCTTTAGTGTCCAGAGAAGAGATCGCAAAAGCGGAGGACATGGGAAGATATTTTAGAATTCCCGCAGATAACAGAGATTTGAATTATAAAAAATACTTCGTAGAAGGAGAAGTAAACGTTTCCGAGTTCGGAGATTATACTTCGCATAACACCGATCGTCTAACCGTTCCTCAGGTAAAAGAACTTCTCCTCAAACTCGATTACATTCGGGAGCAGTTGAATGCTTAAGGTGATGACCATTGTAGGTACGAGACCCGAGTTGATCAAGATGAGCAGGGTCATCGCCGAGTTGGATCGAAACTTCAAACATATTCTCGTCCATTCCGGACAGAATTACGATTACGAACTCAATCAGGTTTTTTTCGAAGATCTCGAGATCAGAAAGCCGGATCATTTCTTGAACGTCGCCGGAGAATCCGCGAGCGCCACGATCGCTCAGGTTCTTTTAAAGGCCGACGAAGTATTCGAAAAAGAAAAACCGGACGCTTTGCTATTATACGGAGATACAAACACGTGTTTGGCGGTGATTTCCGCGAAACGAAGAAAGATTCCTATCTTTCACATGGAAGCGGGAAATCGATGTTTCGATCAGCGTGTGCCGGAAGAATTGAATCGTAAGGTTGTCGATCATCTAAGCGATATAAATCTCGTTTTAACGGAACACGCAAGACGATATCTTTTGGACGAGGGGATTAAACCGGAAACCGTAATCAAAACCGGTTCTCACATGGACGAAGTCCTCGAATACTATAAGGATAAGATCGATCGATCCGATATTTTAGATAAATTGAAACTGGAAAAGAATCGATTCTTTATCGTGAGTTCTCACCGGGAAGAGAACGTGGATACTCGGGAGAATCTAAAAAATCTATTAGAATCTTTGAATGCGATCTGCGAAGAATATAAATTGCCCGTAATCGTATCGACACATCCTAGAACGAAAAAAAGACTCGAAGATTTTCAGGAAATCGAAATGAATCCTAAGATCACGTTTCTAAAGCCCTTTGGATTTTTGGATTACGTAAAGTTGCAAAAAGAAGCGCTTTGTATTTTATCCGATAGCGGAACGATCACGGAAGAGGCGTCTCTTCTGGATCTTCCCGCGATCACGATTCGAAACGCACACGAAAGGCCGGAAGGAATGGACGTTGGAACGTTGATCATGAGCGGTCTTTCCAAGGAACGCGTTCTTGATTCCGTAAAAATCGTCGTAAAACAACGAGAAGGTGGAGTTCGTAAAAATCGCGTGGTCGAGGATTATTCCGTGGGTCAGGTTTCAAAAAAGATTGTCAATATCGTTCAAAGTTATACGGACTATATCAATCGCACCGTTTGGCATAAAAGTTAAAATTCGAAAATGAGAATTTGTATCGTCGTAGACGATTATATGCCGCACAGCACGAAGATTGCGGCAAAGATGATGCACGATCTTGCGAAAGGTTTTCTTTCCTTGGGTCATCAGGTCGTCGTAGTGACTCCCGGTCCCGAGTTAAGCGATCCTTATAAAATCACGGATCTCGACGGGATCAAAATTTATAGATTCCGCTCTGGACAAATCAAAAACGTTTCCAAAATCAAAAGGGCGATCAATGAAAGTCTTCTTTCTTGGAGAGCTTGGCGATCGCTTCGAAACGTTTTTAGTAAAGAATCGAACGAGTTGATCTTGTATTATTCACCGAGTATTTTTTGGGGACCTCTCATAAAAAAACTCAAGAAATTGTGGAAGGCCCACAGTTATCTCGTTCTGCGAGATTTTTTTCCGCAATGGGCGATCGACAACGGATTGCTTGGAAAGAATTCCTTCATTACGCACTACTTTAGATTTTTTGAAAGTATCAACTACGAAGCCGCGGATCGGATCGGGATTCAATCTCCGAAAAATTTAGAATGGTTTCAAACTCGATTCGCGCGAAACAAAGGAACGGAAGTTCTTTACAACTGGGCGGAGAATTCTCCGAACGATTCCGTCAAAAAAAAACAATCCTATCGATCCAAACTCGGTCTTGAAGGAAAGGTCGTTTTCTTTTACGGGGGAAACATCGGGCACGCTCAGGATATGGGTAATATTCTCCGATTGGCGGAGAATCTAAAAGAAAACAAAAACGCTCATTTTTTACTGATCGGAAACGGGGACGAAGTCGAACTCGTTCGCGAGGGAATTCGAAGAAGTTCGCTTAACAATCTCACTTTACTGGGTCCGGTTCCGCAAGACGAGTTCAAAAAAATATTAGAGGAATTTGATATAGGTTTATTCTCTCTTCATAAGAACCATCAGACGCATAATTTTCCCGGCAAGGTTTTGGGCTATATGGTCCAGGCGATGCCGATCTTGGGTTGTGTCAATCCAGGGAACGACTTAAAGGAAGTTATAGAAACTGCGGAGGCGGGTTTTGTTTCGATTTCAGGAGAGGATTCTCTGTTGAAAGACAATGCTATTCGATTGATGGATGATTCTTTGCGGAAGAAGATGGGTTTGAACGCGAAAAAACTTTTAGAGGATCGATTTTCGGTTTCGTCCGCGATATCGCAGATTCTCAAAGTATAAGTCGCGAATTGAGTTCTTTTCGATAATTTTAAAATCATGAACATGCAATACGAACCGCGTTATTCAAAGATCTATAAAAAGATTTTCTTAAGCCTATTCTTTCAGCTTTTGATCGGATGGTTTTTGGTGATCTCGGCCATCTTTGTAACCCTGGGTTTGGTGGTCGGATGGGATCTCGAAATTCTCCTTTACGAGAATAACTTCAATACGATCGTCGCGACGATTTTCTCGTTTACGTTTTCCATTTTTTCTCTTCGTAAGATTTTTAAATTTCCGGTCGCGCAATCCTCCGCGTATATCGTTCCGATCGTAACCTTGTCGTTTGCGATCACGATTTCCTTTTTCTTTTTCAATCGGAAACCTTATAGCAGTCAGGTTTTGACTTCGGCGTATCTGACCACTTTGGTTTGGTGTTTTTCCGGTTATTTTATAGGTCATCGGTATAGAATATTAAAAATAGCTTATATTCCGCTGGGCTCCGCCAGGATTATGGAGAACACACACGGCGCGGAATTTTACGCCTTGTCTAAACCTTCTTTAAACGGAAATCAATACGACGCGGTGGTGGCAGATTTTACTTCGGAAGAATTGAGCGCCGAATATGAAAAATTCTTAGCGAAATGTACCCTTTCCGGAATTCCGGTCTATCATACGAAACAGATCAAGGAAGCTCTGACCGGTCGAGTCAAAGTAAATCATCTTTCCGAAAACGAATTCGGTTCTTTATTGCCTTCTCAATTTTACGGTTTTCTAAAACGATGTATCGACCTTTTTGCATCTTTGATTTTAATTCCGCTGACTTCTCCCTTATTGATCGTTACCGCGTTGCTGATTCGATTGGAAAGTAAGGGTTCTCCGATTTTCTTCCAGAGAAGAATGGGGTATCGCGGCCGAACTTTTACGATGTATAAATTTAGAAGTATGTATACGGATCAAAGAGGTCAGGGGTTTACGGAAGGACCGAGCGATCCCCGTATTACGAGAGTCGGAAAGATCATTCGCAAATATAGAATCGACGAATTACCCCAACTTTTTAACGTTCTTTTCGGATCGATGAGTTTTATCGGTCCGAGACCCGAGTCCTACGAACTTTCACAATGGTATGAAAAGGAAGTCCCTTTTTTCAGTTATAGACATATCGTTCGTCCCGGGATTACGGGTTGGGCTCAAGTGGAGCAGGGTTACGCGGCGGAAGTGGACGGCATGAACGTTAAACTAGAATACGATTTTTATTATATTAAGAATTTTTCATTTTGGTTGGATATGTTGATCACGTTTAAAACGATTAAGACCATATTGACCGGTTTTGGCGCGCGTTGAGAGAATTTGAGAATTAAATAGAGTTAGGTATTCGCTTATGTCGATCGTAATATTCGTTTTCGCTATCTTGAATCTTTCCTTTTCTTATCTTTTTCTTAAAAAGACGAGTTGGGTATTGTTATTGATCCAGGCCTATTGGTTTTTTTGGATGTTTCTTTCTTCTCTTTCATTGACTGGGTTGTTTATTCCGTCCGATTTTACGTATTATCTCTACATAGCTCTTTTGTCTTCGGTCACAATCGGCGCAGGTCTTTGTCGTTTGCTGAATAGAAACGATAAACGGACTCGACTCAAGCCTCACTCTTTTTTTAAGATTTCTATTCAAGATAAAGAAAAGTATTTCTTTTACGGCATCTTGGTTTTTATTTTTCCGATCGTTCTGTTTTTTCTTTCCAAGTCGATTTATATGAATCTGCAACCGGACGCAATGCCTCCGGCGATGTTTAGAGCGGCTGCCTATGGAGTTTACGGTGAATCCGTTCTATTCGGGAAGAACAAATACTTATATTACTATTCTTTGGCCGTTTTGCCGATGATATTGGCTTCCTTGTTCGTAGGAGCTGCGTTCTATTTAAGACTAAAAAAAATACGAACTCTGCTATTGGGCGCCGCGTTGGTTTCAATGGACGCGGTTATGATGTTGGGAAGATTCGGATTTTATTATATTCTAATCGTAATGATCTTAATTCTTATAATTAAGGTTTTTAGAAACAGGAAACAATTTTTTCAATCCATCACTTGGGGTAAGGTTGTTGCCGTAGCCGGAATTTTTGTTTTGATTGTTCTGGTGGGCGCGATGCGAAATTCTTCTCGCAAAGTGGATTTTAAAGAGATCGTAGATTCTTACGTTATAGACTATCATACCGAATCTTTTGTGATGTTTGATCACGAATTAAAAGATAAAAGCTCGATGTTGCATGAAAGAACATACGGACGTTCTTCTCTTGGCGGTTTGGAACGCGGATTTTCTTTTATGCTCGGTTTGTTTCGAATTCCTTTTCAAATTCAAGTGCAAAGTGATTTGATCGGCGGATATTTGCACAAGAATCGATTGTTAGGTTATACTTCCGATGGAAAGCCGAAAGAATACAACGCGTTTGGTTCCGTTTTGTTTAGTCTCTATAAGGATGGGGGAGCGACCTTTACGATCATTATGGGAATTATTTTCGGATTTTGTATGGCTCTGTTTTCAAAAGCAATGATCTCTTTAAATCCTTATCAGTTATCTATTCTTTCTTGTTTATTGTTTATCGGGATTTTCGGGATCTTTCAACCTGTTTTAGGGGGACCGATTTTGTTGAGCACTCTGTTTATAGGCGTTTTTTGGCGTTTGTAATTTTTTCATTTTTATCGATTCGTTTTCCATTTAGCAAAGATAATGTTAAAAAATCTCTATACCCGTTACCCGAATCTTGAAAAGATTCTGCATAACGGAGGATGGCTTTTTTTCGATAAGATTTTTCGAATGGGAGCCGGAATGCTCCTGGGTGTTTGGATCGCTCGGTACCTCGGTCCGGATACCTACGGAAAGCTTAATTACGTGATCGCATATATCGCGTTAGTCGGTAGTTTTACGAATTTAGGTTTGGATGGAATTGCAGTTCGAGAATTAATCAAAGAAAAAAACGTAAGGGAAGAAGTGATATCGACTTCTTTCGTTCTTCAATTCTTTGCGGGTCTTCTTGCGTATGGAATCAGTATTATTCTTATCTTTTATTTAAGACCGAACGAAGTCGATATCTTCTGGATGGTTTGTCTGATCGGGTTTACCCTGAGTTTTCGAGCGATCGGTGTCGTTAAGTATTGGTATGAGGCTCAGGTTCTATCGAAATATTTCGTCTGGTTGGAAAATTCTATATTCGTAATCTTCTCTGGAATCCGAGTTTTTCTTATCGTAAAAGGTTTCGACATATTCGCATTCGTTTGGATCGGCTTGGTCGAATCGCTTCTCGTTTTGATCGGTTATTATTTTCTTTACAAGTTCCACAACGGAACCTTATCCGTTCGTCATACGAATTGGAAACGAGCTGTCTCTCTTCTTCGTGACAGCTGGATGTTATTGTTATCGGGACTTGCGATCATTATTTATATGAGAATCGATCAAATCATGATCGGTCAAATGTTGGGGGATGAAGCGGTCGGCGTTTATACAGCGGCCGTAAAGATTAGCGAGGTCTGGTATTTTATACCGATGGCAATCGCTTCTTCCTTGTTTCCGTCGATTCTCAAGGCAAAAGAATTCGATCAGAAATTATACCTGGAACGATTACGCCTTCTTCATTCATTTATGTTGGTCATCGCTTTGATGATTGCGATACCGATGACGTTTGCCTCGGCTCCGATGATCGAAATTCTTTTCGGAAATAAATTTTCCGAAGCCGGTGCGGTTTTGGCGATTCACATTTGGGCAGGCGTGTTCGTATTCTTGGGCGTCGCGAGCAGTCGTTATTATCTTACCGAAAATTTACAAAAGGTGGAACTCTACAAAAGTATCGTCGGTTGCGTTACGAATGTCGTATTGAATTATTTTTTGATTCCGATCTACGGAGTGAAAGGCGCCGCGATCGCCACTGTGATTTCTCAATTTTTTGCCAGCGTGTTATTCAATCTTCTCTTAAAAAGGACTAGAGAAATCTTTTTTATACAACTTCAATCGGTTTTGTTATGGTCGATGTTTCGTCAGTTGAATCAGCTTCGGAAGTCCGTATAAATTCTCGTTTCATGAAAGTTCTTTACGATCACCAAATTTTTTCCCTGCAGAGCTTTGGAGGTATTTCCCGTTACTTTTACGAGATAATGACCGGGCTTGAAAAGAATTTCAGGGTCGATGTGAAACATTCGGTTTTATATTCTTCGAACGAATATCTTAAAGATCGAAATCTATTTCCATTAAAGAAAGAATATTCGTATCAGGATTGGTTTCCATCGGTCCGGTTCCGAGGAATGTATCGTATTTTTCGTTTGCTACAAAGATTAGGTTTGCTTCCGGACCCGCAAAGAGAAATGGTTTCTTTGATTAAGAAAGAAATCGCGAATGAAGACTTTGATCTTTTTCATCCGACTTATTATTCTCCGTATTTTTTGAAGGATCTGTCGCCCAGACAGAAGCCATATGTTTTGACTGTTCATGATCTAATCCACGAAAAGTTTCCTGATTATTTTCCGGACGCTTTGCAGGTCATTGAAAATAAAAAGGCTATTATAAAGAACGCACATTCCATTATCGTAATTTCACAGAGTACAAAAACAGATTTATTGAAACACTATGGTTTTCCAGAAGATAAAATCAAAGTGATCCATCACGGTGTATCTTTTTCAGCTAATTCTTTGAATAAAAAAAATCCTGTTCTGTTAAAAAAGAATTATCTTCTTTTTACGGGGAATCGCTCCTATTATAAAAACTTCTCCTTTTTCTTAAGAAGTATCAAATCGATCTTTCAAGAATTTCCTGAGATTCAATTGTATTGTGTTGGCGGCGGCGCGTTTAACAAAGAGGAGATGCAGTTGATTCGGGAATTGGGTTTATCGAAAAGAGTGGTGCATTTTCGATTCGAGAACGACGAAGAGTTGGCAGAATACTATAGAAATGCGTTGTTGTTTGTTTTTCCCTCCCGCTATGAAGGATTTGGGATTCCGCTTTTAGAAGCGTTTAGTTGCGAATGCCCCGTTGCTTGTAGCAACACATCGAGTTTTCCGGAAGTCGCCGGGGACGCCGCTTTTTATTTTGACCCGGATCGTTCCGATTCGATTTATACCGCTCTAAGGACTGCCGTCATGGAGCCGGAGCGGCGTCAAGAGATGGTTCGAAACGGAAAGGCACAACTTGCGAAGTTTTCCTGGGAAAAGGCGACCAAGCAAACCTATGAACTCTATCAAAGTATTATAAATAACTAAATCATTATCGATGAAAGCCCCCGTATTGTTAATCGCATTCAACCGTCCTGACTTCACTTCACGAGTCTTTGAAACCATTCGAAAATACAAACCGAAAAAATTGTATATGGCCGCAAACGCACCGCGAAAAGAGCGAGACGGAGAGGCATTGAGGTGCAAAGAGGTTCGTAATATAATTAAGGCCGTGGACTGGGACTGTGAAGTCCATACTCTTTTCCGAAAAGATCACTTGAGATTGAAACTGTCCGTTAGCGGTGCGATCGATTGGTTTTTTAAAAATGAGGAACAAGGAATTATTCTCGAGGACGATATTATTCCCGAACCTAGTTTTTATCAGTTTTGTGAAGAACTTTTAGAACGTTATAAAGATGATGAAAGAATCGGAATGATCAGCGGTGACAATTTCGGATTCGGTTTTAGAAGGAATCAGAATAGTTATTATTACTCAATATATTCTCATATCTGGGGATGGGCTTCGTGGCGAAGAGCTTGGAAAGGTTACGATGTTCATATGAAGGATTACGATGATTTCTTAAAGAGTGAATTTCTTACCGATCTTTTTTCGGATGCGACCGAGTATAATTTTTGGAAATCGAATTTTGATAAGGTTGCCTTTGAAAATTTTGATACGTGGGATTTTCAATGGGTTTATCACAACTTTAAGAATGGAAGGTTGAATATCATGCCTTCCGTGAATCTAATTCGCAATATAGGCTTTGGCGAATCCGCCGCTCATACGAAACAAGAAAATCAGTATTCAAATATGAAGACCGAACCCATGAACTTTCCATTGGTTCATCCCGATTATATGATTCGAGATTACAAAAGCGATCTAATGTCGCAGAGGACTTTTTTTCATCAAAACGAAAAGAATATAATTTCGGTTTTGCGTTTGTTTTATCCGCTTCGAATTTTAAATAGGATTAGGAGATTCTTGCTTGGAGCTTAAAAAGAATTCTATCGGATGCAGATTTTGCGGCTCTACTGCGAAAGTCGAATTTCAAACTCGAATCCTGAATCGTTATGATGCTTCTTATTTTAGATGTGAAAATTGTCAGCTGATCCAATCCGAACAACCCTTTTGGCTCCAGGAAGCTTATGAAAAAGCGATTTCAGTCTTGGATACCGGGATCTTTTTGAGAAATAATGACAACGCCAAAAAGTTAACCGTCTTATTGACTGAAATACAGAATCAAATTACAAAAACGGAAAGTATTTTATCTTCTTTTAAAAGATTGTTATTCAAGAATAAACCCTTTCAAGGTAAGATTTTGGATTTTGGCGGAGGCCACGGTATTCTCGTCAGGATGATGCGGGACATCGGTTTTGATTGTTACTGGTATGACAAATACGCTAAGAATGATTTTGCGACCGGCTTCGAATCGAATAAGAACGATACATATGATGTCGTCCTTGCATTTGAATTGTTTGAACACTTCGAGAATCCGAAGGAAAACATTGAAGAAATTTTAAAACTAAGCGAACCTAAGGTTCTGATATTTTCAACTTTATTGTATGGGGACCGGACTCCGGCAAAAGATTGGTGGTATTATGCCTTCGAAGCGGGGCAACATATTGCGTTCTATAATTCCAAAACGATCGAAAGTATGAAACTACAAGGCCGTTATACCACTTTTTCGGTTCTTCAAGATCTGCATTTGTTAGTGCGAAATGACGTGAAGCTAAATCGGAATCGGTTGATTCGTTCTCTTCGAAAGTTAGAAAGAAATTTTTTCAAAGCTAAGAACCTCTATTCCTCTAAAACTTTCGTCGATCATTCGTTTCTCAAAAACACGATTCACTCCGTTTCTGAGTAGTTTTGTTTTGCTAAAAGGTTTTTTAACATTCGCTCGGATTTTTAAATGAAAAAGAAAAAAAAGAAAATAGATATAGTCGTACCTTCCTACAATGAAGCGGGTAACGTCGAAGTTTTGTTCAATCGATTGAAGAACGTAATTCCGAATGCTTATGACTATCGAGTGATCTTTGTCGACGACGGTAGCACGGACGGAACTCTTGAAGCTGTTGAGGCTTTAACGCGCAAACATTCTCAGGTTAAATACATCTCGTTTTCCAAAAACTTCGGGCATCAGATCGCGCTCAAAGCCGGATTGGATCATTCGAACGGAGATTGTGTCGTATCACTCGACGCGGACTTACAACATCCTCCGGAACTGATTCCCGAGCTGATCCGAAGATGGGAAGAAGGGGACGATATCGTTTATACGAAACGAATCGATAACGACAACGTAGGCCTGTTTAAAAAACTAACCGCGAAATGGTTTTACAATTTATTAAACGGACTTTCAGGACTTGAAATCGACCAAGGCGCCGCCGATTTCAGACTTTTGGATAAGAAGGTCGTAGACGTATTCAAAAAATTTGATGAAAGAAATCTGTTTATCCGAGGGATGGTTACCGGAATCGGATTTCGAAAAAGTTTTATAGAATACGAACCCGAAAAACGGATTTGGGGAAAGAGTAAATACAGTTTAAAGAGAATGTTTTTATTCGCGTTAGACGGAATCACTTCCTTTAGCGTCAAACCCCTGCATCTTGCCACAATCGCGGGTGTTACTTTTTCTTTCTTCTCGGGATTATACGCCCTTTATGCGATTATCATCTATTTTACATCCGAAAAAACGGTTTCGGGTTGGACCTCCGTATTGGTAAGCGTTTTATTTATGGGAGGAGTTCAGTTGATCGTATTGGGGATACTTGGAGAATATTTAGGCAAAATGTTTCTGCAAACGAAGAACCGTCCAAATTACATAGTAAAGGATTCCAATTTATGAGAACGGATACGGATAAGTCGGAAATTCAGAGAGCGCATTTTAATAAGATCAAGGATAACTATAATTCCGCAAGATCCGGCGCGAACCATCTCGCTTATAAAAGAGTATGGTGGAATCGTTTATTGGATTATCTTTCCAATAAGATCGATGCCAAGCGAGAATTATTAGGACTTGAAGCGATGTGCGGATTGGGAGAAGGCTCGCAGTTTTTAAAGGAAAAATTTCCATCCATACGTTTCGAGGGATTCGACTATTCCGATGAAATGGTCGCCGCTTGTAAAAAAGAAAATACTGCGATATTTCACGTATTTCATCAGGATATTCTCAAGTTTGAAGCAAAAGAAAAGTATGATATTGTAATTTTGTTAGGCGGTCTCCATCACGTTCCAGATAACGTCGATATCGCTTTGGACAGAATCTATTCCAGCTTAAAAAAAGGCGGGTTGTTCATTAACTTAGAACCCACGCACAATAACTTTTTATTTAGAATGGTTCGGGAAAGAATTTATAAGAAGAACGCATTGTTTGAGGAAAATACGGAAAGAGGATTCAATTTAAAAGATTATAATTCCTTATTGAAAAAATCGGGTTTTGAAATTCTCAATCAATTTTATCCTGGGTTGTTGGGTTACGTTCTTTACTACAATCCGGATGCATTTCCGGGTCTGAATAGAGGGTCCACCAAAATCGCGAAATTCTTGTCCAACTTCGATTGGATCCTTGGCCGTACTTTTTTAGGAACCTATTTTTCCTTCGCCACTTGGTCGGTCTGTAAGAAGTAAATGTACAATCCATTGCATTTGTATTGGGAATCGTTCCAGTTCATTCTACTCGGATTCTTTTTGTTTTTTCTCGTTATCGAGAAACGATACGAAGATAGAAAGAATATTACAACGATTCTCGCTTCTCTAACTGCGATTCTATTCTCCGTTTATTTTTTCGGACCTAACTTAAAAGCGCAATGGTGGCTGATTGACGATCACGAAGTTTTCTATTTTTTGAAGTCGAAGACCGAGCCATCGGGTTGGAAAAATTATTTCGACATTCTTTTGAATCTGACCGAAGTCGGAAATTTTGGAGATGCTCAGCGATATAGGGTCTCCTATTATGCATTGAGAATATTCGAAGTTCTTCTCTGGAAGGATAACGCTTTGGTATGGTATTTGATTCGATTCTTCATCTCGACTTTTTTTATTTTTTCCCTGTTGAGAATTTTACTTCTTCGATTTCCGCTCACGATCTCTTGCTTATTCGTATTGTCCGTATTTTCTTTTCGATATTGGTCCGATATTTTTTCGAGAATGGCTACGAGCGAATTATACATCGTTTTCGGCATCTCTCTCCTTTTGACCGCTTTTTCTTGTTATAAACCGAAAGAGAAGAATTCGGTTTGGATCTATCTCCTAATCTCTTTGGGAACGATCGTTTGCCTCGGATCCAAAGAAAATTTCATCATCTTAACCGCGATACCGATCGGGATTCTTTTTTGGGAACGTTCGAAGGATACAAGTTGGTGGAATAGAATGATTCTTGTTTTCCCGATTCTCTATTCCGCACTGATCGTGATTTCCTTATATCTCTTTTTTAAGAAAGTGCCCGTTGATATATACGGGAATCGAGTTTCCCTTTCCGAAAAACTTGCAGTATTTTTAACGAAGTTTGTCAACGAGTTTACGATCGGTATTTTTGCGTTGATCGTCGCTTTTTTGGCTTTTAGTATATTAGAATTTATTAAAATAAGAAAGGTTAAGATTTCGATTTGGTTTTTTCTTCCTTTGGTTTTTCTCGGAATTCTTCTCTTTAATATAGTGTTTTACAGCGGAGTTTGGCCCACGAATTCTCGTTATGATTTTCCGGGAATGATTCTCTATCAAGGTGCGATACTCGCTCTGGTGTTTTTGATCGTCTCCGTCGTTCTTCGGCTTTTTGAAGTCGATATAAAACATAGGGATCTTGTCGTTAATGTCGTTTTGATTTTCTTCCTATGTTCCGTAACTTCCGTCAAAGGAATCACCGATTTGCAACGCGATTCGCGAACGAATATGAAAAGAACCCAAGCTTTTACATCCTTCTTGAAAGAATTTTTGTCCGATTCTTCGGATCGGGTTATTATCCTGTACGTTCATCAAGCCTTTGACTTCGAACCCGTCGATGCAATGACTCGATTTTTGAACTATTATGGGGATAAAAAAGAGAGAATGATCCTTGTATCGGAATCAAAAGCGGAATCGGATTTTAAGAACGGACTTTTGAATTATATGAGAACCCTTTCCAAAGAAGGATCTCCCGAACGCAATGTTATACCGTTCGATTCCAAAAAATTAAAGAACCGTTCTTGTGTTCTTTTATTCTTTCCCCCCGCGTCGATCGAAGACGCTCCTAATATTCCCGAGTGTAAGGAATACAAGAAAGAAATTGTTCCTTTCCAATGAGAATCAAATCTAAAAAAAAACGTATCCTCGCGCGCAAGATAAACTCATTTTGAAACGTAAGCGATATTTAGAATTCAGATGAAAAAACCGAAAGTCTCCATAATCACCATCAATTTCAACGATCACAAAGGGCTTGAAAAAACGATTCAATCCGTACAAAGCCAGACCTTTAAAGATTACGAACATGTAATCATCGACGCCGCTTCCAAAGACGGAAGCGTGGATGTGATCCGAAAATACAAGAATGGAATATCGTATTGGGTCAGCGAAAAAGACAAGGGTATTTACGACGGACAGAATAAGGGAATCAAAGCCGCTAAGGGAGAATATTGTCTGTTTTTAAATTCGGGCGATTTTCTCGCAAATCCGAACGTGCTTACGGAAGTATTTGCAAAGAACGATATCGACGCTGATTTTATCTACGGAGATATGTTGATCGACTCCGGAAACGGAAAGATAACGTACGGCAAGAGCCCGGACGAGTTGGATCTGTATTTTTTATCATACGAAGTTTTGTGGCACTGCGCGACATTCATTAGAAGATCATTATTTACTAAATTCGGGACGTACGATCTTTCTTATAAGATCGCAGCGGACGTCGATTTTTTTCTGAAAGCGATCGGAGTAGGCGGCGCAAGTTGGAAATATGTTGGAAAACCGATCAGTCAGTTCAATACGTTCGGTTTCGGTTCGAATCCGAAAAACCAAGCGCTTTTGGAAAACGAAAGAAAAAGGATGAGAGAGGAACATTTGCCGCGTTCCACGGTAATTCATCTTGAGAAATTTTTTAAGATCCGAAAGGATTATATCATATTGAGCTATTTCTTTCTTCCTCAAATTCTTGATTTCTTTCGAAGTATTAGCGTTCTTAAAAAAATAAACGGCGCATTCTTTAGGCTTTTGAATCGGAAGTGAATCTTTGAAAATTTTGGTTTTGATCAATCATTTTTACGGAAAGAATCCGTACTTTGTAGGCCGTTCTTCACAGATTGGCGGAAAGGACGAAGCCAAAAGTAAACGAAAAGCGGAGCGAAGGCTTGCGCATATAAAGGCGACTGTCGATTCCCTCAACACCTTGGGAAAAAAAGTGGATATTAAATTCTGCGGTTACCAAGGAAAGTCTCTGGTGAAGTTGGATTTCGACTTCGAAAAAGAAATCGAAAAACCTACGGATATCATGTATGCAAGTCTTTCGAAGATGGGTGAGTTCGTAAATCGGTACGATTATTTTATCAACATCGAAGACGATATTCTTTTGTCTAAGGAAACTTTTGATCGAATCGTTGCGTTCGATAAGAATTCAAACGTCAACGAGATTCTTCATCCGAATCGAATGGAATCCGACGATCAAGGAAATCTTTTTTGTATCGATTTGAAATGTGTTCCCGGTTGGACCTATACTCAAAAAATTATTTTCGGAAAAGAGTTTAGACAAGCGGTCAATCCCCATTCCGGTCTTGCTATTTTCAGCAAAGAAAAGTTGAAATACGCTTTGAAGAATTCCGATTTAAAATCAAAAACAATCGTTCTCTCGAAGGGGATGGAATCCGCGTATGCGAGCGTTCATTCTCCTTTTATTTTATGGAGAGCCTACGACGAAGTTGGATTTCATTCCGTCTTTCATCAGGATAAATGGGTTCAGCCTAAAAAAGATCTCCTTACTTCGATCACTTGGAGAGATTTCGTTCCTTTGATCGTGTTGAAACTTCTTAAATATGCGATTCTAACGTTGCAAAGAAAAGAATAACTCTTTTTGTGAAAAATCAAACCAGTAGTAAATTCATCTTGAAACTCATAGTATTGCGAATTCTTTTTAAAAAAGTTTTCTATTTGTTGAGACAATATCAATATTTCTTCTTTTTATACCCGAAAGGAAAGAATTTTAGAAAAACGGAATATTCTTACAAACCTTTGATCAGTGTCATCGTTCCCGTTTATAACACGAGAATCGATCATCTGAACGAGATGGTCCGTTCCGTTGAAACGCAAAATTACGATCATTGGGAGTTGATTCTACTCGATGACGCTTCTCCCAAAAACGAACCCGGCGAATTTCTCAAACAAAAAGCGGCTGTTAATTCGAAGATTCGTTATTTTCGGGCCGAAAAAAACGGCGGGATCAGCATCGCTACCAGCAAGGCTTTGGAATATGCGAAGGGCGAATATATCGCGTTTTTGGATCACGACGATCAATTGATGGAGAACGCGCTTGAGGTCATTGTCGATTCTTTACAAGAGGAAGAATCGAAACGACCTGAATTTCTTTATTCCGATGAAATTTATCAATCCAAGACTCCGGGAGTTTTTTCTTTATCGACGAAGCCTGATATTTCCATCGAGAAATTAATTTCACACAATTATATTTGTCACCTAGTCGTCGTTTCTAAAAGTCTTATACAAAAGATGGGAGGATATCGAGAAGGTTATGACGGAAGTCAGGACCATGAATTCGCGTTACGCGCGTGCAGACATACGAGTCGAATCCGAAGACTTCCTTTTTATTTATACAAATGGCGTCTTCATCAGGAAAGTTTTTCCAGAACCAAGGCGGAAATCTGTGAGAATAGTTCCAAGAAAGCCATTCGAGAATTTTACGCGGATCGATCCGAAGAACTCAAAGAAATCGTTTCCGGTCATTATCCGTTCACGTATCATCCCGTTCGAAAATTAGAGCAAGTTTCTCTAATTTCCATCCTTGTTTTTGATCCGGAAAACATATTAGAAAATGATTGTAAACAAATCCTTGATTTGGTCAAGGATACGCCGGATTTTAAATTGGAAATCGTTTTATGTGCGGATCAAGATCGAGATTTCGCAAAGATACAAAACGAATTTCGGACTCGATTTACTGATCGGGTTACACTTCAAGTTTTCGCAATTAAGGGTTCGAACGTTTCCGCAAAAGAAATCAATTCGATCGTTGCGGAGACAAAAGGTTCTTATCTTTTCTTTTGGAATCCATTGTTTCAACCGAGTGGTAAAGAATGGCTTTATGAACTTCTGCAACACGCCCAGTCAAAGGGAGTCGGCGCTGTCACACCGATCGCGCTGAACCGAAAGGGTGAATTGATGTATTCTTCCTTACTGCTCGGAAAAAAAGGATTTATCGGCGTGGCGGGAAATGGAATCAAACCCGCTGAAGCAAAAATCTGGTCCGGTGAATTTTTGGAAAAAAACGTTTCTGCGATCTCAAGAAATTTATTTTTTATCTCCCGAGAAACTTGGAATTCCTTTAACGGACTCGACGAATCGTATCAACGAAACTATTGGGACGTGGATCTTTGTATGCGGATTCTTCGAAAAGGAGATCGGATCGTAAGCAATCCGTTTGCTCGTTTTACTTCTTCGCAAACTCCTAAAAAATCTTTTCAGGAATTTAAACCCGGTTATCAGGCGGGACAAGAAGATCGCAAACGTTTGGTTCAAGAATGGGGTAAGTCTTTGGAAGAGGATCGATTCTATTCCCCCCATAGCGATTTAGTCGGTTGCGATATGCAGCCGAAAAATCTTCTCCATCCATTACTCTATGCGTTCTATCGCTGGAGATGGAATCTTAAATAACATTCATCCCATCTACGATTGCCGCCCTAATCGCCCGAAAGGATCATTAAATTTTTTGATCGCGGCTTTCCCTAAGCGGGATTTTGTGGTTATCTTAGGATTCGAATCGAATCCGATCCGTTTATTCAAAAGTTAAAGAAGAGATTCATGCAATTCAAACGATTTCCGATCGACGGTCCCGTTCTTATCGAGCCGAAAGTGTACGGCGATGAACGCGGTTTCTTTTTTGAGTCCTATAAAAAATCCTCTTTCGAACAAGAGAACATACCCACGGATTTTTTCCAAGACAACCATTCCCGATCCGCGCGAGGCGTACTTCGAGGAATGCACATGCAGATTCCTCCTTATGAACAAGGCAAACTCGTTCGAGTCGTCAGAGGAAGAGTGATCGATGTCGTCATCGACATTCGTGTGGGTTCTCCGAATTTCGGAAAATGGATCTCCGTCGAGTTATCGGAAGAGAACAAAAATATCTTTTGGGTTCCGCCGGGCTTTGCGCACGGCTTTGTGACTCTGGAGGATAAAACGGATTTCTTATATAAGGTAACGAGCGAATACAATCCCAAAAACGAAGTAGGGATTCGCTGGGACGATCCGGCTCTTGGTATTCCTTGGAAAACCTGGTTGCCGGACGCGAACTTTATCATTTCCCAAAGGGACGGCGAAACTCCGTTCTTGAAAGATTTCAAAAGTCCATTCGTATATTAGTATATTCCAATATGATTTATTATACCGGAAAAAACGGCCAGGTCGGCTGGGAGTTGTCGAAGCGATTCGCCTCGGCCGGAATCGACGCGATCGGTTTCGGAAGGGAAGAATGGTCCCTCGATGACTTGAACGCCGTCGAAAAGATTCTCGAGAAAAATCCGAAAATACTCGTTCACTGCGGCGCTTACACTGCGGTGGATAAGGCGGAGTCGGATCGGGAAAACGCGTATAAGGTCAATTCTTTGGCCGTAAAAAAAATTGCGGAAGAATGTCATAAAAGAAAAATCCATCTGATCTACGTCTCGACAGATTTCGTGTTCGATGCCAATTCGGAAACGATCGGAGATACTCTTCGTTTTTGGAAAACGGATTCTCCGCTTTCTCCGAAGGGCGTATATGGGGCGTCGAAGGCGGAAGGGGAAGAATGGATCCGCAAAACTTTTTCCGCTTCTTCGGGGGCCAACATCGTGCGCACGAGCTGGGTTTATTCGGCGCACGGAAATAATTTTCCGAAAACCATTCTCCGGTTATTAAACGATCCGAATCGATCGGAATTGAAAGTAATCGAAGACCAGTTAGGAAGACCTACCTGGGCCGGAAGACTTGCTGATTTTATAATATTCTTATGCGATGGAATTTTAAAGGGAGAATCCTTTCCGCAAACGCTTCATTTTTCGAACTCTGGCGTCGCGAGTTGGTATGACTTCGCCGTTGCGGTCCGCGACATCTCCAATTCTTCCTCGGCGATTAAAAATCTGAAACCGATTCATCCGATCCCGACCGAGGAATATCCGACTCCCGCGCCGAGACCGAGATATTCCGTTTTGGATTTGGGAGAAACTCGGAAACTTTTCGGCCCGGTTCCGCATTGGAAAGAGGACTTGATCCTTTGTCTGAACGAACTCGCCGAAACCTCTGGAATAAAAGTATGAAAAAAATCTTAGTCACGGGAGGAGCCGGTTTTATCGGTTCCAACTTCGTACATCTTTTGTTAAACGACACGAAAGAATATCACGTGATCGTTTTGGATAAACTCACATACGCGGGAAATCTGAAGAGCCTCGACGTTTGGAAAAACGATCCTCGTTTTACTTTCATAAAAGCCGATATTGCGGACAAGGACGGGGTATTCTCCGTATTTAAGGAACATACGATTGATTACGTTGCTCATTTTGCCGCGGAAAGTCACGTCGATCGTTCCATTTCCGGTCCGGAAGAATTCATAAGAACGAACGTTCTCGGGACCTTTTATCTTTTGGACGCGGCCCGTCTGCAATGGAACGGTTCTTTTGAAGGAAAAAAATTCCTTCACGTTTCAACGGACGAAGTCTTCGGAACGTTAGGCGATACCGGTTTTTTTACGGAGGAAACTCCTTACGCGCCGAATTCCCCATATTCCGCCTCCAAGGCGGGTTCGGATCATATCGTTCGATCGTATTATCATACCTATCACATGCCGGTCGTCACGACGAATTGCTCGAACAATTACGGTCCTTATCATTTTCCGGAAAAGTTGATTCCTCTGATGATTCTAAACTGTCTTCACGGTAAACCTCTGCCGGTTTACGGAGACGGAAAGAATATTAGAGATTGGTTATATGTTAAGGATCATTGCGAAGCTCTGAAAACCGCTCTGTTCAAAGGCGCGCCGGGCGAAACCTACAATATAGGAACCCGCAACGAAAAAAGAAACATAGACATCGTAAACTCGATCTGTTCCATTATGGACGAATTGCATCCTTCGGGAGCCCCGCATTCTAAACTGATCCAATACGTAAAGGATCGTCCTGGACACGATTTTAGATACGCGATCGATCCGAGTAAGATCGAAAAAGAACTCGGATGGAAACCGAAATCCGATTTCGAAACCGCGATCCGTGAAACGATTCGTTGGTATTTGGACAACGAATCCTGGTGGAAGGACATTCTTTCCGGTCAGTACAAAGAATATTATGAAAGTCAATATGAGAAACGTTGAATGAAATCAAGAAAAGGAATCATACTCGCCGGAGGTTCCGGCACGAGACTTTATCCGGTCACACACGTCATTTCCAAACAACTTCTTCCGGTATATGATAAACCTATGATATACTATCCGCTGACGACTCTTATGTTGGCGGGCATTCGCGAGATTTTGGTGATATCCACTCCGCAGGCGACTCCGATGTATAAGGAGCTTTTGGGAGACGGAAAGCAGTGGGGAATCGACATTCAATATGCGGTGCAACCCGATCCGGGCGGATTGGCTCAGGCCTATTTGATCGGTGAAAAATTCGTGGAAGGTCATCCTTCCGTTTTGATTTTAGGCGATAATATTTACTTCGGTCACGATCTTTCCGCGTTGTTGGAAGGCGCTTCCGAAAAAGTTTCCGGTTCGACCGTGTTCGCTTATCCGGTTCACGATCCGGAACGATACGGCGTTGTGGAATTCGATTCTTCAAGAAGAGCGATATCCATCGAAGAAAAACCCGTTAAACCGAAATCGAATTACGCGGTTACCGGTTTGTATTTTTACGATGAGGAAGTCGTTCAAATCGCGAAGTCCATTCGACCTTCTCCCAGAGGAGAATTGGAAATCACGGACGTCAACAAAGTCTACTTGGAACGCGGAACCTTAAACGTTCAAGTGATGGGTCGCGGTTACGCATGGCTCGATACGGGAACGCACGAATCGCTTTTAGAGGCTTCGGTATTTATCGAGACGATCGAAAAAAGACAAGGCCTCAAGGTCGCTTGTCCCGAAGAGATCGCGTTTCGAAAAGGATTTATCACCGCGGCTCAATTGGAAGAACTCATCGCGCCTTTGAAGAAGAACGGTTACGGACAATACCTGATCAAGGTGCTTCACGAAAAGATTTACTGAGATTGAAGTCGATCGATTCTCCTTCATGCAAAAATACAACATCATAACCGTAACCTACAATTCCGAACTATACGTTTCCGCGCTGAACGAATCGATGAAACTTCCCGCAAATTGGAATTGGGTGATATGGGACAACGATTCCAAGGACGAAACTCCGAATTTATTAAAGCGAATTGCCGACGAAGAACGAAGGATCGTTCATCTGGGCGGAAAGAATTTAGGATTCGCCGAAGGAAACAACGAAGCGGTTAAGATCGCTCCGAAAGCGGATTGGATTTTGTTGATCAATCCGGACTCTCGTTTGGACTCGAATTTTTTCAAGGAATGCGAATCGATTCTTTCCTCGAAGGGAAAGGATTACTCCGTGTTTTCTTTTTTGATGTTAAAGGAGAACGAAAGCGCGGTCGTGGATGGGGCGGGGGACATCTATCACGTTTCCGGAGCGGCTTGGAGAAGAGGTTATAAACAGATTCTTTCCGAAGAATATCTACGAGAAGCGGAGATATTTTCGGCTTGCGGCGGAGCGATGGCGATCCGCGCATCCGTTTTCGAAAGTCTCGGAGGATTCGATTCCGATTTTTTCTGCTATATGGAAGACGTGGATCTGAGTTTTCGCGCAAGACTTGCGGGTGAAAAAGTTTTATTCACCCCGAACGTCAAGGTTTATCATCACGGTTTCGGTTCGACCAAGGAAAGAAGTTCCTTTTCGCTTTATTACGGACTTCGAAACGCGTTAGTCGTCTATTGGAAGAACATGCCTTTTTTTTACGGGCTGAAGTATTTATTCCACCATATCCTTTTTTTCGGAACAAGCATCGTCTATCATTCCGTTTTTACGAGTCCGAAAATTCTGATCGTACCTTTCGGTTTTTTAAGAATGTTGCCGGGGCTCATCGCAAAACGTTTTAGAATGAATCGATCGAAAACGACGTCTTTTTCCAATCTCGTCGCGTTGATGAACCAAGATTTGTTTTCCCCTTTCCGAAAAAAATAAGATCCATGTCCGAGCGTTTTTCTCCGTTAGCCGTAATCGTAACCTTCAATCCCGATTTTTCGAACACACTCCGCAACATCCAAAACCTGAATTCGAACGACGTCCCTGTTTTACTCGTGGACAATCATTCTTCGAATCTTCAGGAAATCAAATCCAAGAAACAAAAACAAAATTTCCTTTTGGAAAACGATCGAAACCTAGGTCTGGGCTTTGCGCTCAACAAAGGAATCGAATACGCAAAAGAAAATCGATATTCCCACGTTTGGCTTTTCGATCAGGATAGTTTTCTGGAATCGAAATCCATTCAAATCTTTTTGGACGCGGTTCAAAAATACGAAACCGAGTCCGGTTTTGATTCGAAGGTCGCTTCGTTCGGTCCGAATATATTCGATACGATCAAGGGCCGCAACATTTACGGTCTTTCCGAGAATATTTCCGGTTTGTCCGACGCGAAATTTCTGATCACGTCCGGAAGTTTGTGTTCGATAAAAATATTAAACGAAGTCGGCGGAATTCGTTCCGATTTTTTTATCGATTATCTGGATTACGAATGGTGCTTTCGCGCCAACGACAAGGGTTACGTTCATAAGATCGTAACCGATTCGAAGATGTTTCATTCGATCGGAAACGAGTCCAAAAGTATATTAGGACTTTTTAAAATAGCGATTCATTCTCCGTTTCGCTGGTATTTTCTTTTTAGAAACGGGATTCTTATGTGCGGCCTGCCTCACGTTCCGTGGAAGTTTAAGTTGGAAGTGGTCTTAAAATCCGGTTTTCGATTTTTGATTCTTCCCTTGTTTTCGAAATCCGTATTCGGAACGTACGCGCATATATTCTATGGAATCCGGGACGGTTTCGCCCGAAAAGAATCCCGATTTTATCGACGTCTTGTCGGTTTGTCCGAAACCGACAAGACGTCTGAACTCATTGCGGATAAGCCGTAAACTATCATAAGGAAAATTGTTTCTTGAAACTCGCTATTACCGTTTCGATCGTACTCTATAAACCGAATCTTGTCGTTTTTCGGGAATCTCTCGAATCCCTATTGAACTCTGTCGCTTATCAAATTAAGAATTCCTCATATACTTGTCGATACAAGATCGATATCGTCGACAATTCTCCGTCGAGCGACTCCGCCGTTTCCAAAATGCTGGATGAGTTTTCCAAAAAAGCTCAGCTGAAAAAGAAAGTGGAATTTCGTTATATTCATCTTCCGGAAAATCCTGGTTACGGAGCCGCGAACAACCGATCCATTTTGGATTCGACGTCCGACTTTCATCTCGTGTTAAATCCGGATATCAAAATGATCCCGCAAACCTTGGAATGGTGCGTTCGTTATCTGAAGGAACGTTCCGATTGCGACGCGGTGGTTCCTTCCGTTGTCGATTGGGATGCGGACGAGAAGGATACGGGTCGTATGCAGTTTTTGATCAAATCATATCCGACCGTTTTCGTTTTATTCTTACGTTCTTTTGCTCCTTCTTTTTTTAGAAAGTTATTTCAAAAGAATTTGGACGCTTATGATTTGATGGAAAGGGATTGGAGTAAAACTCAGGAATCCGTTCCCTTGGTAAGCGGTTGTTTTATTTTCGCCAAAACGGATTCCTTGCAAAGAATCGGCGGCTTCGACGAAAAGTTCTTTTTGTATTTCGAGGACTTCGATCTTTCCATGCGTCTGAAACGTAAGGATTATTTTCCGAAGGTGAAAATTTTTCACAAGGGAGGGAATTCCTCCAAAAAAGGTTTTTTGCACATTAAACTTTTCGTGACCTCCGCGTTTCGGTTTTTTATGAAATTCGGTTGGAAGTTGTATTAGGTTTTTTAAATTTAGAATATTCTACTTTGCGAATGCGAAATTAAGCGGAAGGCGAAACGATGCGTAATTTGATCCTGATTTTATGGGTTTCCCTCTTTATCGGAATTTTATTTTTTGTTCAGATTCATTTTGCGACTCCTTTGGGCGTAGCGATCATGATCTGTATTTTCGCGCTCGCGGGAATTTTTTGGGTGACCGAGCCGATTCCCGGTTACGCGACTTCGATCCTTGTGATCTTTTTGGAAATTCTTTTTTTCGCGAACCCGATGGGAATCAAAGAGCTTTCTTTTGCTACGGGAAAAAATCCGGCTCCTTCCGTTTTTCTTTCCTCTCTTGCGGATTCTTCGATCGTTCTTTTTTTAGGCGGTTTCGTATTAGCAAAAGCCTGCGTTAAGACCGGCCTGGATCGTTTTCTCGCAAACAGAATCATTCGCAAGTTCGGAGTAAAAAGTCATCAGGTGCTTCTCGGTTTTATGTTCACAACGGGATTTATCTCGATGTGGATGAGCAATACCGCGACGACTTCCATGATGATCGCGTTGTCCTTTCCTTTGTTTCAAATTCTTCCCGAAAAGGAACCGTTTCGAAAGGCGCTTCTTTTGGGAATTCCGTTCGCCGCAAATATAGGAGGAGTGGGAACGCCGATCGGTTCTCCGCCGAATATCATCGCGATGGGAATTTTGAAACAACAAGGAGTTCAGGTTTCTTTCGGAACTTGGATGTTTTTTGCGGTTCCTCTTGTTGTCGTATTAATATTTTTTGCTTGGTTTCTTCTTTTGAAGTTGTTTCCCGAGAATGGTTCTTTGGATCTCATCGTTGAATTTCAGGAACCGGAAGGTGGAACGAAGTCTTTTGCGTTTAGAACGACTTCGGCTATCTTTTTGGGAACGGTCGCTCTTTGGTTTACGGAAAATCTGCACGGAATTCCGGCCGGTGTGATCGCTCTTTTGCCTTTGATTCTTTTTCCTACGTTCAGAATTTTAAACGAAAAGGACATCAATTCTTTGGAATGGTCCGTTCTTCTGTTGATTGCGGGAGGAATCGCGATCGGAATCGGTCTTCAACAAAGCGGAATGAGTCTTTGGTTTTCGGAAATTCTAAAGCCCATTACGAAACCTGAATATGCGGTAAGCGTGTTATTCTTACTCTGTATTTTGGCGCTTTTATTGAGTACGTTCATGTCGAACACGGCGGCGACCAATCTTCTGGTTCCGTTTGCGTTTCCGCTTTCCGCGATCATTCTTCCCGGATCGGAAGCGTATCTTTTGGAGATCTGTCTAGGGATCGCGCTTTCCGCTTCCTTGGCGATGTCCTTGCCGGTGAGTACTCCGCCGAACGCGATCGCTTATGCGGTGGGCGGTTTTGAGATCAAGGATATGATCCGCGCCGGATTGCCCGTTGGAATTTTCGGTCTTGTTTTGACGGTCACGGCGTATTTTATATTTTCATAATATTGATTCGAAGATGTTTGTTTACTTTGGATTTGAATCCTTTCGTTAGTTCGCTCGCTCGTGACGTTTTGATTTTCTAATTCTTTTTATCTTCTCCGTTTTTTCTGTTTCCTTCCTTTTTCTGCATTTCGCTCCATCCATTCCCGTTTCCTTCCTAAATATTTCCCTGCCTTCAAACTCTTCACCTCTTTCCCATTCTAATTTTTTTTGAAGTTCGATTTCCAATCGAACTTTGTTTTCATCCTTTCTATTTTCGTTTTCGAATCCTCTTACAGTATCATCGCAACGTTTCGATTTTGAGCTCAAATCCGAGATTTGAAATAAATTAAGAATATGGGAAAAATGTTTGAAGAAAGCCATATTTATTACGGGACCGTAAAGGAGTGAAAACGACTTTAGAAATACCGGATTCATTGTTAAAAAAACGAAAATAAAGGCCGCGGGGCGAGGAATTTCCATGAAGGCTTTGGAGCGCGCTTTAGAAATGAAAGAGGCCGCTGGAAAAAAGACGCGGAGAAGGGTTTTGCGAGCAATCATCACGGATGGCCGGTTCATTCCAAAAACTGACCGATATTTATCTTCTTTCTTTGAGCGTTCATCCTAAGGTCAAATTCGCCACGTTCGATTCTAAGATTCCGTATAAGGTCGTGGATTACGGAAAAGAATATCTCGAAGCGATCGCCGCTTAATCTTTGTTGGCAAAATCCGAAGGAACGATGCAATTCTCCCCATGGAAGAATTTTTAAACGGAATCCCCATTCTTTTTTTTAAGAACACGAAGGAATGGACCGTATGGCTTAAGAAAAATCACAAATCGGATTCTCCCATTTGGATAAAACTTTCCAAAAAAGAATCGGGCGTGGTTTCGATTTCGTATGCGGAGGCTTTGGAAGTCGCGCTCTGTTACGGTTGGATCGACAGTCAAAAACAAAAATACGACGATTCGTTTTGGCTTCAGAGATTTTCCGTTCGAGGACCGAAGAGCATCTGGTCCAAGATCAATCGTGAAAAGGCGATCGAACTGATCGCTTCGAAACGAATGCAAACCGCCGGGCTCAAAGCGATCGAATCCGCAAAATCGGACGGACGTTGGGACAACGCTTACGCGTCACCGAGTAAGATGGAAGTTCCGAAAGAATTTCAAAAACTTTTGAAACAAAATCCGAGCGCGTTGAAATTTTTTGAATCCTTAAATTCCGCGAATCGTTACGCGATTCTATTCCGAATTCATAATGCGAAGAAGGAAGAAACGAAAGTAAAACGTATGAAGGATTTTTTGGAAATGCTAAAGAAGAAGGAAACCCTTCACTAAAGGTTCTTAAAATTCCCGAAAAAATATCTTTCCAACTTCGAACGAAATGGAACCATTACCCACAGTGTCCTTTTACCGTTCAAAACTTTTCATAACGTGTTCTTTCGTATTTTTATTTCTTTCCTGCCTTCCCGAATTCCTTAAAAATTCCTCTTCCGAAAACTCGGAGACCGATTCTCCCTCGGCTCTCGCAATCCTTCAAGACAAGATCGACGCGGTTCTTCATCCGGAACACAATCACGATCCGGAACTTCTCAAAGTTCTTGCGGGCGGGGACGTCATGTTCAACTGGGGAATTCGCGACACGATTCAAAAACACGGCGAGATCGCGCCCGTGGAAGGTCTGAAGTCGCTTTTCGGCGAAGCGGACTTTCGTATGGTCAATCTCGAAACTCCGGTCGTCGCTTCCAAAACGGAAGAATCCAAAAAGGCTTATATCTTCACCGCTCACGAAAAGGACTTGGATTCGCTCAAGTTCTTGGGCGTGGACATGGTGTTTCTCGGCAACAATCATTCCTTCGATCACGGTCCCAACGGAATGGTCGAGACCCTGAGTATATTAAAAAAGAATGATATTCTTAACGTGGGCGCGGGGAAAAAACTTCCCGAAGTCCTCGATCCTCTTCGTCTGAGTTTAAAGGGTTCCGATCTTAGAATCCATTCCGTCACCGCGATCGCGGAACAAGCCCACTACGCGACTCCTTTTAAATCGGGAGTGGCTCCTTTCCTCCTACCTTCCCTCCAATCCTCCTTTTTTGAAAGACGTCCTCCGCTCAAACGAGGCGTTCCTTATTCTCCTCCGGTTCGTATCGTTTCTTTGCATTGGGGAGTGGAATATTCTCCGTTTCCGACGCCGGATCAGAGAAAGATCGCGCGCGCTTTGATCGATTCGGGGGTCAAGGTCGTGATCGGTCATCATCCTCATATTCCGCAGGGCATCGAGTTGTATCGGGGTGGGGTGATTCTTTATTCTTTGGGGAATCTGATTTTCGGAAGTAGGAACTCCTACTTGAACCACAATCTGATCGCGATTCTTCATATCCGGAAGAACGTTTTGGAAACCGTAGAACTCGTCCCGATCTTCGGGAAATTTCAGAAAGAGGACCACAAAATCCGACCGGTCCAGGGTCAAGAAGCGAAGGAGTTCCTACACGAGATCGCGGTTTTATCCTCGGAGTTAGGAACCAAACTTCGAGTCGAAGAGGAACGGGCCTTTCTGGATCTTACGACAAATTCCACCTTGACCCCTGCCTCTAAACGCAAAAAATAGGTTAAATTATCGGTTCTTCTGCTCGCCGCGAACCGCAGGCGGGCTATAACCATAGGGGAAACTTTTTGAGAAACTACGAACTCACCACCATCACACGTGTGAGCGCGCGGGAATCTGCAAAGTCCGAAATACAGGATACTTTGAAGAAATTTTCCGTGAGCGTCACCTCCGACGAAGACTGGGGCCAAAGAAAACTCTGGCACCCGATCAAACACGAAGAGCAGGGAATCTTCCACCACTACAAGTGCAGCGCCGACCCAGGTGCCATTGAAAAAGTGGAAAAGGAATTCTTAATCAACCAGAACATTCTACGTTCTATGGTTGTGCGCCTCAATGGCTAATGATATCAACAGAGTGACTCTGGTCGGCCGCCTAACGCGGGACCCTGAGTTCAAATCGATCAACGGGACTTCTCTCGTTAACTTCTCCTTGGCCAACGGCCGGACCTATGTGTCTAACGGAGAAAAGAGGGAAGAATCTCACTTCTTCGATTGTGAAGTCTGGGGAAAACCGGCCGATATCATTCAACAATACTGCAAAAAAGGAAAGCAGATTGCCATTGAAGGAAGATTGAAGCAGGACACTTGGGAAACTCCCGAAGGTAAGAAAGCTTCTCGAATCCGTATCGTTGTTGAAAACTTTCAACTTCTCGGATCCAGAGACGACGGTTCTTCCTCTTCATCGGGCGGTTCCTCATCCTCCGGAGGAAATTCTTATCCATCCTCTCCGGAATACTACGCACCTGCACCGGATGGTGACGACGACATACCGTTTTAATGAGGTACACTTATGAGTGAAAACGAAATCAAAGAAGAACGTTCCGAAAGACCGGAACAAGGCGAAGCTTCTGCTGAAATGGAAGGAAAGCCGCAAAGAAAACAGAATAAATACAAGAAAAAAGTCTGCCGCTTTACCGCCGATCCGGAACTAGCGAAACAGATCAATTACAAGAACATCGAACTTTTGGAAAGATTCATCACCAACCGCGGTAAAATCATTCCAAGAAGAATTACGGGAACCAGCGCTCGTTATCAAAGAGTTCTCGCTCGCGAAATCCGCAAAGCAAGAAGCATCGGTCTTCTTCCTTACAAGGTGAACTGAGGTACGAACATGAGAGTGATCTTACAAAAAGACGTTATCAATCTCGGCGACGCGGGAGATCTTAGAGAAGTAACCGACGGTTACGCAAGAAACTTCCTTTTCCCGAAAAGACTCGCGGTTCGCGCCAACGACGGAAACACGAAAGCCGCTCTTCACCAGAAAAAACTGGGCGAACTGAAAAGAGAAAAGCGCAAGAAGGCTATGGAAGGAGTTTCCGCAAGTCTCAACGGTAAGGAATACGATATCCTCGTTAAGACGGGCGGCGGAGACAAACTTTTCGGAGCCGTTACTCCGATCGACGTGGCTTCCATTCTTAAGAAGAACGGAATCGAACTCGATAAGAGAAAAATCGAGATCGCTGAGCCGATCCGCAATCTGGGATCTTACAAGATCAAAATTCGTCTTGCAGACGGAATCCAGCCTGTGATTACGCTCAACGTTAAAAGAGAAGAAGAATAATCCTTCTTTAGGGGACCATGCAGTCCGACTCCTTATACGAACCGGAATCCGAAAGGGCCTTTTTAGGATTCCTGCTTCTTAAAGGAGCGGATAACCTGATCGACGTCCCCGTCGTTCCCGAAGACTTTTATGTGGATCTCCACAGAAGGGTCTATCGGGCGATTGCCGACCTTGTGGACAAACGGATCACGATCGATCCGGTTTCCGTCCTGAACTTTCTCAAAGAAAATTCTCTACTCAAAGACGAAGAAAAAGAATTCAATTATATCTATTCCCTTTATCGGGACACGGTAGTTACGCAACCTCTCGCGTACTACGCGACTCGGATCAAACGTTTTTCGGAAAGAAGAATGTATGCGAAGATCCTCCAAGATTCTTTGGAGTTGATCCGCAAAGAACCGGGCGACAACGAATCCGTATTCAACACGGTAGAAAAAAATCTCACCGAAATTTCGCGAAGTATAGACGCGAAGGGGCTTCTTCCCGTTTCTTCGGACAAGGTAGCGCTTTCCGATTACATCATGGAGATCATGAAGAATCGGGGGCAGATCACCGGTCTTCGTACGAACTTCACGAAGTTGGACGAGGCGACCTCGGGTCTCAAAGAACACGAGCTTATGATTCTTGCGGCTCGTCCCGGTAACGGTAAAACCACGTTCGCACTGAACATAGCGTCTAACGTGGCTCTTATATTCAATCAACCCGTAGTCATCTTCTCTTTGGAGATGAGCCGGATCGAACTTCTTCTCAAGATGGTCTGCGCCGATTCCCAAGTGGAATCGATGAAACTCAAAAAATCCGAACTCACCCGTTCCGACGCTCCCAAACTTTTGGAATCCATCGTCCGAGTGACATCGGCTCCGATCTACATAGACGACTCTGGCGGTTTGACGATCGACGACTTCAAGGGCCGCGTTCGTAAACTTCTCACCACCGAAAAAATCGGATTGATCGTCGTGGATTACTTACAGCTCATGAGCGATCCGAAAAACAAGGAAGGCGGTCGTCAACAAGAGGTCGCTTCGATTTCCCGTTCTCTCAAGCAGATGGCGAAGGAAGCGAAATGTCCGATCATCGCGCTTTCTCAGATGTCGCGAGCCGTGGAACAAAGATCGAAGGATCAAAAACCTCAACTTTCCGACCTTCGGGAATCGGGAGCGATCGAGCAGGATGCGGACATCGTCTCCTTCATCTATCGAGAAGAGAAGGTGAAAGGGGACGAAGAAATCAGTCCGGAGATGCGCGGGAAAGCCGAGATCATCATCGCAAAAAACCGTTCCGGTCCTATCGGTTCTTTTCATCTTGCCTTTAGGCCCGAGCTTAGCAGATTTGATAATATAGATTAATTTACGGACCGCGTGAAAGGTCTCAATAGGAAACGAAATCATTGAAACAGTGGATTCAGGAAAGTTATAAACAGCGCTCTTGGGCCGGAGAATTAAGCGAATCCCAAGAAGGTAAAAAAGTCGTTCTTTACGGTTGGTCGTTTCGTTTTAGAGATCAGGGCGGCGTGATTTTCATCGATCTTCGCGATAGAACCGGAATCATTCAGGTAGTCGCGCGCAAGGAACTTCTCGGAGATTCTTTTACGCTTGCGGAGAAGGTTCGTTCCGAATACGTTCTCGCGGTTACGGGAACCCTCAAGAAACGCGACGTCGAATCCATCAACCCGAGAATGCAGACCGGAACGATCGAAGTCGTTCTGGATCAATTAGAAATCTTGAATGTCGCAAAAACTCCTCCGTTCTCCTTGGACGAGTTCGACGATGTTTCCGAAGAACTCAGATTGAAATACCGTTATCTGGATTTCAGAAGGGAAGAACTGAAAAATCGGATGATCAAAAGACACGAATTCATATTCGCGATTCGTAATTATCTCAACAAACGCAAGTTCGTCGAAATCGAAACTCCTATCTTAAACAAATCCACTCCCGAAGGCGCGAGGGACTTTTTGGTTCCTTCCCGTTTGAATCCGAATCAGTTTTATGCGCTTCCACAATCTCCTCAGATCTTCAAACAGATTCTGATGGTGGGGGGAATGGAACGATATTTCCAAATCGTAAAGTGTTTTCGAGATGAGGACTTACGCGCGGACAGACAACCCGAGTTCACGCAGCTCGATATGGAATTCTCGTTCGTAAGCCAAGAGGAAATTCTCGCGGAGATCGAAGGTCTCGTCGCTGAAATCTATAAAGAAGTTTTTAACATTCAATTGACCGTTCCTTTCCCGAGAATGACTTACAAAACCGCGATGGAAGAATACGGTTCGGACAAACCGGATCTTCGTTTCGGAATGAAACTCGTGGACGTTTCCGAAATCGTAAAAGATTGCGACTTCAACGTATTCTCGGGCGCGGTGAAAAGCGGAGGAACCGTAAAGGTCGTTTGTGTTCCGGGCGGTTCCGTCATCTCGAGAAAAGAGATCGAGGATTATACCGCTTGGCTGAACCGAGACTACAAAGCCAAGGGCCTCGCTTATATGAAACACGGAAGCGAAGGGCTCGAATCCACGATCACAAAACGTTTTAAAAAAGAGGAACTCGACGCGATCTCCAAAGCCTGCGCTTCGAAAGAAGGAGATATGCTCTTTTTCGGAGCGGACGAAAAGGAAATCGTCAATCATTCGTTAGGCGCTCTTCGTCTCAAACTTTCGGAACGGTTTGAAACTCCGAAAGAAGGGGAGAATAACATCACTTGGATCGTCGACTTTCCGATGTTCGAGTGGAACAAGGATCACAAACGTTGGGACGCTCTGCATCACCCGTTTACTTCTCCGTCCGACGATAGCATTCCATTTTTTGAATCTATGGAAACCCTGCAAAAGAACGCGGGCAACGCGACCGCAAAGGCGTATGACCTCGTGATGAACGGAGTCGAAATCGGCGGAGGCTCCATAAGAATTCATTCCCGAGATATTCAGAATCAAGTATTTAAGGTTCTCGGAATCGACGAGGAAGAAGCGAAGGAAAAATTCGGATTCTTACTCGAAGCTCTCGAATACGGAGCCCCACCTCACGGCGGTTTGGCGTTCGGAATCGATCGTATGTTGATGCTTCTGACGGGAGGAAAATCGATCCGAGACGTGATCGCTTTCCCGAAAACGCAAAAGGGTCTTTGTCTCATGAGCGAATGTCCTTCTCCCGTGGAAGAAAAACAGCTTCAAGAGTTGAAGATCAAACTGGTAAAGGTATAAATTTATTTCCACGCGCAAAGAACAGTTCAACTTCGAGAACCAGGATCTGTATCGTAAGATCTGCGGGATCAACGACGACGGTGTGAAAATTCTCGAGAAACAACTCGAGATGGACATCATCCCAAGAGGAAACGGTTTTCAGATCGAGGGCGAATCCGCCAAAGTGGATTTCGCTTTGGATTTTTTTAAAAAGCTCGAAGCGAACTACCGCGAAAGACCGGACCGGGACTTCACCGATTCATTCGATTTTGCTTATATTCTAAAAGACGCAGGTAAGGAACTCCGCAAAAAAAAGGTATGGGAAACCGAAACCGATCGGGCCATGCCTTGGAAGCCGAGCGAAAAAATTCTCACCACGTATCGCGGAAAACATATCTATCCCCGTACTCGGAACCAGGAAACGTATTTCCATTCTTTTCAAGACAACTTGATCACGTTCGCGCTCGGACCCGCGGGAACCGGTAAGACGTTTTTGTCCGTGGCGACCGCATGCAGATTTTTGCAAGCGGGTACGATCGACAAGATCATTCTCACGAGACCTGCGGTGGAAGCGGGGGAGAATCTCGGTTTTTTACCGGGGGATTTGAATCAAAAGGTCGACCCGTATTTGCGTCCTGTTTACGACGCGCTCAACGAATGTATCGGGCCCGAAAAAACCCAGGAATACATCGCTCTTACGAAGATCGAAATCGCTCCCGTCGCATTTATGCGGGGTAGAACTCTTTCGAATGCCTTTATCATATTGGACGAGGCGCAGAATTGCACTCTCGCCCAACTCAAAATGATTATGACTCGTTTGGGAAGATCTTCCCGGATGTGTATTTCGGGCGACTCGACTCAGATCGACTTGGATCACGGTCGTTCGGGACTCGAAAAAGTGGTGACTTTATTCAAAAACACGGATCAAATCGGAATGGTGTTTTTTGGGAAAGAAGATATTACCAGACATCCGCTTGTGGAAGTAATCGTTCGTAAGTTTGAGGAGTTGTAATCGTATGCCCAGTCCGGGAGAACAAGTCGAATCCGCTATGGCATGGATTACGGACACGCTGACCCGGGTCCGTCCGATTTTGTTCGTTCGAAGACTCCAAGTCGTTCTCGTAGTCATAACTCTTTTGATGGTGACTTGGATGCTCGCCATTCCTTTTTTCGGTCAGGATAAAATGGACCTTTCTCCGGACGGATTGTATTCGGAAGGAAAAACCGCTCCCGAAAAAATCGTTTCCGCAAAGGAAATCGTCTACGAAGACGAGGACAAAACCAAGGCTAAAAAACTCGCCGCTTATCAATCGGCGCCTTTCGTTTTTGATCGGGACTACGCGGCTCTACAGGATCAAATCAATAAATCCATTCAAGAAGATATGGAGAATTTTCGTTCCTTCAAGCCGAGCGCGGAAGGTCGGGCCTATCCCGAACTTTTGAGCGTGGTTCCCCGTTGGAAAAACAGATCCAAGGAAGAAATCGAACTTTTATACAAAACGCCGGGAAAGGGAAAGCTCAAGGATATCATTCAACAATACTCTAATTTAGTATTTTCTTCTTTTTGCATATTGCGGGATATTCCTCCCGATTTCGCCGCGGTAAAAACCTCCGGAGCGAGAGTTCGGAATCAGGGGATCAAGGAACAGATTTCGAATCTCGAAGGCGGTTATATCGTTCCGAGATCGTATCTGTATCGGGATCCGGATACGGTGAGCATTCTCGACAGAATGGCTCAGGAAAAACTTTCTCGTATGGATTCGGCGGTTCTCCCGATCGTTCAAAAAATTTCGCTGAGTTATATCTATTCCAATCCTTCCTGTTCTTACAACGCGGAGGAAACCTTAGCCGCAAAACAGTTCGCCGCGGATCGTGCGGAGCCTGTCAATTCGAGGATTCTCGCCGGCGAGGTGATCGTTAAGTCGGGAGAAATCATCACTCCCGAAATATTCAAAAAACTGCAGATTGTAAACACGTATGCGACCCGCGCGAACATCGCGTCCATCGCTTCGATTCTTCTGATTCAAACGGTTTTCGTCGTTATCATCTATATCTTTCTGAAAAAATACAATCCGAAACGATTGAACGACGTTTCGAGTAACGTGATCGTATTCTCCTTGATCTGGTTTTTGGTTTTAAGCTGTACGATCGCCTCGAGAATTTTCTTCAACTTCGAAACGAAATACGACACGATCTTTTACTTCGCGCTTTTTGTTCCCGTGGGAATGGTCTGTCTGATCATCAGCTTTATCTACGACGAACAACTTTCGATCGCGATCGGTTTCTATCTTTCCTTCTTCGTGTTTATGGCTTCGCATTACAATCCGACTTCGTTTATGCTCGGGTTCGTTTCCTGTATCGTCTCCGCGAGTTACGGAAGAAATCTCAAAAAACGGATCGATTTCATCAAAGCCGGTTTGTATATCGCGGGGGTTCAGATCATCATCGCTTCGAGCGGTTATCTTTTCGATTCGAGAAACTATTGGGTCGCTATCCCGAGCGGTTCTTGGATCAAGGATTTGATCGAATCCAACATATTCAAATTGTATGTTCTTTGTCTGATCAACGGTTTCGCTTGTTCGACCGCGGCTCAGTTCTTACTTCCGATCTACGAATATCTTTTTAACGTTCCGACCCGTTTTAAACTGATGGAGCTCGCGGACACGGGACATCCTTTATTGCAGGATCTTTTGACCAAGGCTCCTTCCACGTATACGCATACGTTTATGGTCGCGGCTCTTTCCGAACGCGCGTGTCAAAACCTCGGACTCGATTGGTTGTTGACCCGGGTCGGAGTTTACTTTCACGATATCGGCAAAATTCCGAACGCGGGATTTTTTGTGGAGAATCAACACTTGATTCCCAAAAAAGAAAACATCGACAAGAACAATCCGGCTCTTGCGGCGAAGATCGTCATCGATCACGTGTTAGACGGAATCGAGATGGCCAAGAAGGCTCGTCTTCCGAGAGAGGTGATCGACTTTATTCCGGAACATCACGGAACTTCCACGATGGCTTTTTTCTATCACAAGGCTTTATCCGAACTTTCTCCCACGCAAAAGAAGAAGTTAAAAAAACAAGACTTCCAATATCCGGGACCGAAACCGCAGAGAAAGGAAACCGCGATCGTGATGATCGCCGATTCTTTGGAAGCCGCTTCCCGTTCTTTGGAGGAGATCACGCCCGAATCCTTGGACAATCTCATCACCAAAATCATCGGAATCAAACTCGCGGAAAATCAATTGGACGAATGCGGGTTAACTCTCGGGGATTTGGAAAGCGTAAAAGCTTCCTTTAAGGAAGTTCTATTGTCGAGTCTTCATTCTAGACCGAAGTATCCGAGCATGGAAGCCACAAAAGCATTAGAAAAAAAGAATGCGATCGGTTCCGCCAACGGACATAAAAACCAAAAAGCCGCGACGGGGAAGGGACACTGATCCTCGACACCGTTTCCATTTCGAACGACTACGGAGCGATCTCCTGGTGGAACGAAACGGAAGTCGTCGAGAACTGCAAAATTCTTTTCCGACGAGAATTGTCCGATTCTCCCTGCGACCTAAGTCTGCTTTTGATAAACGACATCGACATGAAAGAGATCAATCTTTTGAGACGGAACAAGGATAAGACGACGGACGTTCTTTCCTTTCCTCTCGAATTCGACGCAGCTCCTTTGGCCGCGGTTTTGAACGAAAGAAAAAGGAAAAATTCCTGCCCCTTACCGCCGATCGCGTTAGGCGAAATCGTGATCTCCGTGGACACGCTCAAAAAACAAGCCGTTGAAATCGGACATTCCGAAAAGGACGAATTCTATCGTTTGCTCGTTCACGGTTTTTTACATCTCCTCGGATACGACCACGAAAGAGGTGAGGAAGAGGAAAGAATCATGAAGTTAAAGGAAGACGAATGTCTGGAAGCGCTTCAGGATCTCTAAAAAAAACGAAGGGAATCGTTTTGGAATCGAGAACGATCCAGGACGGGGACGCGATCATACGTCTTCTTCCCGAACAAGGCCAAGTGGAGAATTTTAGGATTCGAGGAATCCGAAAAAGTAAAACGAGACCCATCGCTTCGGTGGAACCCGGATCTCTTTCCAGCGTCGATTACTACAATTCCAAGAACAAAGAGACGCATAACGTGAAGGAGATTTCCCTTCTCAATCGATACGATAAAGCGAAGTCCGGTTACTTCGGAATGGTTCTCGTTTCCTATCTCGTGGAACTCGCGTCCTCCTTCACGCCGGACGGAGCGGAACATCCGGGAGAATTTCGTCTTTTATCCGGAGCCTTGGAAGAGCTTGAGGAGAACGGACCCGCGCCCTTGATTCTTCCCTTTTTTAAACTTCGTCTTCTTGTGAGCGGAGGATTCTTATCCAAAGAAATTCTTTGCCATTCCTGCGGAACCGAACTCAAGGAGATGACATCCGTAACTTTGCAAACCTCTCCATTCGAACTCGTGTGCGGAAACTGTCTTCATTCCGATCAGAACGATCTCGGACTCGTTCAATGGATTCAGACTTTTCTGATGCTTAGGTTTCGGGACTTAAAGGAAAGAAAAATATCCGTTGAAACTCTTCTGGACTTGGACAGAATTTGCAATCGGATGCTCGAACCCATTCTTAGAAAAAAACTGAAATCGTCCGTCACTCTCTACGAAGCCCTGGGGGAAAATCTTGGAAAACTTTCTTAAATCGATTCTATTTTTGTTCTACTTTTTCATTCTTCTTTTTCTCGTAGTCTTGGACATTCGCTGGGATCAAAAAACTCCCGTATCGATACCGGTCCGAGCGGAACGGGAGGAAAGAGGAAAACGATCAGTACTTGTTTCCATGATGGATCTGAAAAAAATGGTATTTCAGGAATTGGAAATCAGCTGGGAAAACTCGAAAAAGAAAAACGTGTTCTATGAAAGGAAATAATTTAATGGTTACCGTTTTCGCGTCTGCGGCGCGAGCCAACGCTGACACTCCGTTGGCTTTTGGCTGTTTCGCTTTCTATGGATCGCTCGACATAGGAAAGGAAATGATCGAATCATTTTTATTCCGATTCAAATAGATAGGCAAAATGTTTAGAAAGGAATTAAAGCTTAAAAGAAGAGTTTTGTTGGAGTTCCTACTTTTTCCCGAAACATTTTTCGATTTCAAAAATTCGATTTTTGTGATAGGGGAATCGAGTCGAGGTTTTTCCCGCCGCCTCTCCCCACCACCCAAACGCGGGCGGGGCCGAACTTTTACGAAAAAATTGTCGTACTTCCTACGAATTCCATTCTTATCGTTCTGAATGAATCTCCGGTAAATTTTAATGAAAGAAAATGAAACTTTAAAACAAATCGTATTAAAAGCGCTCGAAGAGGGGGTTCGCGAACTTTCCGCTTCCATCCCCGACGCGGATCTGAGCGCGTTCAAAATCAAAATAGAATATTCCAGAGACGAAAAATTCGGGGATTATTCCACTTCGTTCGCATTAGAAAATTCTAAAATTCTAAAGAAGAATCCGGTTCAAGTTTCCGGAGATATCGTCGCGATTCTCCAGAAAAGAAACGATCTGTTCGAAACGGTGGATTTTACTCCGCCCGGTTTCGTGAATTTTCGAATCGCCCCTTCGTTTCTTTTGAAATTCATAGAGTCTTCGATTCTTTCCGGAAATTATTTTCCGAAAGCGAACGATCCTCTCAAAATCAATCTCGAATTCGTTTCCGCAAATCCTACGGGACCGCTGAACATCGTTTCCGCGAGAGCGGCCGCAAACGGGGACGCGATGGCCTCTCTTTTGAAGGCGATCGGTCACAAGGTTGATAAGGAATTCTACATCAACGACTATGGAAATCAGGTTTTTTTACTCGGGGTTTCCACCTTGGTCCGAATCCGCGAACTCAAGGGAGAATCTTCGTCCCTCCAAGAAGCCGACGATTCCACTCCGATCGAAACGATCCTGGAAAAAAACATTCTGCCCGCGGAAGGTTATCGCGGCGAATATATTAAGGATATTGCAAGTTCTCTTTTAAAGGATTCCGAAAAATCCCCGCTGATAGAAAATCTTCTCAAAGAAAAGAAATACAAAGAACTCGCGGAGCTTTGTTCCGGTTGGACCGTGGAAAACAATCTGATCTGGCAAAGAAAGGATCTAGATGCGTTCGGTGTGGAGTTCGACAATTATTTCAGCGAACGCACGTTACACGATTCGAACAAGGTTCTGGCCGTGATGAAGGACCTGGAAAAGTCCGGTCAAATTTTCGAAGAAGACGGGAAGAAGGTTTTTCGTTCCACGGAATACGGAGATGATAAGGACCGTGTGGTCGTAAGGGACGACGGAAGACCGACGTATCTACTCGCGGACATAGCGTATCATAAGAATAAAATCGAAAGGGGATACGATCGAATCTTCGACATCTGGGGACCGGATCACCACGGATATATCGCGAGGCTTGCTGGCGCGGTTCAGTCGATCGGTTATAAAAAGGAAAACTTCAAAGTCATCATCGCGCAACAGGTCAATCTTCTCGAATCGGGACAAAAGGTGAAGATGAGCAAACGCGCCGGTTCTTTTCAAACGATGAGCGATCTCATCGGATTTTTGGGAAAACACGGAAGGGACGTGGGTCGTTATTTTTTTGTTATGCGTTCTCTCGACGCTCCTCTGGATTTCGATCTGGATCTTGCTAAGGACGAGTCGGATAAGAATCCGGTCTTTTATCTGCAATACGCGCACGCGAGAATCTGTTCGATCTTTCGCGAGGTCGGAAACGAAACGTCTTCGGAGGCCGCAACTACATTAGAAATGTCTGATGAACGAAAACGACTTCTTTTTTGGATCGCAAGATTTCCGGAGGAAATTTTCGACGCGGCCAATGCGATGGAACCGCATCGAGTCACGAATTATCTCCAGAGTTTCGCGAAAACGTTTACCGGTTTTTATCTCGGAAAAAACAACCGATTGAAGGACGCAACGCCCGAAGTTCGTTTGGGTCTGGCGAGAATTTGTCTCGCGGCCAAGAACGTTCTCTCCGAAGGACTTTCTCTCATCGGAGTTTCCGCACCCGAAAGAATGGATAAGGAAAACTAATGTCGATCGCTCCGAAAATCATCGTTTTATCGACGGGTTCCGAACTGACTTCGGGGAGAAGTCAGGATACGAATTCGTCCTGGATCGCAAACGAACTTTTCGGATTGGGATTCTCCGTATCCAAGTTCGTGGTTTTACCGGACGATCCCGTCGCGCTTCAAGTCGAAATTTCAAAACTCGCAAACGAATCCACAAAGGAACAACCCGTTCTTCTTGTGATGACGGGCGGACTCGGACCTACGGAAGACGATTATACTTTGGAAGTCGCGTGTAAACTCAAAGGCGTTTCATCGACGGAAAGCCCGGTCGCAAGACAAAGGATCGAGGCCTTTTATCGACTTCGAGGAAGAAATTTTCAAGAAGCGATGCAAACCGCGATCCGTCAGGTTTCCGTTCCCGAAGGTTCGATCATTCTGGGCAACACTGTGGGAATCGCACCCGGTTTTATCATAACGTTAGGCCAAAGCGCATATCTTTGTTGTATGCCCGGGGTTCCCGGAGAAATGACGGAGATGTTCCGAGACGAACTTACGCCTTGGATCTCCAAAACATTTTCTGCGACGGAATTACATTCCGGATTTCGTTTCGTCTGGTGGATGAGCGAATCCCTTTTTCAGAAAGAATTTATTTCAAAGGAAGAATCCGTCACAAGCGGAAAAGTAGTCTGGGGCGTGGCGGCAAAACGGGGATATATCCGAGTGAGTTTTCAATCCTCCGATCGGTCCTTGGTGGATTCTCTTTTACAAAAGATCGATCAAGTCTACGGAGCCAAATCGACGCCGGACGTTTTCGAAGAACTTCCTAAAATTCTCTTAGAAAAAAAACTTACCGTAGGAACCGCCGAAAGTTGTACAGGCGGATTGATCGCAAAAACGTTGACCGATCGCGCAGGATCGTCCGCTTATTTTTACGGAAGTGTGGTTTCCTACGATAACAGCGTTAAGGCGGGGCTGCTCGGAGTCAAACAGAACACGTTAGACGAGTTTGGGGCCGTCAGCAAAGAAACCGCAAAGGAGATGGCGGAAGGGGCCCTAGTCGCTTTAAAAACGGATCTGACCGTAAGCGTTACCGGAATCGCCGGGCCGGGAGGAGGAACTCCCCAAAAGAAAGTAGGCCTGGTTTATTTCGGGGTCGCGCAGAAAAACGGGGAAACCGAAATTCACGAACACTACTTTCCGTTTCCGAGGGCTTCGTTTCGGGAATACGCCGCGTTCACGGGAATTTATCTTTTATACAATCTTCTGAAGGAAAAAAAATGAAACTCTTAACCGTGGCCGGATTCGGCGTTTTATTTACGATATTATTCTTTTATACATTAGGAAATCCTTATGAAGCCGCGACCGGAATCCAAAAGGTCTGGGCGTTTTCGAAACCGGCGCACGCCGGAATGGCCGAGGACGCGCGATTCGCGTGGAACCCGGACGAGAACTTAAACGGATACAAATTCGAGAACTCGTATTATACGATCCAGAGTTCCTCCGGAATTCCTCTCGACGATATGAGAAGAATCGAATATCCGTTCAACACGAAAGGTTATCTCGAATACAAAAAGATCGGCTCCGAGGTGAATTTTTATTCTCCCTCGAACGAGATCCTCTGGACGAAGGAGTTTAGAAGTTATCCGAGAATTTCTCCTTCGGGCAACGTGGTTCTTCTGATCGCGGGGGATCACAACCAGGTGATTCTTTCCGATATCAACGGGAACGGAACCGGGGCGGGAAAACTCGACGGACGTTTTTTGACGGACTATACGTTTGCGAGCGATTCTAAAATTACGGGAGTTCTTTTTTCAGGAGGAGAATTGTTCGTTCTCGATCCCAAAGGCGCGATTCAAATCAAAAAGGATCTCGGCTCGGAAAAGAATCCCGTTTTTGCAAAGAGCGTTTCCGTTTCTCCGGACGGCTCCAAAACAGCGGTGCATCTTTTGAACGGAAACAAGGATAAAATTTTCGTTTTGGGCGCGAAAGGGGAAGAGATTACTTCGTACGAACTGAATACGATTTATCCTCATAAACTTTATTTAGCGATTTCGAATACGGGCGAAGTTTTGATTTCCGCGCCGGATCAGTTGATCTTTTACGATTCTTCCGGGAAGGCCGCTTTGAACGTTAAGCGAAATTCCGGCAACGGAGTTTATGAAACCGTTTTTCACAACGGGGATTGGTTCGCGGCCGAAGCCAATCAGGAAATTCTATTTATAGACGATTCCGGAAAAATTCTAAAGAAAGAAAAAATCAAAGGTTCCGATTTGCCCGCACGGTTTTTTCCTTCGGGTAAAAAGGGTTCCGTCGTTTTGGAAACGGGCAAGGAACTTTTTCTATATCGCAATCTTTGATTTTTTAGACTTCGTAGATCGAAAGAGATTTATAACTTTTGTTACCTTGTTTGTCGAGTAGGGCGATGATCTCGGTTCTTTTTTCCTTTTCGATGTTGAAGATCAACTGATCCGAAATTTCCCTGCAGATATAAAGACCACGGCCGTGCGAGTCCGCAAGCCCTGGAGGAAAACCGGTCGCTTCGTCCACCGTGATATGACGATCCAAACGTTTTAGAATTTCCTTTTTATCCAAGGAACCGAAATGATCCCGGATCACGATGATGAACGTGTTCTCGGCGATCCCGTAACCGATTTCGAAGAAGTCGGATTCCGCGAGTTGAATATTCTCCAGAGGAATCACCAAGTCTCGGGAAGGAAGTTCGTATTGGTATTTGTAATTTCCTTTGGAATCGCGAGGCGCGCGGATCATCGCGTTGGAGGTAAGTTCCTCGAGAATCTGATTGATCGCGTTAGGCGCTCCTTTCTCGACGAGAAACTTAGCGATCCGATTGCAGAGAAAGTTTCTCTGTTCGTCCGAATAAATTCTTTTATAGACGATGCTGTCCGGTTGAGGAACCGAAAAATCCTTATCCTCCGCGCCCGATTCCTGGATCGTAAATTCCGGTCCGAAATATTTTTCAACACCGAAGATATCCTTAGTCAATAACTTGTGGACCATCACGGAGATCAACTTGATGTCCAAAAAGGAATATTTGGGAATGATGTTCCAGATGCCGTGTTTATAAGCGAAGTTGATGTAGTCGTTGATGTTATACGCGGTCATCAAAGTATAAAGGACCTGAGGAAATTCGTGTTGGATCGTTTTGATCAGATCGAGTCCGGTTTTCCCGGGCATCCGAATGTCCGTGATGACGAGATGAATCTCTTCGCTTTTTAAAACTCGAATCGCTTCGTCGTAGTTTTCGGCGTCGAAGATATTGTATTTTCCGGTGAGAAGATCCTTGATCGCTTCCCGGATCGAATGTATGTCCTCGACGATTAGAATATTGTACATTAGGAAGAATACCCGTGGTTTTGTGTGAAGGGTAGGGAAACTCTGAATCTTGTTTTTCTTTCGAAGGATTTAACCGACAATTCTCCGCTGTGTTCGCGCACGATCGAGTGACAGATGGAAAGACCGAGCCCGGTTCCGATTCCGGTTTTATTCTTCGTAAAGAAAGGGGAGAATATCTTGTCGATGAGATTGTCCGGAATTCCTCCGGCGTTGTCTTCCACGATGATATGCACCATGTTTCTGGTTTTACGAACTTCCACGCGGATCTTTCCTTCTCCGTAGTCGAAGGCCTGCAAAGAATTCTTAAATAGATTGATAAAAAGACGTTCCATCTTGACCGGATTGAACTGAAAAGTGGTTCCCGGTTCGCAGAGAATTTCCCAAGTGATGTTCTTGGAAAGAACGGGATAAACCCAGACGACGTTCTCCTTCGCTTTTTGGATCGTTTCGTAGATGTCCGCGGCAGTGGTTACAAGGCGGTCCGGTTTTGCGAAACTGATGATGTCCGAGACGATCATAGCCGCGCGCGTTAGATCCTCTTTCATCATATCCAGACGTTTGCGGAAAAATTCCGGATCGATGGAAGTGAGATTGTTCAAAAGACTTTGCAACGTTAGACTCATTCCGGTCAGAGGGTTGTTGAGTTCGTGAGCCACTCCGGAAATAAATATCCCGAGAGAAGCGAGGTTGCGAATCCGAAGATTCTCCTCTTCTTTTTCCTTGATTCGGGTGATATTGCTTACCTTTTCGAGAACGGAACCGATCGTTCCGTCCTTTTCGATCGGATAAAAATCCAAGTAAAGGGTTTCCTTTTGGCCTTTCACGGAATGAAAGATTTCGCGGTTCACGTCGGAGCGGGGATATTCGAAGTATTGATTGAAGTTTTCTTCGCCGTTTTGCATGTCCTTCATCGGACAATACGGACAAACGTCTCCTCGGTTGTAGAGGACTTCGTAGCACTTCTTCCCTATAATGGAGGAAAAGGACGGTTGACCGGAAAATTCGAGCGTGGATCGGTTGACCCTCCGGATACGAAATCCCGGATCGATCAATACCAACGGCTCGGTAATCCCATCCAAGATGGATTGTAATTCACCGGCTCTTTCTAAGAGATTTTCCTGCAACGAGGACATGAAGATTCAATATTGTAGAGAATCTTTAAAAGTTTGCAGTAACTTTTTTTTATTTTTTGCGGATTCCTGGCTCTGCATTTCCTGAAGTCTCATCAGCTGAATCAGAAAATCCTCCAGAAGTTTTAAGTAAAATTCTTGCTTAAAGTTGGATCTCTCTCGGTTGATTCCTTCGTCGGGGAGCAGCTGAATCGGATAACGGACTTCTTTTCCGTTGCGATCCGCTTGCAGAAGAATATCGTCCACGTTTTGATCGAGAGGGGTTTCGTCCGTCAAACGGATCACGGTCGTGTCGGAACCGTCGGAATTCTCCGCTTTGACCTCGGTGATAACCTTGGAAAGAGTGGTTCCTGTGAACTCGAGCGTTATGGATTTGCTCTCCGCCTTTTCGATTCCGTTCTTTCCTTCCTGGATGGAATGTTTCACCACTTTGATTCCCTTTCGATTCGGATAGGTTCCGAGGAACGTAACATACGTTCCGTTGGGAACCGAATCCATCTTTTCCAACTTCAAAAGTTCTCGTGCGATTCCGAGATCCTCATACACTCTGAGAATTCTTCGGTTTAATAGGGAAGCGGTGTCCGACGACTTATTCTTATGAGAATCGTCTTCCTTACTTTGTGCGGAAAGTGAAGTAGGTAAAAATGCGAATAGGAGAAGAGTGAAAAGAATCGAAAAGGGCAGTCTTTGTGTCGCGGGCGCCGGTCTCTTCTTCGAGGAAGAATTTTCTTTTGTCGAAAATTCTTCCCTAAAACAAGTGAGTTCCGAAGGCCGGTTAAGGATTGGTTGTCGGAGCAGGGGTTGCAGGAGCGGGAGTCGTAGTCGGTGTTGTAGTTTCACTTTTAGTCTCCTCGGGAGCCGGAGTCAACACGGGAGTCGTTTCCGGCATCAGCTTATCTTCTTTTTTCGCGAACAGAAAGGAAAGAAGAAGAGAAAGAATGATAAATAGAATCGCCGTTACTCGGGTGGCCTTGGTCAGAACGTCCGCAGTGGAAGAACCGAAAACGGATTGGCTGGAGCCTCCTCCTAAAAGTCCTCCGCCCTTGCCGGTCTGAATCATAACGAGCAGTACCAGAAAGAGAGAAACAAAAACAAAAAGGGTTAGAATGACTCCGTTTAACATATCAGTTCCTGAAAAAAAATTGAATCCTTTGCCAGATTATGAAGTCTGCAAGGGGTGACAATTAAAATACTCTTATTAAGGACGTTCGAATCGGGGTTTCAGCCTGTTTTAGAAAAGTCCCGCATACGAATCGATCTTCTGGCTCGCGCCTCCCACGAGTCCCCCGTCTATGTCCTTTTCCTTTAAGAGATCCTTAATATTGTCCGGTTTGACCGAACCTCCGTAGAGAATCGAAAGAGATTCTGCGACGGAAGAAGCTCCCACAAAAAGTCCCGCGACTTCTTTGCGGATAAACGCGTGCACTTCCTGAGCCTGCGCGGGGGTTGCAACCTTTCCGGTTCCGATCGCCCAAACGGGTTCGTATGCAAGAATCAAATTGGAGAATGAATTGCTTTCGATTCCTTTTAGACCTTCTCGGATTTGAGAACCGATGACCTCGAAGGTTTTGCCGGATTCTCTCTCAGCGAGAGTTTCTCCCACACAATACAAAGCGGTGAATCCGTTCTTCAAAAGAAAACGAACCTTCTCGTTGCAGAAGGAGCTGGATTCTCCTAAGAATTGTCTTCTTTCGGAGTGACCGATCATCACGACCTTAACTCCGATCTCTGCAAGTTGATCGGGGGAGGTTTCTCCGGTGAAGGCCGCAAGTCCGGAATGATAGCAGTTCTGTGCGCCGACGATCACTCCGGTTCCTTCGAGAATTTTCGCTACGCTTGCGAGGTGCAGAGTGGAAGGGAACACCATCGAAATTCTTTCTTTGGCTACGGATGGAATTTTTTCCTTGATCGATTGTGCCAAGGAAACCGCTTCTTTTTCGGAGAGATTCATTTTCCAGTTTCCGGCGATCACTGTCTTGCGCATACTTCCTCGTTGATGAATGATTTCTGGTAAAGCTGGGAAGAGTTTGTAGGAAAGCGGAATGGCTTCAAGGACTTTTTAGATCGGTGCAAAACGTCTTAGTCGGCTCAGAGAGTTTTAAAACGAGTTTCGAGGGAGAATACGTCGAAACACAGGAAGAAAAGCGACGCGCTCGACGTCTGCGGTTCTCTTCTACAATTCGATTTCGAAGTTTGCGGTGGTTCGTTGTCCGCGATACCTAAGTCTTAAAAAGAAAAAACCGAATCCATCCTTTGCGGATCGGATTCGGTTTTCTTTCCGAAGCTCGGACCTAAAACAGTTTTTCGGAATGTTATTCTTCCGCTTTTTTCAGAAGCGCTTCCACGCCCGGAAGTTTTCTTCCTTCCATAAACTCGAGGGAAGCTCCTCCGCCTGTGGAGATATGAGTGATCTTGTCCGCAACACCGGCCTTGTTGATCGCCGCGATGGAATCTCCCCCGCCTACGACCGTCTTAGCCTTGGACTTAGCGATCGCTTTTGCAATGGCCATCGTCCCGCTCGCGAACTTATCCATTTCAAAAACTCCCATCGGTCCGTTCCAAAAAATCGTTCCCGCGTTTTTGATGATCTTCTCGTAATTGGAAACGGTTTTGGAACCGATGTCCATTCCCATCCAACCTTCTAAGATTCCCATCTTGTCCACGGACTTCGACTTCGCTTTATCGCTGAACTGATCCGCGATGATATGATCCACGGGAAGTTGAAGATCGACTCCCGCAACCCCGGCTTTTTCGATCAACTGGAAGGCCTGAACTTCGAAATCTTTTTCCACGAGAGAATTTCCGACCGGAATCGCTCTGGACTTCAGAAACGTATAAGCCATTCCTCCTCCGATCAAAATGTGATTCACCTTGTCGAAGAGATTGTTGAGAACCTTGATCTTCGTGGAAACCTTGGAACCGCCGATGATCGCAACAAACGGACGAGCCGGTTTAGAAAGAAGAGCGGAAAGTTCCACGATCTCTTTGTGCATCAAAAGTCCCGCGTACGAAGGGAGAAGATGTGCGATTCCTTCGGTAGAAGCATGCGCTCTGTGAGCCGCACCGAACGCGTCGTTCACGTAAACGTCCGCAAGAGCCGCGAGTTTTTTGGAAAAACCCGCTTCGTTCTCTTCTTCTTCCTTATGAAAACGGACGTTCTCGATCACGAGAATTTCTCCGTCTTTGAGTTCCTTGGAAAGTTTTACCGCGTCGTCACCGATCACGGTTTTGGAAAAGTGAACGTTGGCTTTTACAAGACCTTTGAACGCTTCCACGACCGGAGCCATGGAGAATTCGGGATTCACTTGTCCTTTCGGTCTTCCGAGGTGACTCGCGACGATTACTCTCGCTCCTTTTTTCAGAAGGAGTTCGATGGTCGGAAGAGTCTTTTCGATTCTGGTTTTGTCGGTGACCTTGCCGTTCTCGATCGGAACGTTGAAGTCCACTCTCAGGAAAACGCGTTTTCCCGAGAGGTCGACGTTTTCGAGTCTAGGTAAATCCATGAATTAACCTTTCTTCGCCATAAAACGAACGAGATCGAGAACTCGGTTGGAGTAACCCATCTCGTTGTCATACCAGGAAACGAGTTTGAAAAATTTCGAATTGAGTTCGATACAAGCGTCCATGTCGAAGATGGAAGAAAGAGTGGAACTTACGAAGTCGTTGGAAACCACCATGTCTTCGGTGTAACCGAGAATTCCTTTCATGGAACCTTCCGAAGCTTCTTTCATCTTTGCGGAAATTTCTTTCAAAGAAGTTTCTTTGGTGGTTCTTACGGTTAAGTCCACAACCGAAACGTCCGGAGTCGGAACTCTAAAAGACATACCGGTCAATTTTCCGTTTACTTCGGGAATACAAAGTCCGACCGCTTTTGCCGCGCCGGTAGACGCAGGAATGATGTTTTGCATCGCTCCTCTTCCTCCGCGGAAATCCTTTTTCGAAGGACCGTCGACGGTAGGTTGGGTCGCGGTGGTCGCGTGGATCGTGGTCATCAAACCTTCTTCGATTCCGAAGTTGTCGAGAACAACTTTTGTGATCGGCGCGAGGCAGTTCGTAGTGCAGGACGCGTTAGACACGATGTGATCGGTGGCTGCGTTGTATTTCTCGTTGTTGACTCCCATTACGAAAGTAGGGATGTCCTTGTCTTTTGCGGGAGCGGAGATCACGACTTTTTTCGCACCGGCTTTGATGTGTTTTTCCGCTCCGGCTCTGTCCGTAAAAAGTCCGGTGGATTCGATCACGTAGTCCACTTTCAGATCTTTCCAGGGAAGTTTTTCAGGATCTCTTTCGGAAACGCAGAGGATTTTTTTTCCGTCTACGATGAGTTCTTTCTCGGTGTGTTCTACGGTTCCTTGAAATCTTCCGTGAGTGGAATCGTATTTGAGTAGGTAGGCCAGGTTGTCAGGAGTAACTAAATCATTGATTGCGACAAATTCCAGATTGGGGTCTTTGATTCCTGCACGGAAAACGAGTCTTCCGATTCTTCCAAATCCGTTGATGGCTATTCTGGTCATTTTCTTCCCTTTGTTGTTAAGATTTATCAACATCTCCCGTTTGGAACGAACGCTCCAGGGGAGAATTTTTTAAGATTTGATTACAGTATTTTCACGGAACATTCTGTTGAAAATCCGTTTTTTGGGGAGAATTCGGGACGAATTAGGAAAAATGCCTTTGTAGAATCTCGTCGAGCATCGCGTTCGTGAGAGGTTTCGTTTTAAAATCCGAAGTAGAACCGAAACCGCCGAATTTGCTTTTGTCGTCCGGGTTTTCCGAAGTGGTCAACATCACGACGATCATCGTGGCTTGAAGTTCGCGGTCGAGTTGTTTGTATTCTTCCAAAAATTCCCAGCCGTTCATTCCGGGCATATTGATATCCAAAAAAATCAGATCGGGATGGGGACTCGAATTGAAAGATTTGTTTTTTAGATAATCCAACGCTTCCTGAGCGGATTGTTTGGCGATTACGGTTTCCGCGTAGTTCCCTTTTCGGATCACTCTTTCATGAAAAAAGTTATCGTCCTTGTTGTCGTCGATGAGAAGGATACAGTTTAATCTTGGATTTGTCATAGGTTGATCGTAATCGGAATATTGAAATAGAACGTGCTTCCCTTTTGCGGAGAAGATTCCACCCAGATCCGGCCTCCGTGTAATTCTACGATTTTTTTGCAATGAGCCAAGCCGATTCCGTGGCCTTCGTATTCTTCCTTGATGTGAAGTCTTTGAAAGATAAAGAAGATTCGATCCAGATGTTTGGGATCGATTCCGATTCCGTTGTCTCGAACCGAAAAGGTCCAGAATTCTCCTTCTTGTTTGCATCGGATTTCGACTTCCGGTTGAACGTCCGCCTTTGAGAACTTGATCGCGTTCGAGATTAGATTTTGAAACAGCTGTCTGAGTTCGATTTCATAGACGTGGAGACTCGGAAGATCGTCCGATTTGATCTTGGCGCCCGACTGAACGATCGTGTTTTCGAGATCCGCGAAAACCTCGGAAAGAATTCGGTTTAAATCCGTGTAGTTTAGTTTTTGATCGCGTCCGATTCTCGCATACATAAGAAGGGCTTTCACCAAGACGCTCATTCTTTTCGTGGCTTGATCGATCGTTTTGAGATGTCTCGCCGCGTCTTCGTTGAAATCCTTTGCGTGATCCTCTTCCAAAATTTGAATGTAGTTCGAAACGGTTCTAAGAGGTTCCTGCAAATCGTGGGAAGCTAAGAATGCGAATTGTTCCAGTTCCTTGTTTTTTACTTCGAGTTCGTTTTTACGGATGAGAATTCCTTCCTGATTTTTTCTTTCCGTGATGTCGATGATGGACGCGAGAACCATCGGGCCTTCGTCCGTGTCGATCGGATTCAAACCGATTTCGACTTGAACCTCGCTTCCGTTTTTTCTGCGCGCAAACAATTCTCTTCCGGCGCCCATCGATCGTACGGAAGGATTTTGGAAGAATTCGTTTCTGCGATCCGGATGATCGTGACGAAACCTTTCCGGCAAAAGAATTTCCAATTTAACGCCGATCAATTCTTCCCTTTCGTATCCGAAAAGTTTTTCGGTTTGTTCGTTTACGAAGGAGATCGTTCCTTCCCAATTTACGAGAACCATCGCGTTCGGAGCGGACTCGACTACGAGCCGGAATCTTTGTTCCGCTTTTTTACGTTCGGTGATATCGATGATCGACGCGAGCACCAAGGTTCCGTCCGCGGTGACGACCGGATTCAAACCGATTTCCACCGGAAATTCGACTCCGCTTTTTTTTAAGCCGAACAGATCTCTTCCCGCTCCCATAGGACGAACCTTGGGAGAATCGAAAAAAGAATTCCGAAACGCCGGGTGATTTTTGCGGTAACGAACGGGAAGAAGTTCCTCCACGAATTGACCGATCAATTCGGTTCGGTCGTATTCGAAAAGTTTTTCGGCCTCCTTGTTGATATAAACGATCTTTCCGTCCCGGTTCAGCAATACGATCGCGTTCGGAACGGATTCGACCATCAATTGGAATGTAAGCTCCGAATGTTTCATCGTTAGGAGAATCCGATCAAAGTATCACGCGGAAAAGAACGTGTCAAATCGTAAAATCAAAAATTTGAATATTCGAATTTGCTACAATAGGATTGCGTTCGCCGAAGGGCCGCGAAAATGGACGGCGCGGAAAAATACGAGTCTAAAAACGGAATGGAAAAAAATTATAAACTAAAACGGTTCGGTTTGAAGTTCGTTCGAGTTCGAAAGACGTCGAAGAATCAGAGAGCTTTCCCGAGAATATTCTCGATCGGAATCGGACCGAAATCTCTGGAATCGGAACAGGAATCGCGGTTGTCGCAAAGAAGAAAGTAATCCCTGTCTTTTAAAATCAAAGGTTCCGAGTTGTCTCTTCCCGAAAAACTCGCGGGAAACGGACCGCGCTTGTCTTCGAACTGGAGTTGAAATCCTTGGCCCGCACCTGCGACGTCTTCTGGGTTGTTGTTGCGAAAAAGAATCTTATTCTTCATCTGAACGGTGTCGCCTGGTTTTCCGGAAATTCTCGAGAAGACGACTTTTCCGGTTTGAGTCGGATGTTTCACCAAAACCAAATCGCCTAAGTAGAGATTGGATCGGTCCACAAAACGGGAGAAATAAATTCTTTTTCCGGAGGAAAAGGCCGGAGACATCTCGTTTGTTTCCAACGTGAACGGAAAAATCAAAAAGTATCGGATGAGAAACGCGAAGGACGCGCCGATCAAAAGTCCGATTCCCGCCTGTTTGAGAACGGATTTGATCCTTTCCCTTTTTTCTTTTTCCTGGTTGGACGAACTTCTGCTCATGCGTGCATTCTTTTCTCCGCAAGAATTGGGTCAAAAGAAAATCTTTTTTTTAGACTTGTTTTGAAGACTCCGAAAGAAAGTTCTGGAAGAAGATAGAACGAGGGAAAGTCCGATGAAATCAAATTATCAAATTCTCGAATACATGGGAAAAAAACCGCAGATCCACGAATCCGTATTTTTGGCTCCGGGTTCGCAGGTCGTCGGAGACGTAGTGATCGGAAAAAATTCTTCGATCTGGTTTCAAACCTTGGTTCGAGGCGACGTGAACTACATTCGGATCGGGGAGAATGTAAACATTCAGGACCTTACGGTCATTCACGTCGCGCGTGACGTATATCCGGTCGAGATCGGGAATAACGTATCGATCGGTCACCGCGCGACGATTCACGGATGTAAGCTCAAGGACAATGCCTTTGTGGGAATGTGCGCGACTTTGATGGACGACGTGGAAGTGGGAGAATTCGCGTTTATCGGCGCGGGCGCCTTGGTGACGCCGGGCAAAAAAATTCCTCCCGGAGTTCTCGTGATGGGATCGCCCGGAAAGATCGTGCGCGATATCACCGATAAGGAACGCGAAATCATCACTCGTACGACAGGCAATTATATCAGATACAAAGAGAACTACTTGCAGGATCCGTTTTATTCCAGAAGTTGAATGGACCGGAGAATGGTAAACGGAAGTTTTGTTTGTGTTCGTCTAAATTCAGAGGAGAAGAATTGAAAGCCGTAATTCGAGATCGGGTAGTAGTTCCTACGTTCTTCCGTGAAAACGGTGCGCCGCTCCCTTTCAATTCAATGTGTCGTTTCCTAAGAGGAGCTCCACAGACGGCGGGTGACGAGCGATCCATCGAGAGCGAGACGCCGAGTTTGAGGTGTCGGGAAACAAACGGCAAATTCTCCTCTATCAGAAAAACATTCTATTTGCAATCACAAATTTCAACGAAAGACTTTGTCGTACCTCCGACAAACCGCTTGTTTCAAAAAAGGATTTTACAATGACGACGCATACACTTCCGGGCGTATACATTCGGGGAACCGGCGTAATCGGTTGGCCCTTGGCTTCTTTGATGTTATTGCTTCGGGGAAAACTCGAAACGTATCAGGTTTTTATAGAACCGTATCGGCTCAAAAAATCGGAGATTCCGGCGATTCTTTCCCTTGTGGAAAAAGGAGGAATCGTAGTCGATACGAGAGACAACGGGGTTCGGGATTTTTTTCCGGAGTTTGTTTCGAAGAAGGACGCACTTCGGGAATCGCTGGTTCTTTGCGATTGTTCTCCGCCCGGCGTCGCCGATTCAAGAATCGAAGAATACAGTACATCAGAATATTCTAAAATACGAATGTTTATCGCACAAGGGAGCGAGCACAAGTTCGGTCCTCAGTTTATGTATCCGGACGTTCGGGATTTTCTGGAGAAGGATCTTCCGAAGTTTCTACACGTTTCCACCTGCAACACGCATACTCTCGCGGGATCTCTTCGTTTGTTGACGGACGAATCTCCGAAAGAATTGGAATCGATTTTGGAGGAAGCGGACTTTCTCGTGATTCGAAGGGACGCGGACATGGCCAAGGACGATCCGCACGTGACCGGACCCTTGCTCGTTAAACCCGAAGCGGAATGGGGAACCCATCACAGTCGATTGTTAAACGAATTGTATTCTCAGATAAAGGTTCGGTTGCCCGTAACTTCTTCGTCGGTTACGATCAATTCTCCCTATATGCATTTGGTTCGATTTCGTTTTCGTTTGAAGAAGGCGATCAAAAAGGAAACGATTCTCCGAAGAATTCAAAACGATCCGTATCTTTCCACGACCGATTTGATTTCGACGAACTCGATCTTTTCGTCGGGAAGGGATCGGGGTCTTTACGGAAGAATCTTTTCGCACGCGGTGATTCCTCTCGGTTCTTTGGAAATTCTGGAAAAAGAAATCCGAGGTTACGCGGCTACGCCGGGGGATTCGAACGTTCAGATTTCTACGATCTATGCGGTCTTTCGCACGCTCGGTCTTGAGTTCGGTCCCGTTGCGGAATCCTTTTTGCAAAGCGTCGTTTTACAGGAAATTTAGAAAATCGCGGAAATTTTTAGAGAATTCTAAACCGCTCAAAAGTCCGTACGCTTGTAAAAAGAATCCGTTGAAAAGGATTTTTTTTCTTGAATTCATTTGTTATATTGAAATAAATGTCTAATATAACAACATCTAAACTCAAAGAACCCTTGCAATAGGTAGGAAAACAGAAATGAAAGCTAAGAGTATTTTAGAAACGATCGGTAACACTCCACACGTAAAAATCAATCGCTTGTTCAACACAAAGAGCGAGATCTACGTTAAATTAGAAAGATCCAATCCGGGCGGATCCATTAAGGACCGTATCGCTCTTTCGATGATCGAAGACGCTGAAAAATCCGGAAAACTGACAAAAGACAGCATTATCGTAGAACCAACTTCCGGTAACACCGGAATCGGACTCGCTCTCGTTGCGGCCGTTAAGGGATATAAACTTCTCTTAGTGATGCCCGAGTCTATGAGTATTGAACGAAGAAGAATTATGGCGGCTTACGGAGCGGAATTCGAACTCACTCCAAGAGAAAAGGGAATGCCCGGCGCGATCGAAAAAGCAAAACAAATCGTTGCGGAAAATCCGAAAGCGTGGATGCCACAACAGTTCGAAAACGAAGCAAACATTAAAGTTCACGTAGAAACTACGGCGCAAGAAATCGCAAAAGATTTTCCGGACGGACTCGACTATATAATCACCGGAGTAGGAACCGGAGGTCATATCACCGGTGTCGCTCAAGTGTTGAAGAAGAAATTCCCGAATTTGAAAGTATTTGCGGTCGAGCCGGAAGCTTCTCCTGTGATCTCCGGTGGAAAGCCTGGACCACACCCGATCCAAGGGATTGGAGCAGGATTCATTCCTAAGAACCTTCATACGGATCTTTTGGATGGAACGATTCAAATCAGCAAAGACGAAGCGTTTGAATACGCACAAAGAGCGGCTAAAGAAGAAGGTATTTTTATCGGAGTTTCTTCCGGTGCTGCTCTTGCGGCGGTTGCGAAAAAGCTTCCCGAGATTCCGGAAGGATCGAAAGTATTAACTTTCTCTTATGATACAGGAGAAAGATATCTTTCCATCGAAGGACTTTTCCCGGTTCCTGCAAACGCATAAGAGAATTTTTTTTGATCTAAATTTTCTCCACTGGAACCCCGGAGCGGTTAAGCCGCTCCGGGGTTTTTTATTGTCTTTGGTGATATGGTGACGGGGTAAGCGCGCGGCGTGATCGTGCGAGTGGTAAGAGGACGCACGGCGGGGCTTCGTGTTTTTTTGTCGGACGAAGCGTGGATGAGATTACGCGCATGGAAGTCGTTGTCGGTGCAATGAGGGTGAAAGGGGCTCTAATATTGGAATTTTGTCGTTGTGGATGTATTCGAATCGAAGCTCGTTTTTATATCAAAGCATAAGTGGATCTGAATCGCTTTTTTTGAAACGATCCTGTTTTGCGATTTGTTTCGTGTATTCTTTTCAATGTTGTCGTAGGTTTGCTGTTTAATGGTCGGGAAACCAATCTCTGTAGTCCAAAGTGCGAAAGAAAGAATCCGGTTCGCACCGAAGTCTTCGGATCGCTTCGTTATTTAAAAGATCAAGGTGGAGGATATAACTGTAGTACCTGTGAAAGGTGGGAACTCCCGCATTCACTGTGTCCACGATAGAATTCCCGACTCCTAAATCCTCCAACCACAAAAGATAATTAAAAAGATAACAACGAGAAACTCCATGCGCCTGCGCCAAAGCGCCCAATAAAGTCCAACTACCCGTGCTCAAACGAACATTCACCCGTTTCATCTTTGTTGATCCCGAACTTGGTTGGTACAACGTTTTCCCAGCTCTATGACCAAGACGTTTTGAGGCAGAAAGATATTTGCCGTAAGTTCTTAACATTTCCGGAATTTTCTTCGGAAGTTTACGAACTTCTTTTTCGCCAAAACGAATCCAGACTTTTTCAGGAATTAATAGGGTCACCGTTTCCAAACGAGGTTCCTGCAAGCGAGAAGAAATCTCGCGATCCGTGTCCAACAATAAGTATCCCATACTTCATACAGTTCTCAAAATTGACCGATCGGAGATCCGTTTGGCAAGACCTGAGCCGAAAAAAAAACAAAGAATCTGATTCGAAAAAACACTCCACAATTCCACGACTCCACTAGAGACACAACAATACGATGCAAACGAATCAAATTCAAACGACGAAGGAAGAGAAAGGCGGTCCAAATCGAAAAACACCAAAAGCAAAAAACAAATTTCCGAAACGCAGTCATTTTATGCAAGGTTCGCAAAATCAAAAATAAACAAATGTTCATAAAATCAATACCGGCTCGCGCCATGCGACCCAATCAACCCAGTCCAGCCGAAATCAAAACAAACTCAACCAAACCAAACCGTTCAAACCAAATGAAAAAGTTTGATGTCGTATTAATAAAATCGAATAATCCTTGCCTCGAAATTTCGAATCTGAAATTTTCGGTCTATGTGGAACAAAAATGCGATCTTAAATCGAATTCAAAAATTGAATCCGGAAACGGACTATCATCGGATTTCTTTTCTATCCGGAAGTTACGACTTTCCCAGAGATATAGAAATCTCACTTGCATTAGCATTCTTTAAAACATTCGCGATTCCATCCATCGCCAAAATTTTGGATGAAACCAAACAGTTCGAAAACTACGGACAAAAAAGATACGACGATACCGCGATTCTTCTCGCGGAATTCTTAGAAAACGGAACCGATTCTCAGAACGGAAAAGAAGCGATTCGAAGACTTAATCAGATTCACAAAAAATATGAAATCGCCAATTCCGATTTTCTTTATACGTTAAGCACCTTCGTCTTTGAACCGGTTCGATGGAATCTTCGTTTCGGATGGAGAAGGGGAAGTCAAAAGGAAAAACTCGCGAACTACTACATGTGGAGAAACGTCGGAAAGCTCATGAATATCAAGGATCTCCCGAGCGACTATGATTCTTTTGAAATCTGGAATCGTAAATTCGAAGCGGAGAATTTTAAACGAACCCCTGAAAGCGAACGACTCGGACAAGCAACGCTTCATATTCTCGCGGGAAGAATTCCGAATCTGCCGGGAGCGCGCGCGTTGATCTTTCACGCACTTTTCAGTCTGATGGAAGCGCCTCTCAGAGACGCGATGGGATTTCCGAAACCCCACCGAGCGATCGAAATTCTCACCTTAATCGTTTTTAAAACGCGCGCGCTTCTCTTAAAAACAATCTGGCCCGCACGGACCAAACCGTATCTCGTGACAAAACGAAAAAACCCAACTTACAAAAACGGATATTTGATTGAAAACCTGGGCCCGCACTAAACCTTAAAGAACGGTGTCCTTTCTTTTAATCGTCGAATCTCCTTCCAAAGCGAAAACCATAAGCGGGTATTTAGGCAAAGAATTTAGAATTCTCGCGACCCTCGGGCACGTAGCCGATCTTCCGAAAACGACCTTAGGTTTGGATTTGAAAAACGATTTCGAACCCGAATACGTCGTATTACCCGGAAAGAAAAAAGTTCTTTCCGAAATCGTAAAAGCCGCAAAAGAATCCGAAAAAATTTTCCTCGCGACCGATCCCGATCGAGAGGGAGAATTCATCAGCGCTTATATCCGGGATCGAATCAAAAAAAAATCCAACGTTTATCGGATTCGATTCACCGAAATCACGCGAGACGTGATTCTTGAAACATTAAAAAATCCGGATTCGATTCGCGAATCCCTCGTGGACGCGCAAAAAACGAGAAGAATCGGAGATCGATTGATCGGTTATTTTATCAGCCCGGTTCTTTGGAAGGAAATCGGTCCCGGTCTTTCGGCCGGGCGCGTGCAATCCGTCGCCCTCAAATGGATCTGCGATCGCGAAGAGGAAATCCGAAATTTTAAAACGGAAGTATATTATAATATTCTTTTGTATATAAAAGACAAGAAGGGAATCGAAGGAATCTTTCATAGAACGGGAGATCGCATTTTGTCCGAACAAAAAGCGAAAGAAATTCTCAAGAACGTTCAAAAACAAAAAAGTTTCAAGATCGAACACAAAAAAGAATCCGTCGGAAAGAATTCTCCACCGCCTCCGTTTCAAACCGCGAGTCTTCAACAGGAAGCGTTTCGCAGATTTCAATTCTCCTCCAAAAAAACGATGAGCCTCGCGCAAAAGTTATACGAAGGAATGGATCTCGGAAACGGAAAAAGGGAAGGGCTGATCACTTATATGAGAACGGATTCCACTCGTATGAGCGCGGAATTTATCGACAAGGCCCGGTCCTGGGTTTTGTCGAATCTCGGTGAAAAATTCTCAAACGGACCGGGCCTTGCTTCGACCCGAAAAAACAAAAAACCGAATCAAAAGATTCAAGACGCACACGAAGCGGTTCGCGTTACCGATCCACTCTTAACTCCGAACGAAGCCAAGCGATTCTTAGGAAAAGAAGAAGGGCTTTTATACGAACTGATTTGGAAACGAACGATCGCGTCCATTCTACCTCCGGAAGAATTCTTAAAAACGGAATATTCGATCCGGATCGAAGGGGAAATTTTCGGACTCGAAACGAAGAAGACCTTGTTCGAAGGTTTCAAAATATTAAACGAAGTGGACGCAAAGTCTGTTCCCGTTTGGGATCGGGGTGAATCCGTTTTTCTGAACAACACAGAACTCGAAAAAAAACAAACCGAACCGCCTTCCCGTTATTCGGAAGGATCGTTGGTCGCTAAACTCGAAAAAGAAGGAATCGGTCGTCCTTCCACGTATGCGACCGTTTCGGAAACGCTTCTCAAACGAAAGTATGTGGACCAGGAAAAGAAATTCTTTCTTCCTCTTCCTTTGGGCGAGAAGGTCAATTTTTTTCTGCAAACGAGCTTTGGGGATCTATTCCGGGAGAAGTTCACCGCGGAACTCGAATCCGATCTGGACCTTATCGAAAAAAACGAGGCCGATAGCCTTTCCGTATTAAACCGACTTTGGTCGGAATTGCAGACTCGAATTCAAAGTAGTAAGGCATCCGCGGTCGTATTTCGCAAAGAATGGGCCGTTACGAGACAAAAAAAACGGGAAACCGGATGGGGAAGCTGTCCGTTGTGCAAGGAAGGAAGTCTTCAAAAGAAAAGAACCTCCAAAAAGAAAGAGTTCTACCAGTGTAGCCGCTTTCCCGATTGCGAATATGTCAGCTACGAACTCGGAAACGCTTCCTCTTAGAGCATCTTTTGTTGTCCTTGCTTACTTCCTAAGCTAAGGACGAGCGCAAAGACTGCTTCCACTTTCGGCATAAATTCGTTCGTCGACGTACAAGTTTTAAATTTAAAACGATTTCTTTCGTTACGGGCAGCCCGTGAATGCGTCTACATTTCCATTTGATTTTTTATACGATCGTCTGTATAATTCTTAGATAGGATGCGCTTCGTCGGATCGGAATCGATTTTCTTTTTAAGCAAAAACGCTTAAACGACTGAGCCGATTTTTAAGTTCCGTTCGGATTGCCCTTTTTTTAAAAAACGAAAACGGAAGCGTTTCGTTTTTAATAAAACTATAAATTCAAAAAATAGAATATTCTAAAAATATAGAATTCAAAATGACTTCGCATTAAATTTTTATCTTTTTCTAAAAAAATTATTTATTTTTTATCGAGACGGCGTCGTATAGGTAATAGAGAAACAAAAAGTTTCTTGGCCGTTTTTCTGAGAGGGTTTCTTCGATTTTCGGTCTTAAGCAAAAACAGACAAAAAAACATCGAGGTTTCAATCATGAACACTAACAAATTGATTTCTGTAGTTTCCCTTTTAGGCTTTCTGGCTGCAAGTTCCGTTTTCGCCGTCTCCGAAGATGTCGAAGATCAGCTCTTGGAAAAAGCAATCGTAGAAAGTGCCGTTACTAAAGAACAAAAAACCGCAGTGGGTAATTATTTGAGAGCCGTTGCTCAACAAAAAGCTCACAGAGCGGAAGAATTGAGAGAACTTGCAAGAAGATCTACCGGCGGTAAATTTCTCGCAAGCAACGCTCAATCTCAAAAATACATCAAACAAGCTCAAAGCTTAGAAAAAGAAAACGCAAGATACCAAGCGATTCTTCAAAGCTTCTAATTTTCAAGTTCGATTTTTTAACTTGCAAAAAGGCGCCCTGCGGGCGCCTTTTTTGTTTGAACCGACCGCGAACGTTCCGCAAAACAGAAAACATCCTTTCACATACTTGCTTGCTTTTTGGGACGCTACAATTCTCAGCTGAACTTAGTTTCGAGTAAGATCTTCAACTCGCTTAAATCCTTTTGGACCCAGGCCGCGTCTTCTTTGAATTTTTCCGAAGTCATAGAGGGGAGTTTATACAAAGTAAAAACGATTTCGCATCCTTCCGCGTTGGGAAGAATCCGCATCGGGTTTGCGACCTTCGTTCCATCCGTCAAGATCACGGTATGATCTAAAATTCCGTACTCATTCTCGGGAGTAAAACTTGCCGTAAGAGTTCCTTGCGGAGCCTCGATGATCCATTCTCCCTTGGCGCCGGGGCGAATGGACTTACAAAGACCCGAAGCCCATTCGGGGAAGTTGGTCGGCTCGGAGAGAAAACGATATGCGGTTTTCCAGGCAACTCCGATCGATACTCCGATATGTTTGGTTTCTAAGACCGTTTTCATAGTCACCTCTTTAGAAGGATTTTCTTTGCGGGATGACGGACCAGGTTCCATTGATTCGATTTACCTGCAAGGATAGATCGTAAAGATTCTGTAGATGATCTTCTGTGAAACACGTTTCGATCGGGCCGGTATGAACGACCTTTCCTTCTTTGAGAAGAACGGCCTTGGTATAAAACTCGGGAATCTCTTCGGGCCTATGAGTGATGTAAAGCGAGGTGAAGTTTCTTTTGGAATGATATTCCTTGAGAAATCCTAAAAAGTCTTCGCGGGCGCTCAGATCCAGGGAAGAACAAGGCTCGTCTAAAATCAAAAGATCCGGTTCGCTAACGAGACTTCGCAGAAATAGGATCTTCTTTTTTTCACCAGAAGAAAGAGTGGAATAGAATTGATCCTTCTTTGCGATCAGATTCGCTTCGGCGAGAATCCGCAAGGCTTTGGATTCTTCCTCGGGATTCGGATCCCGGTAATATCCGATGGTATGAAATAGTCCCGTTAACACGACATCGAGAACCGTGAGCTTTCTCTGGAGAGAATTCTCCTGTTGAGACGCGTCCAAGATTCCGATCCGTTTGCGAAGATCCTGAATCGCGGTTTCTCCGTAGGTTTCGTGAAAAAGACGAATGGTTCCCGAAGTCGCCCAGATCATCCCGTAGATCAGATTTACGAGAGTACTTTTTCCGGCTCCGTTTCTTCCGAGAAGAACGCAGTGTTCGTTTTCCTCTATCTCAAAACTGACGCGATCCAGAATGGTCTTTCCGGTCGGCTTATAACTGATTTCCTCGACGGACAATAAGGAATCTTTTTTCAATAGAATTCAATTCTCCATTCTCGCGATGTCATACAACTTTCGGAGTTTCTCGCAGGTTTCCTCGAAGGTCTTTTTGTCCGCGAGATCGTATTTGTGAAGTATGGTTTCGTCTATCGTGAAAAAAGAGGCTTTCTTGTCGATACAATCCATCATCATATTGGCGAGATACACGAGTTCTACAAGATCGTGATAGACGCTTCCGACGGCCATAAACGGTCTGTGATGAAACTCGATCATCTGAACGAGATCCGGCGGGAAGTCCCATTTTTTTGCGAGAAGAGCGCCTAACGTAGGGTGCGAGATCCCGATCGAAATCTCCTCTAAAATCGTGGAACTTCCGAAGTCGCGATCCTTTTGGTAATTGGTGAGTTTGATGAACAACTTTTGATCCAGGGAAAGAAGAATGAATTTCCCCAAATCGTGCAGTAGAGCGCCCGCGGCGGCGATATCCGCAACCCTCGTCATGCCGCCGCGGCCGGCGATATGACGAATAAAAAAACTGCACATATTCGAATGATTCCAGACCTCTTGCAGTTTCGCATAACGTCCATCCATGATCTTGCGAACGCCCGAAACGTAGAGAAGGTTTCTTACGTTTTTAAGACCGACGACTTTAACGGCTTGAACGATCGTGTTCACCTTGTTTCTACTCGCGAACCCCGCCGAGTTGGAAAGTTTCAACAAGTCCACGCTGAGCGCGGGGTTCTTTTCGATTTCGTTCGCGATGATTCCCAGATCCGAATCCGGATTATTGCACAAGGAGATGATCCGCGTCAAAGTGTTCGGGAGCGGGGGAAGACCTTCGATCTCTACTAAAATTCTTTCTTTGAGTTTCGTCGTGATCTCGATCGGAACGATTTGTTGAGGAACTACTAACGTTGCTCTTGTCAGCTTTCCGTCCGTGTCCACCTTGAACTTATCCGAGCCGATCCCCGAGTTTTTCAAAAGAAGTTGAATGAGAACCAAACCGAGACCCGCGCTTTCCTGAGAATCGGAAATGTCCATAAACGCGTCGGAAAGATCGTTGTATTTTTTGGCGGACTCGATTCTTTTTTTGATCCGATCGAGTTCCTGCGGTAAAAGAGCCGCGTCGTTCTCGACGAGAATCGCGAGGCTGTTGTTAACCATCTTCGCGCGGAAATGAATCTGAAAACTGCTGTTGAGAAGAATGTCCCTTTGATCGTCCCAGTGATGTGTGATCTCCTGTTGAAAGGTCCGCATTCCCTTCGTGTAATGATCCGCGTTGTGAATGTCCAAATTCTTTTTCAGAAAGAAAATCCGTTTCGCGTTCGCCTTGTTGGCGTTCATTAGAATTTCCTTAAGAATGGTGGAAATCACCTCCGTCAAAAAAAGTCGGTCTATTTTCCCGAGAATATTAAGCAATAAATTATAGAGCTGTTGATGGTCTTCCTCGGATACGAATTTGTATTCGAGATCGATGTCTTTTCCGTTGAGTAGAGTCTCTGTCAGTTCGGGTATGTTTAGCATTTCAGCGGCCTTTTCGCAGACAATTTTTTCCGGGTTTCCCAAATAAATCCAGTCTTTCCGAAAAACGGTTCCGGGGTTTGTCCGGGGGAGTTGGTATTCTTACAAATGGATTCGACGGATGTTGGAGGATAAAATGGTTTTGGTACGAGAAACGGAGAATGAAATCGATCGGCAATTGCGATATTTTTTAGAGGAGAAATTGGAAGGAATTCTGGACGAGGCTCGCAAAGTAAAAAAAAGGCGCCAGGAAGTCCTTCACGGCAAAAAAGCCGGAAAGGAGGGTGGGGAGCTCCCACAAGAGGGGGATTTTGGAACGGACGCGCCCGACGATCAATTGACTCTTTGGAACGATCCGATTTGAGTCTTATTTTCAAACAATGCGAACATAATAAAAAAGATGGACAGTCCTGGAAGCAATTCTTAGGATTGAACCAATGGACAATAGCTTCTTCTCAGAAAGCGAAAACGGCCAGGGATTTCCGGTAAAACGGGACATCCTCGATATCATGGATTCGTATCGATATATGAATTCTTCCTATTTCTTTGATTTTCTTTCCGATGGGCGCTGGGATCACGGCACCGGCTGGATTGAAAAGAATATGAGCGGGACCGATTGGTCAACCCGCTATGTTCCGGAGAGCATAGAACGTTATAAGAAACAGACAAAACGTTCTAGAAAATCTCTTTAAAGAAATATACATTCCTCGAAACGGTTTACGTTCTTGGTTTTCAAGGACGAAGCGCCGCTTATCTTTTTTTCCCCTTTGTATTGTTAAACAAACACCAAAACATCCGAACTTTTTTCTTCTACCGAGAATGGTTCCAGAAATATGTGCCGCTCGTATCACTCGTACCGAGTAGTCGTTCGTTGCTTGGTGTTTGCGTGTGACAACGACGAACGCAACGACAACGAGCGCGACTACGTCGCATTTCATTCGTACATAAAAAAAGGCGGATCAACTCCGCCATTTTTCAATGCCATCGTGCATTGCCCGATCGATTCAATCGAAGTCTTAGTTGAGAAGTTTAATTCCCGTAACGTCGATGAATCTTCTATAAACCAGTTTGTTTTTTTCTTTCAAAGGATTGAAGATCAAAACCACAACCTTGTTGTAAGTCACATAACCGGGTCTGTACTCGGTGTAGTGGTGGGACATCAAAGTCGTTTTGTATTTCGCGCTGTAGATCGTGTATGTATGCTTGTTCAAAGATTCGTGAGATTGTTTTTTCTTTTCGTCTTCGGTTTGATCCACGAAGTTGCTCAAAAGAACCTGATCCTTTTTAGGACCTTGTTCTCCGAAAATGGTGAACTCAAGAGCGTTTTCCGGATGATTCGTAAGATACGTAACGGTTTCGGTCAACGCAGGAAGGGACATCTTTACCATTTCTCCGCGGGAAATACGATCGTCGTAATCCTTCTTCACTTTGTTGTATCTTTCCTCTCCCCAAACCGCTTTGGATTCGAGTTTTTGAGGCATCAAGTTTTGAAAGTTGATAATGAGAGTGCTGTTTTCGGCGTCGTATCCTCTCCATTTTGGGAAAGGAACCAGATCTCTTTTTTCCGGGTTTACGGAAGTAGTCTCGTTCACCGCTAAAACATAAACGGAGAATTTTGCGGGATCGAAATCGCGGTTTTCCATTTCCACCATTACGTCCAGAAATTCTCCCTTACCGTTGTCCGAATGTCTACGAAAGAAAGAAATGTTCTTAACCGCAAGACGCTCGTCGTAGTAGGATAGGGGATAGTATTCTGTTCCGCCGTCCTTTTTGTTCGGATCGGGTTTTTCTGCGTTCTGGCTAAAGGTCGTCTGACCAACGAAAAGAAGTAGCAGGCAAACAGAGATTCTTAAAAAAGATTTCATAGTTATTCTGGTCCGATGGAATTCTTACTAATTTATATCGGCCTTTGAAAGCCGGAAATTAGGTTGGGAAAATCGTTTTTTGGTAAAAATTACCGTTTTCGGTTATTTTCGTCAACGTGAACTACTTTTGGGGAGTAGTTCGTCGGAAGATCAGCTTCTTCCACTTGAGCGTAGGTGATGATGATGACTTTGTCGCCTTTCATTCCCAGTCTCGCGGCCGCGCCGTTTAGGCAGATTTCTCCGGAACCGCGTTTTCCTTCGATGATGTAGGTTTCGAAACGGGCACCGTTGTTTACGTTGACCACGGAAACCTTCTCATATACGCGCATTCCAGCCGCGTCGACGAGATCCATATCCACGGTTAGGCTTCCTTCGTAGTTTAAATCCGCGTCCGTGACCGTAGCCCGGTGGATTTTACCTTTCATTACGGTTATCTGCATCTTAAGGGCTCCGCTACTCGCTAAATAGTACCTTAAAAATTTTACCGGAGATATTTAAAAGCGTTTTCCTCTTAAAAAAGTGAATTTTGGTATTCAAGGTATCCATACTGAACGGAATTTCTGCGAAAAGCGGCGAAATGATGTAGTTTTCGTAGAGATTCGGATATACCCGATTCTCATCATACACCGCACTTTTGAAGTTTTCCAAAATCTTACGGATGATTCTTTTTTCCTGTCGGTTGAGGTCTACGGCTTCTTCTCCCGGTTCCCCCGTCCAAACGATTTGAAATCCGGAGATTCCCTTATCGGTCAGTCTGGGTTTGATATCTATTAGACCGTTTTTTCTCAAATGAAGCAACGCCCCTTGGAAATCCAAAGCGCAGGGAGAATCTTCCAAATGGATATACGTTTGGTTCGTGATCAGCTTTGCATTCTTCTGAAAATAAACCCCGTCGGAGTAATAGATCAATTTGGAGAGGGAGAGACGGTCTCTTCCGTTGGGGGACTTCTGAAGGATAAAAGAGATGACTTCTAAGAGTTTTTCCATATAAAGAACTTGTGAGAATGATCGAACCGAAAGGAGAATTTCCTTACCTCCGTTACGTGGAACTGCAGGAAAAACTGCGGTCGCATAGGAGGGAATGTATTCTATTTCTGGAACACGCTCCCACGATCACCGGCGGAATCAATTATAATCTAGAGAATCTACTCTTAGGGAAGGAATTTCTGGAATCTCAGGGAATTCAGGTCCATTTTATCCAAAGGGGCGGGGATTTTACGGCGCACGAGCCCGGTCAACTTGTGGTTTATTCTCATGTGGATCTAAAAAAGCGGGAACTTTCGATTCGTTCTTATCTGGAGAATCTTTTGCGCTCCGTGATCGACGCCGCCCGTGAAACCTGGGATCTTCGTTTGGTGGAGAATGGGGACGCGCCCGGTTTGTATCTCGAATCCGATCCCTCGCGAAAGATCTGTTCGATCGGAGTGAACTTTAAGTCTTTTTTTACGAGTCACGGAATCGCTTTTAACATCCGCAACGACTTTCGCGCGTTTCAGAGCATCAATCCCTGCGGCAGAAGTTGGACGGATATGACGAGCGTGGAAAAGCTCGGTCTCGACGCCGGACCGGATAAGAGGAACGAATTTATTTCCAAACTCAAAGCGAATCTGAATTCTTTTCTAAATTCTCCAAAAGAGTTACTTTCTCACGGAAAAGTGAGTTAGAATCCGTTTTTATCCTCAAGAGAAAACCTCGTTTCTACCGATTTGTTGGATAGAGGTCTCAGAGTGAAGATTTTCAAAAGTATATTCTATTTTCTTTTGCTGCTGATCGTTTGCGAATCGATCGCTCTCGGAGCCGTGGCTTGGTCCTTTTTGGAATCTTCCCTGGCTTCGTTCGACCTTTTAAAAATCGGTTCGGATAACCGAGCCAGAGACACGTTAAGCACTCTTGCCAAGGCGGCGGAGAATTCCGGCAGCGACGCGTCCTACGACGACATGAATTTCGTTTTTTCCAGAATGACCAAAATTTCGGACAAGGACAATGACGGTTATACGATCAAGGAAATCTTTTTGACGAACGAAGCGGGGATCGTTCTCGCTCATTCCAATCCGGCTTATCTTCAGGAAACTCTGAAAAAAAGAAAACCCGAGGCGTTGTATCAGGACGCTCTTTATACGAGAGCCTTTCGTCTTCGCAAATGGCAGATCAGTATTCCGGTTCTTTTAGGACAAAAGAAAGAAGTTCTTTCTAAGAGCGTTTTCTTTTCCAAGTTCGAAAGTTTTTTCCCCGAGATCAGCGAACCCGAAATTCTTCTTTCCGCGGCCGTGTATCATCCGGTGAAATTGGAAAGAGTCGCCGCGATTCATATGATCTACGATCGGGGAAACTTCCGTAATTTCGTTTTGAAACAAACGGAGTTGTTGGAATGGCTTTTACGCAATTATTCCCTAATCGCTCTCGGAGCGGCCTTGTTTTTGGAATTCGTCTATCTTCTTTTGACCTTGGGCAATTCTACGAAGGAAACGGTTCCCGATTTCGGTTCCAGACCGCTCGTGGAAAAGGTTTCCCATTCAAGCGCGACTAACGTTCCCGTTTTGGCGAAACAATCCAGTCCGCTCGACTCGGTCGCGTTTCCGGGAAGTTTGGGAAGTTCTCCTTCCGCGGTTCCATCCGTTTCGGATAACGTGCCGACTCATGCGACTCCCGTTCTGACCGCTTCCGCGATTCCGGAGGCGATCTCTTCGGCGCAAACGACCGTTTCTCAAAACGTAGTAGGAACGACGTCCGCTCCTTCTTCCGTCGCGGCTCCGGCACAAACAAACGCGCATCCCGGAGCGGCAGGTTCGAACGTTGCGCCCGCAGTCGTTTCTTCTCGGGAAGAAATTTTGGACGCGATCTACTTAGGATAAGATACAGAAGTGGAAATCAGATCCAGACTTTCGGGAAATATTCTCAAGCTCAAGCTGAAGGGTCGTTTGGACTCCGCAAGCGCGGAGGATTTTTATTCTTATCTGAAATCGAAATGGGAAGAGGGAATTCGTAAATTTCTTTTTTCCTGCGAGGAATTGGAATACATCGAGTCCGAAGGAATCGCGGTTCTCGCGAGATTCGAAAACTTCCTAAAAAACAGAGACGCGTCTTCCGCCTACTCGGCGTTCAACGAAGAATGTAAATCCCTTTTGAGCTTTTTGGGTTTCGGAAAATCCATCGCTTTTTTCGAGGACGCAAATCGCGCGGAAGAATATCTTTCTTTGATTAAAATTCAAGATCAAAGAAATCCTGCGACGTCTTCCAATCCGATCTCCAAGATCCCGAGAAATTCTCCCGTGCAATTTTATTCTTCCGGTTCTTCCGTCGGTTCCGCAAGTGCGAAGCCCGCGGGTTCGGGCGGTTCTCATTCGATTTATATTCCCGAGATCAAAACCGTTCCCGAATTCGGAGTGGAAGAAAACGAAACCGTTTCCGGTTCCGAATCTAATTTTCCAAAGACCGAAAAAGTCCAATCGACTCCGGGTCTTTCCACTCAATCGCAAAGATTGCGCGCATTCTTAAACGAAGGAAAAGAAGAGGAAGAATCTTCCGTTTCCGAAAAAGCTTCCGGCGCGTCCGAAACCGCGCCTTCCAACGCGGGTTTGGCTTCGCATTCTCAGGAATATTCGGCGAAGAAGAACTTGGACAAGGCGATTCTCGCGGAAAAAAATTTCCCGAAACGAATGATTTACTGCGGCGCTTGTTCTTCCCGAATCCGGGTTTCCAAACCGGGAAGATATCAATGTCCGAACTGTCAGATTCAGTTTGACCTAAATGCCATGGGCGGAGTTCGATACCTAGAAAAACTTCTAGGACCATGATCGTTGTCTAACGCCGCATCGAGAAGCATCGCGCTTTCCTTTTATACGTTTCTTTCCAGAATTCTGGGTCTTATCCGAGATCATTTTATGGCCGTTTCCTTCGGAACCGGAATGGTCGCGTCCGCTTTTTCGGTGGCGTATCGTCTTCCGAATATGTTTCGCAATCTTTTGGCAGAAGGAACGCTTTCCCAATCCTTTATGCCTCTCTACGCCGAGTCGGGTAAGATCAGCGAGGAAGAAGCGAAGGTGATGAGCGGCGCTGTGTTGTCCTTTTTGTTTTTTATTCTTTCGCTTCTCGTGGGAATCGTGTTTTTATTCTCGCCCTTGTTTCTTCCGATTCTCGTAGGTGGAACAAAAGAATATTCCGATTTAGTAATAGAGCTTACGTATATTCTGTTTTTCTTAATCGTCACCGCAAGTCTTTCCGCGATTTTTATGGCGATCTCCAATTCGAAGAATCGATTCTTCGTTCCTTCTCTTTCTCCGATCATTTTGAATCTGAGTTATCTGTTCGTTTTTATTTTTTTGTTTCCGTTCATAGAGGACTTACACGATCGGGTGATCGTTCTTTGTTCCGCGATCGTTACCGGCGGTTTTTTACAATTCGCGGTTCAGGCTTGGTATGTTTGGAAAAAAAAGGACACGCCTTCCCTCAACGTAAACTGGAAACATCCCGCGATTAAAAAAATCTTCAAGCTGATGTTACCCGCCGCGCTCGGAGGAGGTTTTTATCAACTCAGTCTTCTTGTGGATATATTTTTGGCCAACTGGGTGCAGAACCACAATCCGGGTTTGGGAGCCGTTGTCAGTTTGGATTATTCGCAAAGACTCGTTCAGTTGCCGACGGGGATCATCGGAGTCGCGCTTGCGACCACCATTCTCCCCGCGCTTCTACAATCTTTAAAAAAGGAAGAATGGTCCGCGGTAGGACAGGAACTTTCCGGCGCGCTCGAGTTCGCATTATTTTTAACCGTTCCCGCGGCGATCGGTATGGTCCTGTTAGCCGGACCGATTTTGGATTCGATTTATTTCGGCGGAAAGTGGGATCATCTTGCGACTCATACCGCGACCTTGCCGCTCGTTTTTTATTCTTTGGCGATACCATTTTTCAGCGTCAATAAGATATTGATTTCATCGTATTACGCGTTTCAAGATACGAAAACTCCCTTGAGAATTCAGTCGGTTTCGTTTACGATCAACATCGTTTTGAATCTTTCGATGGTTTGGTTTTTGAAACATTCAGCGATCGCGCTTTCCTCCGCGATTTCGGCGATGATCACTTTTTTCCTTTTGGGAACCCTTTTGAAAAAGCACAAGGTCCAATTCCCTTGGTCCGAACTTTTGAAAAAAATTTCCAAGATGGCGATTCCGTTTTTGCTGCTTGGAAGTTATCTTTTCTTTCATCAGATTTTCTTATATTCCTCGATTCTAAACTACTTGGAATCGGAAGGGATTTCCTATGCGCAGGCCTCGAGGATCAATCTGAGTTTCGTAATTCTTCCTTCGATTCTCATTTTTTTCGTTTCCAGTCTCGTTTTTAAGGTCGACGGGATATATCTTTTGGTTGGGAAATTCAGAAAAAAACATAGGATCGGTTGACCGAAACCGTATGAAGTTTACGGTTCTCGTGAAACCGAACTCGAAAAAAGTTTTTTTCCGAAAGGAAGAGGACGGTTCGATCACGGTCGCCGTTCGCGAACCGGCGTTGGAAGGAAAGGCGAACGAGGCGGTGATCGAGGCTTTTTCGGAAGCGATGAATCTTCCGAAACGAAAGATCCGGATTCTTTCGGGAGAAAAGGGAAAACGAAAAACCGTCGAGGTCGATCTTTAAAACTCGGACCGAACCCATATGCGAAATCGAATCTTACTTCTCATTCTTCTTTGTCTGCCAGGAATTCTTTTCGCGCAGACCAAAACGCAAACCGAAGATCCGTTCGACGAACTCGTAAGAGAGAAAAAGGAAATTTTCGGAAGCGAAAAAGAGGAGAAGTATCCGATTCGATTGTTGATCTACGATTGGGAAAAGTGGGAAGGACATTCCGCTTGGCATCTCTTCTGGTTTATTCGAAAAACCGATTATCCGAAATATAAGCAATTTAGAATATTCCCTCTTTATAATTCGATCGAGGCGAAGTCCGGAAAGGCAAGTCTCGATTATCTCTTTCCGATCGCCGGTTATCGAAAGGTGGAATCGGAGGGATTGCTCGAAAAAACTTTTTTATCTCCTCTTTATTACAACAACACGATCGAACCGGTGGGCGGCGGCCCGGGTTACAGAGAATCCGCCACCTTTTTCTGGTTAGGTTATAATTTCAGTTCTTCCGGTCCCGGCTTTGAAAAGAATTTCACGATGGTTCCCGGATTTTTTCCGTTGTTTACGAGAAAGACGGAAACGTTAAACGGAAATCCGTCCAGTCATATGTTTTTTCTTCCCTTGCTGTTTTTCACAAAGGAATCTTCGGAAGAATCTAAAACGACTCTCGCTTTGTTTCATTGGGGAAGGGACTCCGAGAAGAAATACTTTCATTTTTTTCCTCTGGTTCATTATACGAATTATAAAACCAAAGAAGATTACTCGTTTACTTTTTTTCCGTTGTATCATCAATCGAAATCGAACGCCGCTTCGAAACGATTCGAGCTCTATTCTCCTTTGTGGTTTCAAGAAGAGGAGAGGACCTCCGATTCTTATTCCGAATTTACGTTTTTGCCGTTTCCGCTTCTTTATCGATCGAAGCAGATTTCGCCTCGGGAAGAATCGAGCGTATTTTTACTCGCTCCCTTGGCCTTGTATTTTAAGGACGTAGGGGAGAACGTTCAATTTCGGAATTTTCTTTTGTTTCAATGGGGGAAGGAAAAAGAATTTCGATTTTTTAGATTCTTGCCGTTGTTGTATTGGTCGAAAACCAAGGATCAAGCGGACGGCGAGTTTACTTTTTTTCCGTTCGTATTTTATAAACAGAATTCGTATTTCAATCTGTTTCCGATTTTGTATTATAAAAAGGATTCTTATTTCACTCTTTTTCCTTTGTATCATCAATCCTACGAAGGCGATAATTTTACGCAGTATATTCTTCCCTTTATCTATCGCCGTACTGGAAAAGAAGATTCAGAAACCTTAATATTAAATACCTACTGGAGCAGTTCCAAGGACGAGCTTGCCTCTTTTCATTTCGTTCCGTTCTGGTTTTACAAAAAGAACGAATACAAACATCTATTCCCGCTCTATTTTTCCTGGGAAGAATCGAAGGAGAACTCCGCATTTGCCGGTCCGCTTTATTATCGTTCCGTGACCCCGACTTCTTCCACGAACTATTTAATCAACACATACGTTCGATTCGATCGGGGGGAGCTGTCCGCGTTCACCTTCTTTCCTCTTTTTTATTATAAGAAGAATTCTTACGGGCACGTGTTTCCCGTTTATTTTTCCTGGATAGACGACGATCAATCCGTAAATCGCGCAGGCCCTTTGTTCTATCAGTATCGATCCGCGGATACAACTCAGGACTATTATATAAACACGTATTACAAACGAGAACGGGGAAAAGGTTTAACGGAACTCGTCAGTTTTCCGTTCGTGTTTTACAAAGAGAATTCTCATCTTGCGATTCTTCCGTTTTACTATCAGTCGATCGACGGAGACGATTTCACGCAATACTACTTTTTACCGATTCCGATGTACAGACATATTCGAAAAATGGAATCGGAAACTTTGGTGTTGAACGCGTATTGGACAAGGGACGCGAAGGGTGAATACCAGTCGTCCACGTTTTTTCCGTTTTACTTTCATAAAAAGAATTCTTATTTAAATATTCCGTTTTTGTTATACTTTCAATCGCAGACGGAAACCACGCACGAAAAGATCGCTCCTTTGTTTTATTCGTATTCCGCGCCGAACGAGGACGAATTCTTTCTTTTGGGTTATCACAGCTACAGTTCGGATCGGACTTCGTTTAACAGAATGTATCCGTTTTATTATTCTTCCCGGGAAAAAGACGGTTCCTCCTTTTTGGGTTTGGGCGGTTTGTTTTATCGTTGGAAGGACTCGACGGGCGAAACGACGACGCGGACATTCTTACCTCTGCACTACTATCAAAAAAACGAATATAACATTTGGTTTCCGTTCTACTTCCGTTTCGGAGGAGAGGATAAGAATCACGTTTCTTTCAGTCCCTTGCACTATAGACTCAGATCTCCGAACGTGGATCGGGATTGGATCGTTCTTTATTATTCTTCCGAAAACAGAGAGGAAAAAACGAGTTCTCGTTTCGTAGCTCCTCTTTATTTCGAATGGAAAAATCCGGAATCCAGAGGGGATATATTTCTTCCGGCTTACTTGAAGTATTACGAAAAAAACAAAAATCTCGAATTGTATTTCGGCGGGATTTCGATTTCACAAACCGGCGGAAAGTTCGACGCTTCCTTTAAGTCGAGCGCGTCCGGAAAAGAATTCTACGTCGACTTGGATTATTCCTTCCTCTACAATATCTTCAGCGTTTCCTTACGAAAAGAATTGTCGAATCCTCTCGCGTTCTTTTCCGATGAAAAAAAGGAAGAACCGATTCCCGTTCCACAAGCCAATCAAGGTTCGAAAAACATCGGAAGCAAAAAGGGTCTTCGTCTCGCGGTGGTTGCGGAAGATTCTGCACAGACTCCTCCAAAAGAAGGTTCCAACTTCGCATCGTATAAAAAACTCGCGAGAGAAAACTCAAGAAATTATTTCGGATGGGAAGCATTATTCGGAATCGCGAGTTATCAATCGGGCGACGATAAAAGTCACTTTCGAATTCTTCCCTTGGGTTGGTTTACCTGGGGAAAAAACAACAAGGATCGTATCTTTGCGTTTCCTCTTCCGTTGCCTACGTTTTGGGGAACGGTGGGCGACGAATCGTATCGGGTCGTTTTTCCTTTGTTCGCGGAACAGAGAAAGGGAGAGGATTATACGAGAGCCTTCGGGATTTTTCTGTTCGTGATGGAACAGGAAAAGGATCGAAAGGAATATTCCGTTCTCTGGCCTTTGATCCGTTATGCGAAATCGAAGGACGAAATCGCGTATCGATTCTTTCCGTTTTTTACGCATAAGGAAACTGGGGATCGTCTGGAAACCAAGAGTATCTTTTATTATCGGTCCCGCGAAAAAACGGGTTCGTACGAATCCTCGTCCTTTCACGGAATTTTGTTTCCGTTTTATCACGCTTCCGAAGAAATCTTTACGAAGAATGATTCCGTTTCCGGCGGCGGATACGGTTTGTTTTTTCCCTTTTACTATCGAAATTTCGAGGATCGTTTTGTCGGGGGCAATCAAGTATATAAGGAAAGAAACATATACACGCCTTTGTTTTTGTATTCTTCCTTGGAGGATTCTTCTTTGAAATCGAAGGAATCCTTTGTCTTAAGTCCTTTTTATTTCGCTTCCGGTTCCGAAAAGAATATATTAGAAAAATCGTATGTATCCGATTTGAATCTGATTCTGCCGATTCCTTTGGTCGTTTGGGGTCGGGAAGGCGAGGAAAGATACAACTTCGTCGCCGGTCTTTACCGAGCGAATTCTCCCGAAAGTTCCACTTGGAATTTCCTTCTTTTGTTCGGTTCTACGAAAACGAAAAAGGATTCAAAGGAAGAAACCGTTTCCAGTTACGTGTTTCCGTTCTACTTCGGAACCACGGTCACGGAAGGGGAAGTCGTAAAATACAAATCGAAAACGATTCCTCTTTTGTATTCGGGAGAGGAAACTCCGGAATCGTCTGAGAGTCGTTATGCGGTCTTTTTCAGTCATAAATCGAATCCAAACGCGGGTTATTCGAAATGGGTTTTGCCTCCGTTTCTTTATTACGAAGAGGAAAAAAATCCGTACGGTCAGGCGGAAACTTCGATCTTTACTCCGCTTTGGTTTCAGAAAAAGGTCTCGCCGGGACAATCAAAGTTAAAAACCTCTTCGGATAAAAAATTCTTTCCGATTCCTTTGCTCGCTACGTATGAATCGGTTACGGACGAAGGAATGATCCGGGAAACGAGCGGTTGGGATTGGCTTTTTCTTGCGAACTCGGAAACGAGAAGGATTCCAAGCATTCAAAAAACGGAATATGATTTGAAAATTCTTTTGGGCGGGATTTTCGGTTATTCTTCCCAAGTGGATCCGGCGCGAGAGTCCGTTTCTTGGAATCTTTCTTTGTTTTATTTTAGAAAGGTCGTCTTAGACAAGGGAGTTAAGAACTATTCCTCGAACTTCGTTCCGATCGTTCATTCGAGCGAGACGACTCCCGATTCGGAGGACACGAATTGGTTTTTGATCTTTGGAAACAAATCGGATCAAAAGACCGGATACAAACGAAAGATGTTTCTTCCCGTTTATTACGAAAAGGAACAGATCGTTCGCAAAGGTTATGTGGATTCCACTTCGTTTTATTTTTTATTCTATCAATGGAAGTCCGTTCAGGAAGGCAAGGACGCAAATTCTTACACGGAACGTTTTTATCCGTTGCTTCCGATTCCGTTGCTCTATACGTATGAAAATCGTATCCGCGACGATAAGGTTCGCAAAGACGTTTGGGGGTTCGATTGGCTCTTTCTGGCGAATTACAAAAACACGAAGTATCTTCATTCGGGGACCGAGTCGACTTCCTTTAAGGCTTTGTTGTCCTTGTTCGGTTACGAAAAAAACGGAGCGGCCGGAGAACAGGAATTCAGTTCTTATCTCTTTCCTCTTTTCTTTTACAAAAGCGGAGAAAACAAGGAATACGATTCGTATCGTTGGTTCGTTCCGATCGTCGCGTATCGGAGCTTCAACGAAAAACAGGGAAAGATTTCCTCGCATACGAATCTTTTCGGAATTCTCATGAATTACAAACGGGACGACGACGCGGGTACGAAAAGTTTCTTTTTCTTTCCTTCGATCTACTATTCGAACGATTCCGCCAACAAGGAAAAAACGTTCTTCGTTCTTCCGTTTTTATATTCCTCTTCTACGGGAGAGGATCAATATTCGTTTTTCTTAATGGGATATTATCAGAGCCGCAGTCAATGGTCCAATCGTTACAACTTTTTATATCTATTCGATTTGGAATCCTCTCTCACCGAACAAAAAAAGGAACTCACTCTTTTCTTGGGAGCGTTTAACGGAGAATTTCAAAAGGATAAAACGCGTTGGGGAGTTTTCGGCGGAATTCTTATGGGTTATCAATCCACTCCGCAGGCGGTCGACTGGAACGTTCTTTGGATCCGTTATTTGAATTCTCCTCAAGAAAAGATCCAAAACTTTTTGCCCGTTTACAGATACAGCGAAAACCGAGAAGGTTATTCCTTTCTCGCTCCGCCGATTCTCACGTATCACGAGAAGGACGTAGAAGGAAGTTTGACGTTAGGCGGTCTTGGTCTTCTTTATTATAAAAACCGTTCCGAGGTTTCCAAGGAAGAATCGACCAAAATTCTCGGCGGACTTCTTTTCTTCTCCGAAAAGAAAGCGGCTAGGGGATATCAAAATTACGGTGTGCTCGGCGCTCCGTTGATCGGCGGTTTGCTCTTGAATTACGAATACGAAGAGGATACGGGGTTTGAAAAAACTTCCGTTCTGAAATTCGTGTTCAGTCGCACGACCTACAAGGGAAAAACGTGGAACAGTTATTTCGGGATTTCGAGCCGATTGTTCGAAGGCGACGACGAGAAGGAACGTAAATAAGCGCGATCGTATTTCGATTTTGTTAAGCGAAGTTTAAGTCCAGTTTTATGCGCGTTTCCAGTTGATTCCGATGACCGAAATGTCGTCCTGTTTGGAGACCCCGGAAAGAAATTTTTCCTGTTCGCTTAACAACGAATCGATTCCGTCACGGATGGATTGGGTGTTTAAGGAATGGATCAGATTCTCGACCCGTTCTTCTCCGAATTCTTCCTTATCGACATTCCATTGTTCCACAAGACCGTCCGTAAAAAGTACGAGTTTGGAATTCGGCGTGATCTTTACGTCCTTGGACGTGTATTGTGTTTTCGAAATGGCTCCGACGATTCTCCCCGTTTTTTCGAGCTTTTGAATCCCTTCCTCGCCGATGAGATATTGCGGAATATGTCCGGCGGACGCATAACGCACGTTTCCCGAATTCGTATCGATATCCAAAACGATACAGGTAAAGAATTGATTCAAGTTTTTGAATGTATGTAGAAACTCGTTGTTGAGATGATATAAAATTTCCGTAACGCTGTAGATTCCCCGCTTTAAGGATTCGTAAATCGCTTTGATGGCCATGGTGATGAGAGCCGCTTGAACCCCGTGTCCGGTCGCGTCGGCGAGAAACACCCTCGTCAAACCCGGTTTTAATTCCATGATGTCGAAGAAGTCGCCGCCGACCTCGCTCAATGGCAGATAACGCACGATGACCTCGAGTTCGCCCAAGGTTCTATCCTTATGCGAGATGATTCCGGATTGGATTTTTTTCGCGGTCGATAGATCGCTTTGGATGAGATTTAGATTGTCCTCCAATTCTTTCGCAAGTATTTCCTTCTCTCGGATATTCAATCGAATTTTACCGAGAACGGAATTGTATCTTTCCGCGATCTGTCCGACTTCGGTGAAGGGTTCTATCGAAAGGTCCTTACTCAAGTCTCCGGTTCTTTTTTGATATTCCATCTCGAGAAACAAATCGATCAATTCCGTGGTCGCCCTGTGTTCCGTGTAGTTGAGTCCCTTGTATTCGTTTTGTTCGGAAACACGGAATGGAAAAAACTTGTTGATTATGCTCAATAGAATATAACTCAACCCGAAGGCGAGAGCGCCGCAGGAAACGATTCCGATCAACTGAACCTGAATCTGATCGATATGTCCGAGACCGTTTCCTAAGATTTCCGGATTTCCGAAAATTCCCACGGCAAGAGTTCCCCAAACGCCCGCCGCTAAGTGAACCGGAATCGCGCCGACCGCGTCGTCGATTTTGATCCGGTCCAAAAGAGATCTCGTTTCGAACATTAGAATTCCTGCAATAAATCCGATGATCACGGAATCGATCGAGCTGACCGCGTGACAAGAAGCGGTGATCGCGACAAGTCCCGCAAGCGCTCCGTTTAGAGGAAGAGTGGCTTCCGCGTATTGAAGACGAATCCAACCGTAGATCAAGGAAGAAGCCATTCCGCTTACCGCGGCGAACATCGTGTTTACGATGATCTTCGGAACGGCCGCGGTGAACGCTAACGTGCTTCCTCCGTTAAAGCCGATCCAACCCAACCAAAGAATCAACGTTCCGAGCATCGCCAAAGGAAGATTGTGTCCCGTGATGTTTCGAACGGAACCGTCTTCTCCGTATTTCCCCGATCGGTTTCCTAAGATTTTCATCGCCGCGAGACCTACCCAACCGCCTACGCTATGTACGACCGTCGAACCCGCAAAGTCGATAAAGCCCAATCGTCCGAGCCAGCCCGTCGAAACTTCCCATTGTGTTAAGTCCTTACCCCAAACCCAATGACCGAAGATCGGATAGATCAATGCGGAGATGACCGCGGTCACGACGATGTATGCGCCGAACTTCATTCTTTCGGCGACCGCACCCGAAACGATCGTCGCCGCCGTTCCGCAAAACATCAATTGAAACAAAAAGAATACGGCCACGTTTGGATCTTGCGTCGAAAATTCTGGGAAGAATGTATCGGCGCCAAAGATTCCGTTTACGCTTTTGCCGAACATAAGACCAAAACCGACCGCGTAGAAAATCAAAGTGGCGATTCCGAAATCGGTGATGTTTTTAATGGCTACGTTGATGGAGTTCTTGGTTCTTGTTAAACCGGATTCGAGACAAAGAAAGCCCGCTTGCATAAAGAACACAAGTCCCGAAGAAAGAATGATCCAGAGTATGTCGAAATTCGTTTTGGGCATCTACGTCTTTTCTTATTAAGACGAGAAAAGTTTGCAAGAATCATTTTAAGAATTTCGAATTTGTAATCGGAGCGGAATAAAAATCCGATCGAAAGACACGTTATGCTATGCTTACAAATGAGGCATTCTGATTTGAACCGAATCAGAAGCGTCAATTTGAAGGCTTAGAATCGATGTCCGATTAATTTTCTCCTATTCCCGATCCGGATAAGGGAAGAAGACCGAAATCGCTGGCTTTTTTGACGAGTTCGGCCCTATTATGAACATTCAATTTTTTGTATATATTCTTTACGTGATGTTGGATCGTGTATTTGCTAACGCCGAGGAATTCCGCGACCCGGTTGATCGTTTTACCCGTGACCATATGATCCAAGATCTGTTTTTCCTTGTTCGTAAGTTTGATTCCGTCTCCGACTTTTTTGAGTTTGAAGTTGTTCAAAACGCGAAAGGCGATGGTCGGAGTGATGATCGCCCCGCCGCGAAGAACGGTATCGATTACATCGATGATGTCTTTGAGTTCCGATTTGAGAATATAACCGATCGCTCCGTATCGAAGCGAATTGTAGATAAGTTCGTCCGAGTTCATATTGCTCAACATGATCTTATTGACCGAAGGATTTCTTTCCGAAAGTTTCGCGGCGAGATCGACTCCGTTCATGCCCGGAAGCATGATATCCAAAAAGACGATGTCCAAGGAACTTCCTTTGGGATCTTTCCAAAACGATTCCGCTGATTCCCAATGAAGGATTTCCTCCACGCCCGGAACGGATTCCAAAACCTTTAGGATTTGATTTTTATAGTTTTCGTCGTTTTCCACGATTCCGATTTTGATGTTTTTGGTTTTCATAAGAATTTCCTTGAAGGTTATACCGCTAAAAAACGGTTCGTCTTTATTTTTAATCGAATAGAATATACGTTTTCCAAAAGGGAGATTTCCATCTTTCCTTCGAGTTTGGCGGATCTCTGGATTAGATTCTCCGTTCCGCGGCCAGTTCGGTTGTTGGAAAGTGCGTAGTCCGATTCCGAATTCATCTCCATTAGAATTTCATGATTTATTAAAGAGAATTTCCAGCTCGAAATCCCTTTTCCGTATTTGAGATCGTTGGTCGCGACCTCGTTGATGATTCCGAAGAATTCCATCAGAGCGTTTTCGTCCCGATGCGATTCGAAAAGTTGAATCAATTCCTCTTCGTTTTGAAAATCGATTTCTCTTCCCGCGTCCGAATATCTTCTAAGAAGAACGAGATTTACGCCCGTGATGAAATTTTCGGAAACGAGGTTTAAGTCTTCGATCTTCAACATCTGTTCCCGAAGCATTCCGATCGATTGATTGACCGTTCCGTGAATCTTTTCGATCAGGTTTTGATCCGGTTTGATTTTGCCGCTGAGCAATTCTTCGGATAAGAATTTCAAATCGATAAGTTTCGCGCCTAAGTGATCGTGCAGATCGATGTTGATTTTTTGTCTGACCTTGTGAATCGCTTCTCGTTTATCGTTCTCGTGTTCGATTCGATTCTTATGACCTTGAATAAGATCGAGAAGATTGGTGATCCGGTTCATGAGTTGTTCGAAGTCGAAGGGTTTGACGAGATAATCGTTTGCGCCCGCGTTCAGCGCGGAGATCAGATCCGCGTCCCTGTTCTTAGCGGATAACATAAGAATCGGAAGTTCGAGAGGGCCGAAGTGGTTTCTGATTTCTCGGGCCACTTCCAAACCGGACATACGAGGCATCATCACGTCCAAGATCACCGCTTTGAAATCGGAATTCGTTTTGAGAATTTCCAGAGCCTCGTTTCCGCTTTTGACGAGAACCGATTCTATGTTGCTGAGAGAAAGATAATTGCGTATGACTTCTAAATTTACGGGTTCGTCGTCCACAACGAGAATTCTTATCTTAGAATTTTGTTGGTTTGTTTCCCCGGTGTCCGTTTTGTGCAAAACGTCTCCGTTGTCGTTTGTCCTCGATCCGTTTTTAGAGGAAATTGTTAAGCGACTTTGTCGTTTTGATTTCGAGTTTGGATTCGTTTTGGAGGGATTCTTACCCTCCTTTGAAAGAGGGATCGTAAAGTAAAAACGAGAACCTTTTTGAACGGCGGATTCGACGTTGAGTTCGCCGCCGTGCAAGGACACGAGGGCGCGGCTGATCGTAAGACCGAGTCCCGTTCCGCCTGCGACGCTTAAATCTCCTCCGTGGATTCTTTCAAAGAATTCGAAGATTCTTTCCTGTTGATCGTACGGAATTCCAATGCCCGTGTCCGTTACGCTGATTTCCGCGTAACGATCGTCCAAAACTTTCGCGCTTACTCGAACGCTTCCCGTTTCCGTAAACTTGATCGCATTTCCGATTAAATTTTGGAGAATCTGCTGAAGTCTGTCCTCGTCCGCCAAAAGAGGAGGGAAATCGTTTTCGATTTCGTTTAACAAAACGAGTTTGGACGCGTCCACGTTTACGCGATTGAGTTCGAGAGTGAAGTCCGCCGCCTGTTTTATATCGACGGGGATTCTTCTTAAATTGAGATCGCTGTGTTTGAGTTTGGAAAAGTCCTGGATGTCGTTTACCAAATTGGCAAGACGTTGACCGCTGGAAACGATCATCCTCAGCTGACTTTCCATAAAGGATGAAAGTTCTCCACCGGCTCCGCGTTTTAAAGAATCCGCGATTCCTATAATGCCTTGCAACGGGGTTCTCAACTCGTGGGAAGTGGTTGCGAGAAATTCGTCCTTGAGTTTATCCAAAGAAATCAGTCGATCGTTCGATCTTTGAAGATCGGAAGAAAGTTTTTGAGAAAGATAATACGAAATCGCGAATTGTTTCGAGATGATGAACGCCTGAGCGATGAAGAATAGGGAAATACCGTAAGAGATAAAGTAGCTCGTGTTTATGATCATATTCGCATAGAGAAGATCGTTTGTGACGATCATAAACAAAAGGATGCAGATCATCAGACCGATCCAAGCGCCGATACGCCGATTCGAGATCGCGCGGATCAAAACATAGACGATGTAAATACATTCCGTGAAAACCAAAAGACTGAATACGGGAAGAGTTCTAGAATAAAACGAGAGTTCCGTCGCTACAACGATCAAAGATAAAACGGAAAAACCGAACACGAAAGCGTAAGCCGCTTTCTTATCGAACTCGTTCGGAAAGATGGATCTGATAAACAACGCGAGAATGGAACCTCCGATATAAACCGAAAGAATTTCCAAACGATAACTGAGAGCGAAATCGAAATCCGGAAACAAAGTAAAAAGCAAACGTTCCCCGGTAAGAACGATTCGTACGATCGCAACGATTCCGATCAGAGCAAAGAACAAATGGGATAGTTCTCTTCGCAAAAGGGAGAATAAACTGAAATGATAAAGGACTCCGATGAACAATCCGCCCGTAATAAAAAGATCGAGCCAGATCGTTCTTTCCCTCAGTGTGGAAAGTTCCGAATGTTTTCCGATCCAGACCTTGGCCCAAACCCCTCCTTTGGAATGTGCAAAGTTGGAAACTTCGATCACGAGTTCGTTCGATGTATCCAAACGAATCGGAGCGCTCACCGCGGGACGATATAAAGGTTTACTTTCCTCTTTGGTTCGTCCCACGATTCCGCTGGATAAAACTTTTTGACCGTTCACATAAATATTATACGAAGTCGACGCTTCCAACATCTTGATCGCCATATCCGATCGAGGTTCGTCGAGTAGGATTTTCATTTCGTATGTCGCGTAACCGAAACTCGGATATCCGTTTCCGTTCTCATCTTGAGGATAATTGTTCCAAGCGTCTGGAACGTTCGCGTATTGAGCGGGATGTTTTTCACGCACATCGGAAAGATCCGAATATAATTTTTTCCAAGAGAAACCCCAGTCTCCTTCCAAACTCAGAGGACCCATGGAGTCGAAATCCCATTTGGACCCGAGATCCAAAACTCCTTGAACGACTTTGGGAGGTATTTCGGGATAAACGAATTGGCCGCAGGAGAGAATGGAAAGCGAAAGAAAAAGAAAGAATCCTAAAGCGCTTCGGACCGTATTTCTCTCATTCCGCATATAAGAATGTCTTAAATTAGGAATGGAATAAGGGAAATCATTTTCTATCTTTCAGGATAAATCCCGAAGTCGCATTAAATTCAGGACCTACTCGTTCGAGTGATCGAAACGAATCCATTATAAATTACGCGTATTTATTAAAAGGAAGTCGTTTCACGTTTAGAATTTTGTTTCATTCAGTTTTCTGAAAATTCTAAGAAGTTCGTTCGTTTCCTTGAGGGTAAGTTTGGACGCGTAGTGTTCGACGATTCCGTTTCCATAGATCGGCCAAGCCTCTCGGAGCGCCTGAGTTCCCGAAGACGTGATCTCTACGATAAATTCCCGTGCGTCTTCTTCGCTTCTTTCCCTTTTTAAAAAACCTTCCGCGACGAGTTTATCCACGGACCGAGTCAACGCGCTTTTGCTGAGAATGATTTCGCGCGCTATATCGGACATCCTCGATCGTTTTTTCGGCTTCATATAAACCGAATAGAGAACGTCGTACCATGTCAGGGAAATCGCCTTCGATTTCGCGAGATCCGACTCGATTTTGGCGGAGGCGGCCGTATAAAACTTCAGACCGGCGGCCCAGGCATCGATCGATTCTTTCGTAATTTTTTCCTTCATTTCCAACAAAGTTGAATTTTTTAGTTGCAAATGCAATCAATAATTCGTATCTTATAATAGTTGCAATTGCAACTAAATGAAAACCGGGTCTCCGGTTCGAATTCAAAAGGAGTAAGAAGAATGACTACAAAACAAAACATCGAGAAAAACGTTCACAGATTGAACGAGATGATTCTTTCGGGGGAAGTGATTCCCGCCTTCGAGGAATTCTATCATCCTCTCGTCGTAATGCAGGAAAACACGATGACGCCTACCGTAGGATTCGAGGCGAATCTTTCGCGTGAAAAGGATTTCGTTTCCAAGGTGAAATGGAACCGCGCCGAGGTTTTGAGCACGATCGTGGACGAGGAAAGAGATAGAAGCGTCGTTGAATGGGAGATCGACTACGTTCACAAGGAGTGGGGGCATATTAAGACTACGCAGGCCAGCGTTCAAACCTGGAAAGACGGAAAGATCATCCACGAGAGATTCTATTACGCTCTCAAGTGACTCGATTTCACGGGATGAGAAGGAATGTCTTCTTATCCCGTTTCGTTTTAATCCGACCGATCCGACTTGCAATTTTCCGTATTTGTTGTCTCTTGGAAGACGGATGTCTAAAACGGAAACCAAACCTCCCGTATTCGATCTTGCGGAAGCGCTTCCCGCAAAAAAAGATCCGTTGTTTTACGCGGGTCGTTTGGAGGATCTCCCGCCTTCGTTTCGGGAATACGACAGCTCTCATAGGCATACGTACTTCGCGCTTTTTTTCTTTCGGGAAGGAAAGGGAACTCACACGATCGACTTTCGCGAAATGCCGATCGAACCGAACGCGTTATTCTTTTTAAAACCGGGGCAGGTTCATTCTTGGAATTTTTTAAAACCGGTGCGAGGTTACGCTCTTAAGATTTCTCCGGAATTTTATTCCGAACTCGGAGAAACGATGAACGCTCTGCGAGAATTTCCTTTTTTCTCCTTTGAAAACGATCTTCCAAAAATCTCCATCGAAGACCCTCAGAGACTGAGTTCCGATTTTCAAAGATTGGCGGAAGAACACGGAAGTTCCTCGGATCCCAGGATGTTGTTCGCTTTGATTCAGGTGATTCTTCATCAAGTCAAAAAGGAATACGAGAACGCATCGAGGATTTTGGGAAACGGCAGAAATTCTTCGATTGCGGTTTCGTTTCAGGGTTTGCTCGAGGAACATTTTTTAAAAGAACGGAATACGAACTTCTATTCCAGAAAACTCGGAATCGCCCCGAACACCCTCAATCGGATCTGTCACGATTCTCTCGGTAAGTCCGTCAAGTCGGTGATACACGAAAGGGTAACTCTCGAAATCAAACGTCTTCTTTTACACTCGAATTTGAATATTACACAAATTTCATACGAATTGGGTTTTGAAGACATCGCCTATTTCAGCCGCTACTTTAAACTTAGGTCCGGATTTTCCCCGGAAAAGTTTCGGGAATCGCGGACGAAAAACACAACAAAATAGAGAATCCGTCCATTTACATTTCCGTTTAAATTTTTTATAGTTCGTTCATCTAATAGGAGATTTGAATGATCGATAAATTCTTTCAAACGGAAACGAGCTGGATTCTTACCTCGATAAGAATCGCGTTAGGCGTCGTTATGCTTCCTCACGGCGCCCAGAAATTATTGGGCTGGTTCGGAGGTTTCGGTTTTAGCGCTACGATGGGATTTTTTACTTCTCAGGGAATTCCTTCTCTTTTTGCGTTTCTTGTGATCGTCGCGGAGTTCTTCGGAGCGCTCGGATTGATTTTCGGATTCTGCACAAAACTTTCCGCGTTGGGAATCGGCTTGACGATGTTAGGCGCCGCGATCTTCGTTCGGGAACACGGATTCTTTATGAACTGGTTCGGAACACAGGGCGGAGAAGGTTTCGAATACCACATTCTTGCGATCGCGATGTCGGTGGCGCTTTTGATCGGAGGAGGCGGAGCATTCTCCCTGGACGCGTTGATCGCGGACAAGCTCAAATAACGTTTCCAGTCGTTTTGATCCCGGGATCTTTCCCGGGATTTTTTTATACGATTTCCTTTTTTCTGGATTGGCTCGGAGTTTTTCCGGTAATCTTTCGAAACGAATCGTTAAACGAAGACTTCGAATTGAATCCCACGAAATAACAGATGGAAAGAATGTCCTGTTCCGGGTTTTCGTTTAACAACGAAACCGCTTCCTCGATTCTGTATCGGTTTATGTAACCATAAAACCCGGTTTGAAGACGATCGTTTAAGAATTCGGTCAATTGGTAGGGCTTGACTCCGAGATCGTCCGAAAGAGCGGTTAACGTAAGTTCCGGATCTCTATAGAGTTTTTTGTCCCGCATCAATTCTTCGATTCTGAGTTCGAGAAGCGGGAGGTCGATTCCGATTAACAAAGATTTTTCGTATTTTCTTTTGCGGACTTCCTTGGTTAAGGGCGCGAAAAAATCGGGATAACGCGCGGGAGCCAAGAATAGAAGAACCACGATCCAAGCGACGAGTAACGCGCCGATCGAAAATAAAAAGTCCATTCCTCCCATAAATCCGAATACGAGACAATACATCGCGATCATCGTAATCGTCGCCAAAATAAAAATGAAACGGATCTGTGTGCGAATTTCAGGAATTTCGAATACGGTCAAAAGCATTCTATATCTTGCGAAAAAATACGCGGTCGTTGTCGCTGTGGTGATCAAAAAGGAAATCGCGAGAAAATGTCCGTATCGAATCTCCCTGAATTCCTTCAAGTCGAGAATCACGTCCGCCGAAGGGCGCGTGAAAAATAGGATCTCCAAGATCAGAAAGACGCTCGGAAGAATGAAGTGAATTCGAATGTCTCTGTTTAGGGTTTGATTCGGATAAAGCAAGGAATGAGTATAAAGCAACGTAAGAGGGCCGATCATGGAAAAGGAAGTCAGTAGTAGAAAAATGGAATGTGGATATTTTTGATCCACTTCTCCGATCACGTTCGAGGAAGTGAACAGAATGATTCCGAGCGAGGAAAATAAAAGAGCCAATAAGCGGTTTTCTCTCGGATTGGTAACGGCCAGTAATTTTTGAAACGCGACCAGAAACGCAAGTCCGCTTCCGAAATAAAGGACCTCGCGTATGATCTCGCCCATCCACATGAGGCAAAACCCTAAAAGAATTTTCAGTCCTGTCAAGTTTTACAGTGTGATCGTTATAAATAGAATTCGAAAAAAATTCTCTCTTCGTTTTAAAAATTAAGTAAATCTTCGATTATATCTAAATTACATTTCGCTTATTTATTTTTTCGATAAGTTCGGTTTATAAAACTCGGACGTCCGAATTCCGTCCTGCAGACGACCCGTTTTACAAACTCGGTTATTCTTCTTTTGTCTCGTTCAGGAGACGAATGAAGAGAAGAGGTGTTTCCCAATGCAAATGCGAATTTTCGATGCTGGAAAAAAATATCTAAAAATCTTTTTGATTGCGACGACGGCCTTGGTTGCGGGTTGTCCCGCGGGAATTTTTACCAAGTTTCCCAATCAGGAGGACGTTTGTAAGTTCGATCCCGTGCGCGAATCGGTTCGCGCCTTGTCCGCGGCTTCTTTCCCCGAACCCGCATTAGAATCCCTTTCGATCAACGGAAGTTTGTCCTGGCAGAATCTTCCGAACAGCCCGATTCCGATTCCTCCTCCGGTTTTAAGTCCGGGACAAACGGTTACGTTACGCGGAACCGGATTCGGTTCCGGTCCCGATATCGACTTTTCCAAAATTATGATCGGCAATACGAGAATTTTGGAAACCGATCTGAGAATGTTCGAACAAAGATTGGATCTGATCAAACAGGTTAACTTCGAAGTGAAGGATATGCACGATCAGTGGGGAAAGTATATTCTCAGCTGGAGCGATACGGAAATTAATTTCAAAGTTCCCGAACACGTAAGCGGAGGTCCTTTGATCGTTCAGATTCAAAAAAGATCCGGTTACAATCTTTCGCTGTTAAAGCCGACCGAGGCGCATAACGTGATCGACGCGCAGACCAGGCGGATCACGGACGAATCCTTCAAACACAAGTGTGACGTCGTATCGGTGTTAAGCGAAGCGAAGGCTACAAAGCCGTTAGTCGTCACCGTGAACAATCCCGGTTTTAACGATCTATTCTCTCTGGGAGAAAAGATCTTTTGGTCTTACGATTTCAATATCGGTCTTGCGCACGCGATCCGGAATTTGGATTGGAATAAAATCTTCGGTTATCAAGCAAAGGATCCGATTACGGGTTACGTGGCCGATCCCGAACTTTTATTCGGAGCGTATCGTGCGAATGCGGGAGAGGTTCCTTCCGCCGCGACGGATAACGTGTATTTCGATCCTTATCCGCAACCGACACCGATCCCCGGTTACTTAGGCGGAGATCAACTCACCAAAGGAAACACGAGAAGTAGCGGCTGGGCCGGTTATCGTTATAAGGAAGCGTCTCATCCTTACACGGGTAAGGGAGAATGGATCGGTTTTAACTGCGCTTCTTGTCACGGTTATAGAATCAGCTTTGAAGCGGCGCCGGGTAACGTGGTAACGAAGGTGATCCCCGGTCTTCCGAATCCGGTTTGGTCGATGCGATGGTCCGTGCTCGGCGATATGAAAGGCATCAAAGAATCCGAACCGGGTCCGAGTTTCGATTCTTCCTCCAAGGACGTAGACAAAACGGCGCTTATCTATCACATGCCTCAAGGCGCGGGAGAACATACGTTAGTCCGCATTAAAGGAGAAGGAAGCGAAACCGACAACGATTATCAATTCTCTCCGATCGCGATTCCGAACGTGACCAACTACATGGGCGTTAGACGTTCTTTGTCGCATACGGAATCCTACGTAGGTTTCGAAGGTTCCTATATCCATTCGGAGGAACCGGACGGAGCTACCGGTTCGATGAAAGCTCGCGAACTTCAGGCGTTAACCGCGTATATGACCAAACTCGACCAATACGACAAACCTCTCAGGCAGGTGGGAATCTACCGTTGGTTGAAGGCGAAAGGAAAACTGATTTCTCAAGTAGGTTTTAATCCGGGGGAAGGAAGTTTCGTTCAAACCGGTTGGGAATCGTATCCGGGCGTGGCCGAAGCGATTAACAGAGGTAAGGCGACCTTTCAAAGGGATTGCGGTTCCTGTCACAACGATAAGGTGGGACTCAATTCCAACGAGAAGATGTTCAAACTCAACGAAGTGGGAAGATTTTTCGCTCCTACGGTCTATCAAAAGGAACAACAGTCGATCCGCGCGAACTTTTTACGGGATATGTATTGGGTTCAACACAGAGGATTATTAAGCGACGGACACGTCCGAAACCTCGAGGACTTGGTTCATCCGGACCGTTGTACCGAAGGTTCTTCGCTTTACAACGGGTACTACACGCTCCATTCTTCCGTGCAACCTCCGTTAGGCGGTCCTGATTTCCCGCAGCCTTATCCGGCTTACAACCGCAAAGGCGACGTGTTTCGCGTTGTCAAATCCCCCAACACGGACGTGGGTCAAAAACGAAATCGATTTATCGAAAGACACAAATATTTCGTGAGCCTTCCGAACGATCCGGATTGGTATTACTGGGATTATCAAAAGATGAGAAGAGAATACGGCCCCGAGGAATTGGGAACCGCACAACCGATCGGAATGCCCGCGGCTCCGCACCCATGGTGTTCGAGAAGCGCTTCCGAGGTGGACGATCTCGTGGAGTATATTCTAACTCTCTAATTTATAAAAACGTTTCGTTCGACGGAGTTTAGAAAATCCAGAGCCGTCTCCAAAAGGCGGCTCGGATGAAACCTATGTTTGAGAAAACGAATATTCTAAAATTTGAATTCATTCGGTTTGAGTGGATACGATCGGATTCTCCTTTGCGGTTTTCCAAGGAAGATCGGGCCACCAACGGGAGAATTCTTTTTTGATTTCCGGTTCGAAGCTTTGACCCGGTTTCGGAGTCGCGACGTCGACGTTCAATTCTTTCGCCTTTGCCAAAACCCTTTCGATCGGCTCCGTCCAAGAATGGGACGCGAGTTCGAACAAGGCCCAGTGCACGGGCAACATCTTTTTTCCGTTTACCATCGTGTGTGCGATCACGGCTTGTTCGGGTCCGATATGCCAATCCGGCCACGCTTGATTGTATTGACCGGTTTCGATCATCGTTAAATCGAAAGGACCGTATTTGTTTCCGATTTCCTTCATCGCGGGAAACAAACCCGTGTCCCCGGAATAATAAACTCGATGTTTGTCTCCGACAAGAGCGTAACCCGCCCAGAGATGTTCGTCCTTGTCGAAAAGAGAACGACCCGATGCGTGTCTTGCGGGAGTACATACGATCTTTAAGTTTCCGATCTTCGTTTCTTCCCACCAATCCAATTCTCGAATTTTAGAATTTGAAATTCCCCAATCGATCAGATGACTTGCGACTCCGAGCGGGACCACAAAGATAACTCCCTTTTCGTTTAACAAAAGCGCAGTTTGACGATCGAGGTGATCGTAATGATTGTGCGAGATTACGACCGCGTTTATATCGGGAAGATCGCGAAAGGAGAGAGGAGCGTCATACCAACGTTTCGGTCCGATCCAACTCAAGGGAGAAGTACGATCGGACCAGATCGGATCGGTCAGAACTTTTGTCCCGTCGATTTCGACGAGAGTGGAGGAATGTCCGAACCAAGTGACTCTGAGTCCGCTTGCCGGTTCGCTTAACAAAACTGAGGTGTTCGTTTTTTCGTAGTCGATCGGATTTTTGGGACTTGCGTGTTCGTCCTTAAAAAACATCGCAAGAATACTGTCGCCGATGTCGTTTATCAACGGTTGAGGATTTATGAATTTGCCGTCCTTCCAATTTCGAGAAGCGCGGATTCTTTCCTCTCTTTCGTTCGACGCGTTCAAACTGATGCAGGTAAGAACGTTGAACACGATCGAGAAAGTGAAGAATACGATGGAGATCGCCCGGATCGATCGAAGAATGGCGATTAATTTCGGCGGAAGCTGTTTGTTTTTTTTCACGGTGGTTCCTAAGAAGTCCATAAATTTGCGACCGGAGTTTTTTCTTTGTAGAGAGGGAAATGCGGTCTATGAATAGACCGCGGTAAGAAAGAATTTACTTTGATTTTTTTTTCTTCGCGCTCGTTTTCTTTTTGGAAGACGCGATACGTACTGCCGGTTTTCGAACCGGAGCTTTGCGAACCGCGGAAGCGGTTCCGTTCGAGGAGGACGCGACGGACTTCTTTCCATTCTTACCCTTGTTAAAAAGTTTCAAAAGAAGTTTTCCGATTTCCTCTCCTTTGCTGATTCCGAGATCCACGGTTTCCTTCAACTTAGAACCGTTAGTCGTCACAAGCGTCACGGGTAAAGAATCGTCCGGTGAAATCGTATGAATCCGCACACCCTTCGGAGGTTTTAATGCGACTTCGCGGGCTACGTTAAAATGATGATGATGCCAACGGTTCATGAGCTTCGCCATTCTCCAGTCCTTCGGAAAGGAAAGAAGACTGGTCAACATACTGAACGGAGGAGAAACCCTTTCCACGGGAGAATTTAATACGACCGTGATGTCCGTATATCCCGCTTCGATCAGATCTTCGAGAGGAAGCGGATTCAATACCGCAGCGTCCGAATACAATCTTCCGTCGACCTTATATTTGCCTCGGGTCGCGATCGGAAGAGAGGTCGCCGCTTTCAAAAGATCGAATATATTCGAAGAAGTCGCGCGCACATATTCGATCGTTCTCGTTTGCAGATTGCTGACCGCGACTCGAAACTCGGGCAAACCGAACTTCTCGAAATTCTCCGCAGGAAGAGGATACTTCTGTCCGAAAAGATCGTCGACGAGATATTCCTGATCCAAAAAAGTCTTTCCCTGAAACGGATGAAACGGCGAAATCAGTTTTCTTCCAGCGAGTTCGAAATACCAGATCGCGAGAGTTTTCAGACTTTTTTCGGGTTCCGGTTTCGGCATCGTAACGTAATACGCCGCAGAACAAGCCCCCGATGAAACCGCGACGACCAGATCGAAATGTTTCGGAGATACGAGAGTATGCAAAGAATGTAATGCTCCTCCCGCAAAGGCTCCTTTCATGCCGCCGCCCTCGACGAGAAGGGCGCGTTTGCTTCCTTTTGCTTCGGGGATTCTCATGCGGTGGTTTCTACCGCCGTCGTATCCGGTTCTTCAAAACTTTCTAATTTAGATTTTTTGAATTCGTATGGATAGGTCATATTGGTGAGACTTGCAATTTCGTGCATACGTTCGTGTAGGAATTCTTCCGGGTCCTGATTCGGATTCAGATATTTTAATTCTCCGATTCGGATCGAAAGTTTGGTTCTGCGTAAAAATCCTCCCGGTCTGTAGTCGAGTCCCAGGCATAAAACGGGAAGAGGGGCTTCGGGTTTGCCCACGATAAAACGGAACGCGCCCGGTCTTCCTTTTCCCATCTTGTAAGGAACCGTGGTTTGTTCGGGAAAGATCACGAGCATATTACCGTTGTATAATACTTTTCTTGCGAACATCAGATCCCGTTTGCTTTTACGCGGTTCGAGTCTGTTGAGAGGAATTCCTCCGCATTTTAAAAAGAAGTCGAAGAACATCGGAGCCGCCATGGAATCCTTCATGATCGCCCAGATATCCCAACGCGCTTTGTATAAACCTTTTGCGAGTCCGACGGGAATGTCGTCGTTTCGTTGGTGTTTGACCAACACGAGAACCGATCCTTCTTTAGGAACGTTTTCAAGACCCGTTAAATCCGTTTTGTACAGAAGGCTTCCGTAGATTCTTCCGAACCAGCGGAGAATTTTTCGAATTCTCAGGGAACTTCCCGGATGAACTCCCGGCTCCGCGTCGGGTGCGGAATATTTTTTATCGTTTACTTTTCGATTTTCGTTTGTGCGGCGTTTTTTGGACTTCATACGTTTTGTCTGAGCCAAAATAAGAGACCCGGTTGCAAAAAAAAAGGAATTCTTAGAAGCGTTGCCGGAATTTGCGTCTCGTTTCGGTTACCGAAAGAAATTAACATTTGTTAATGTCGATCCGTTTCGGTTCGAACGTCTTACTTTCAAGATCGTTTCGATCGTCGGAAGGAGTCGGATCGTATGACTAAAAGCAGTCTGAAGTTCACTTTGATTTTCTGGAGTCTTGGAATCCTGGTCGCATTAACGTTTTTGGTCGCGGGAACCGCTTACTTTCTCGGCAGTCAAAAGGTTACGGAACACTATCAGGATCAGATGAAAACGGTCGTTAAGATCGTGGCCTTCGACTTCGACAGTTCCTTACAATCGCACGCCAATCTCGCGGAAACGATCGCACACGATCCGAGAACGATTCAATCGATCCATACCGGAAAACCGATCGCGAGCGATTTCTATAAAGAAGTGTTAAAACGATACGGCTCTTATGAAAACGTTTTTGTTTATCCTTCCTCGGAAGGGGGGACCGTCGTCGCCGAAGCGCTCGACGGAAAGACGATCGGTTACGGAAAAACTCCCGAACAAAGAGAGGATCTTTCGGGTTTTTTAAACTCGGTTAGAAAACAGAACGTTTCCATGAGTTCGGCGAAAAAGTCGCCGATCACGGGAAGCACCGTGGTCGTTCTTTCCACCGCGGTAAAGGAAGGGGAGAATATCATAGGAGTTTTATGTATCGCTTTGTCCTTGGACAGTATCTCGGATCAACTCGTGACGAACGCACGATTGGGAAAGGAAGGTTACGTCACGGTCATCGAACAGGAAGGAAACATCATCGCTCATAAAAACAAATCATTGATTTTGAATATGGAAATTTCCAAACAAAGTTTCGGGAAGGAACTTCTCGCTTTGGAAAACGGAAAGATGATTCGATTCTTCTTTTCGGGCCAAACCCGCTTTGCGACGGTGCAACGATTGGATCGTTGGAAGTTGGTCGTCGCGGCGATTCAACCCACGAACGAAATCTCGGATTCGTTAAACGAACTCATTCTCGGGATCGTTTTGATCTCCGTTTTGATCGCGTTTCTTTCCGGAAGTTTTTTGTATCGATTGGTGAACAAACGTCTCAAACCCTTGGAGTCCGCGAGTCAGGTTCTGAAGGAAATGTCCGACGGAAATCTTACCAACAAAATCGAAACCTCTTACCGGGACGAGATCGGAGGAATGAGTATGGATATGAATTCCTTTATAGAAACTCTCTCCGGTTCGATTCGAAACGTACAAAAGATAGCGACCGATCTTTCGGATTCCTCCGATCAGCTCAGTTCCTCTTCCCAATCCTTTGCGGGAGTCGCTCAGGCAACGGCCGCTACTTCCGAGGAAATGTCGGCCACAACGGAGGAAATGGCCGCGGGTATGGACCAGATCACGGAAAGAATCGCAAAACAATTTCATAATATTAAAATATTCCATTCTAAGATTAAGGAACTTTCGAGCGGCGCGAGAAAGATCGGTTCCGAAATTCAAAACACGGTTCAAAGAAACGCGGCGATCACGGACGACGCAAAGAAAGGGGAAGAATCTTTGGCGTCGATGCAACTTCGACTGAACGCGGTATTGAAATCCTCCGAAGAGATGTCCGGAATCGTAACGCTCGTAAACGAAATTTCCGATCAGACGAGACTTCTCGCTTTAAACGCGGCCATCGAAGCGGCGCGGGCCGGAAGCGCGGGAAAAGGTTTTGCGGTCGTCGCCGAAGAGGTTTCCAAACTTTCGGATAAAACTGCGTCTTCGATTCAATCGATCTCTCAAATCTTAGGAAAGAATCAATCTGAATTGGATCAAGGTGTGGAAGCCTTACAAGCCTCCGTGGATACGATTCATAAAATCATAAAGACGGTGGATGTCGTTTCGGAAGGAATGCAGGAGCTGTTGAAGATCACCGAGTCCCAAGAATTGTTAAACGAAGACGTGGATCGTCAATCCGATACGATCGGAGCCGAGGCCGAATCCGTCAAACTCGCCATCGAAGAACAAAAAAGAGCCGTACGGGAAATCGCGGAAGTCGTATCTCAGTGGAACGAACAAGCGATCGGAACCGCAAGCAGTTCCGAAGACGTTTCCACAACTTCCGTTCAGTTGTCCGCAAACGCGGAAAGGCTCAAAAAAATCGCGGGTCAGTTTAAGATCCTAGTCTAAAACGAACGTTTGCAATCGGTCGAATTCGTAAGAAAGAATCGTCCGAATCGTGGATAAGGGTTGCTTTTTGGAGAAATAATTTATTATACGCGAAGACCTCCGGGTTTTTGCGTATGTACACCGATCTACCCTTTATCGAAAATTTAAAACGAAGAATTCCCGGACTCGAAAAGAATTGGTCGAGATACAAAAACATGCTTCGAGAACGGAAGATTCCTCCGAAGACCGTTCTCATCCGAAGGGGAGAATATAATAAATCCATCTTTATCGTTCGAAAGGGATGTCTTCGGATTTGGTTCGACGACGACGGAAAGGATATCACGATCGCGTTCTTTTTTGAAAACAGGGTGATCGGTTCTCTTCACAGTTATAGAGGAACCCAGGCCGCGAGTCAGTTCTTATTGGAGAGTGTGGAAGCCACGGAGTTATACGAGATCAGCGGAGAGGACGCGGCCACCTTGTATCGCGAAAACGACGAGTTCAAGGAATATCTTTTGGAATACACCTTGGAACGTTTCGACACCTATATGAGACTTTTCTTATCTAGGATTCGGGAAAGCCCGGAACGAAGATATTTGAATCTGATTAAGGAACAACCCGATATCATCAGCCGGGTTCCCCAACACTATATCGCTTCTTATCTCGGGATCACTCCCGTATCGCTCAGCAGAATCCGAAATCGGGTCTGGAAGGAACACAAAGGCAAAAAGGATTGAATCGTTCGAAACGATCCTTGTTCGTTGTTCGCGGGTTTCACAAGATTTCAAACTTAGAATTCGGTTTAAAGAATGTCGTTTAACAATTTTAGATCGGTTGCAGATCCTGAAGAATCTGACGGATCGTTTTGAAGTCGTACGGCTTTTGGATCACGCGGTGTAAACCCAGAGGTTCCATCGCGTCCCTGCACTGAGGATCCATATAACCGCTCGCGAGAATCAAGGGAATCTCCGAGAAGGTGGACCGAATTTTTTTTAACACCTCGAGGCCGTTCCGTTTGGGAAGATTCAAATCGCAGATGACGATCTGAATCCTATCCTTGTGTTTTTCGAAAAGATCCAAAGCGATTTCACCGTCTTCCGCTGCGACCACATCGTATCCGATTCTGGACAGATAATGGGTCAGAGGTTCCCGGATCATCTGTTCGTCCTCGACGAGAAGGATCGTGCTGCGGGTCGGCTTTTTTACATTCAAATTTTGGAATGGACTCGAATACTCCGAACGGGTCGATCTTTCGATCGGAATATAAACGCTGAATTTGGAACCTCGGTTGGGTTCGCTTTCCACGCGGATTATACCTCCGTGGTTTTCCACGATTCCGTAGACGAGGGACAAACCGAGACCGGTTCCTTTTCCGAGTCCTTTGGTCGTAAAGAACGGATCGAAAATTTTTCCCTTGGTTTCCTCGTCCATACCGATTCCGGAATCGGAGATCTCCAAGAGCGCATAACGTTTATTCTTGGACGGATCGGATTGCATCGGAACCTTTGGAGGATCGACCTCCTTCAGACGGATAAAAAGATCGCCCCCGCCGGGCATCGCGTCCTTTGCGTTTAAAATCAAGTTGACGAAAATCTGATGGATCTGAGTGTAATCGGCTCTGATTTTGATCGATTCTTCCTGAAGATCCGTAAGAATCCGAATCGATTTCGGAAACGTGGATCTCGCGATGTTCACCGCCTCCAAAATCAAATCGTTGAAGGTGAGCGTTTGAAAAACGGATTCCGTTTTTCTTGCGAGAGTCAATAATTGTTTGACCAAGGTCGCACCTCGTTCCGCGGTTTTTTGGATGATCTGAACCGATTGAAGAATTTTTTGAGAATCGTTCGGATTCAATTCTATCAAAGAAGCGAAACCCATGATGACCGTAAGAATATTATTAAAATCGTGAGCGACCCCGCCCGCAAGCGAACCGATGGATTCCATTCTCTGGGAATGAGCGAGTTGTTTTTCGAGTTCGTGTTGTTTGGTGACGTCCCTTGCGACGCCCACGATACGATCGAGTTTTCCTTCTCCGTTAAAAACCTGAAACGATTGAATCCGAATCCATTTAACGCTTCCGTCAGAATGGACGATTCGAAACCGTTCGTTAAAATCTTGCGAATGATGTTTTCGATTTTGATCCAGAACGTTGACGAGAAGATGAAGATCCTCGGGATGCACCGCTTCGAGCCAAGAATCCGGATTCTCATAAAGACTTTGCAGGGAACGTTTCCAGATTCTTTCGTACGCGGAGCTAACGTAGATCAACCGATTGGATTTGACTTCCTTCATCCAGAATACCTCGTCGATCGTTTCGGCGAGAAGTTTAAAACGTTCCAGAGTTTCCTTCAAGTCTTCCTTGGAAATTTCTTTCGAAGGAGAATCGGGTTCGATTACGGTTTCGTTTTCATCGCAGGGAGTTTCCAGACAATCTTGCATATTCTTTACCTTACCTTTCGGCCCGGAATCCGTTTATCTGTAAACTAGGACGGATCGCGAAGAATCCCCGTTATTAACCTTTGTTAATTCGTTCCGAAATAAGTGAGAATTAAGTCTCCCGTGTTATTAAGAACGCTCCTGAATTTTATAAAAAACTAAAGAATAAAAAGGGGATTTCAGATGAAGAGAAAGATCACCCGGAGTCTAAGCGCTTTGGTGTTGGCGTGTATCGTATCGGCGACGTTCGTCTTTTGCAATGGGAAGAATGGAAACGGAACGTCGAAAGAGTTCGAGTCGCTCGCGTCGTTGTTGTCGATCGAAAACGTGTCGAACGTTTTCGGTTCCGCAAAAGTTTCGAACACGGGAACGGAGAACGCAAGAACGTATTTTCATACGGAAAGTTATCCGCCTCATTGGCTTTCGTGGACGACGGACGGATCTCCCGCGATCCAAAGCGGAGGTTCGTTTTTAACGCAAGGTCTGCGATGCGACGGACGTTATTGCGACAACGTAAATTTATTAAACGTGGAATCCGGTTTTACGCAGACGAACAGTTGGTGGACGGATTTTTTTTCGGAAGAAAGTCCGAACGAAAGGATCTGCGCGAACAACGGATTCGTTACGGGCATTCAGTGTTCGGGAAGTTATTGCGATAACATCGCGCTTCGTTGTTCCCAACTCGACAACGGAGGAACAAGAACGAATTGTTATTGGACTTCTCCCATCTCCGAAGAAAGCGGAGGAAAGTTCGTCGCGCCCGAATCCATGTACATCGCGGGCGCCCGATGTAGCGGACGTTATTGCGACAACAAAGAATTGTATCTTTGTCAAGCCGACGCGGGCGGACCTACGTTGGATCTGGATTCTTTAGCGCATCAGTTCGCGCCTCGTTTGAGATTCGATCAGGAATTCGGAACCGGGTCGGGAGATCAGAGCAAATGTTTTCCGAGCGACGCGGGAACCTACTATCAACAAAGACAACTCGGAGCCGACCCGATTTCTCTCTGCAACAAAAACTATTCCACGATTCAGAACAACCAGGTTCCCATCTATTATATGGCGAGCCAAGTGGGAACGAATTCCGTTCTCATACGTTATTGGTTCTTTTACGCGTGGCAGAGCACTTGTTTTTTGAGCGCGGGTTCTCATTCCGCAGATTGGGAATCGGTCGCGGTTCTTGTAGTGGGAGGACAACTCAAACGAGTCGCGTTCTATCAACACGGCGGTTGGTATGCGAAGGAACTCGGAAGTTTTGAAACGACCGGCAATCATCCCATCGCCTACGTAGGTAAGAATGCGCACGGAAGTTTTCACGATTCGGGCGGATCGGGCGGTTGTTTGTATTTCGAGGATTTTAGAAACACAGGGAACAACGACTATCACATGGATACTTGGAACAATCTCGTTCTTTTACAAAGAGGAAATTCTTTTCCGGCTTGGATGAACTGTACCGGTTCCGGTTGTTTTGACGGAATCGGACATCCGATCGAACAAACGGGAAGTCTGCCTTCTATGGGCGGTTGCGGAAAGGACGGTTGTTCCAAATCATCTTTAGGGGAGAATATGCCCTTTCTGAACGATCCGATCGGTTCGGATTTCTCCGCGATCACTGCAAAACACAGCGGAAAGGTTTTGGACGTTCCCGGCGCAAGCACGGCGGATAACGTGAACTTGGATCAATATACGAACTGGGGAGTGGACAACGAGAAGTGGATGTTCGAATCCACCGGAGACGGATCCTTTAAAATCTCCGCGAGACACAGCGGAAAGTGTATGGATGTCAAAGGCGCGTCCGCGTCTTCGGGAACCAACGTCGTGCAGTATTCTTGCGGAAGTGGAGCCAATCAAAGATTTCAACTTCTTCCTTATGGAGACGGCTACTTTTCGATACAAGCGAAACACAGTTCTCAGTGTTTGGACATCGCGGGTGCGGCTCTTGGGGACGGGGGGCTTTTGATTCAATGGCCTTGCGCTTGGACCGATAACGAGAAATTTCGTTTTTCAAGATAAGAATCCGAGTTTCGTACTATATAAATGATTCTGCATATTCCGTTTTGATTGTGTTCTATTTGACGAAACATATTCCGATTTCGGAATACGCGGGAATCAAAAAGACCCGGGCTTTCTTTTGCAAAAGCTCGGGCCTGTTTTATTCTCAATCGAATTCAAATCGTATGAATCCCGAATAAAAATGGATCCGGAAAAATCTCAGTTTTCGATCACAACTTCCTGAGGCGTCGGAGCCGCATCCACTTGGGGTTTAGCCGGGGAAGAATTCTTATTCGAAACTTGAGCGTTGACCTTATACATCATCGCGATCGTAGCTAAGATCGCAATCGCGACTACGTAACCTAAATTCTCATACCCTGATAAACGCCCCGTGTTCGTTTGAACCACGATCAAACCCGCGCAATACGCCGCGATTCCGCCGGAGATTTGTTGAAGGGAAGAGCTGATCGCCATATACGCGCCTCGATCCGGAAGATCGGGAATCGCCGAAGTCAACGCGTTCGCCGAAATCATTCTGCCCGTGATCGGAATAAAGAGGGAACAGTTGATGAGAATCACGAACCAAAGAGGGGATCTTTCCATTCTCGTATAATAAAGAATGATCGCGATCGCAACCACCGAAGCCGCCGCGAACACGTTGTATTTTCCGATGGAATCCGCGAGTCTTCCGATCACCGGACCGGCTCCGATACTCACAAGTCCCGTAACCATATAGATCAAAGGAAGATCGTCCAAAGTCAAGCCAAGGTTGTGAACCGTAAACGCGCTTCCGAAAGGCATCAACATAAAACCGCCCGTCGCCAAAATCATCGTCGCCATAAATCCCGGAAGATAATTTCCGTTGGTCGCGGTTTTAAAAAGATGTTTGACCGCGTTCCTTTGTGTGCCGGGCGTTTTTAAATGTGCGGTGATCGGTTTGACCCGTACGAAGGCCGCGATTCCGACTAACGCGCTGACTCCGGTGATCAACCAGAAAGGCGCCTGCCATCCCCAGATATTGGATACGAATACGCTGACCGGAAGACCGAAAACCTGACTGGCCGCAAACGCGGTCATTACGAATCCCATCACTCTTCCACGGACTTCCATAGGAAAAAGATCCGCGATGATCGCGAAGCTTACGGAAGCGATCACACCGCCGAAAAGTCCGGTTACGATTCTCGCGGCGAGAAGGTATTCGTAGGTCGTAGCCAATCCGCAAAACGCGGTTCCGAGAACGAAACCTCCGTAAAAGAAAAGTAGAATATTCTTTCGATCGAATTTATCCGCAAAACCCGCGGCTAAAATTCCGGAAGCGCCCGCGCTGAATGCGTATGCGGAGACGACTAAACCGAAATCCAAGGGAGTGATGTTCAGATTCTCCATCACTTGAACTCCCAACGGAGAAAGAATCATAAAGTCGAGCACTACCGTAAATTGTATAAACGCGAGAAGTCCGATGATGAATTTCTGATAGTTGGTGAACGTGGGTTTCATACTGTATTCCCGTTTAAAATCGTATTAAAAAACCGACGAGTTATCGTTTTTTTAAAATCCCCGTCGGTTTTAGCGGTCGGAATTTTCCTTCCGACTTCCATATTTGAATCTTCGTTTTCTAAAGTCATGCGTCTTTTCCTCTAAGTCGAAACTTGGATCAGAACAATATACAAGTTCAAGCGCACTTGAAGTAAAGGGCCGATCGCGATTTTTTTGGATAAAACCGAAAAAAAGTTGAGGATTTTAAAAATAAAAAAAACTTCAAGTTCAATTAAACTTGAAATCTATTTTTCAAAATAACGAAACGATCGAAACGTTTCTAAAAACCCCGGGAGGATTATGGATAAGGAAGAGCTTTTGACGATCGGTCAGGTTTCCAAACGGAGCGGGGTCGCATCTTCGGCTCTGCGGTTTTATGAGGAAAGAGGATTGCTCTTCTCTCAAAGATCGGGATCGGGGCATCGTTTGTATCCTCGTTACGTTTTGAGAAGAATCGCGTTCATCGTGTTCGCGCAAAAGGTCGGATTGTCCCTGGAAGAAATCGCAGTGGAAGTCGCGAAACTTCCCGAGGATTACACGCCGAACGGACAAGACTGGTCCAAACTTTCCCGAACCTGGAGCAGTAGAATCGACGAGAAAATCGCGGAGCTCGAACGTTTGAAAAACGGTTTGTCGGTTTGTATCGGTTGCGGTTGTCTTTCTCTGGCGCGTTGTAAACTCGCCAATCCGGGGGATCGTCTGGGCCGATACGGTTCCGGTCCTTTGCGTTGGATGGGAAATCAAGGAAAAAAATGACAATCCCTCGTTTGCGTAGCGCGATGTCTCCCGTTTCTTTTCTTTCCGAAACCTCGTAGAAACATTTCAAGCGAATGCAAAATATTCTTGTCTTTGTCATTCCTTTGAATCAATGATCCCTTTGAGTCCTTGACTTTAAGAATCGAAATCTGTGTTGTTCGGAAATTTATTTACAAAAACGTGTACGCTCGTTAGATTTCGCATTAATTTTCGTCGCAGTTTTTTACGGAATTTAAGCCGAACTCTGAGCGTTTGTATCGCATTCTTTCTTTTCACTCAGTGTGTAAGACCCGTTTACAATCCCGAGATCGCCTTTTCCAAGGCTTGGTGGGAAACTGAAATTCTCGAGTGCGTCTTATCCGGAAGATGTTTGGACAGCACGCCCCCCTTACTTTCCGTAACCAATCTCCCGTCCTCTCATGAAGGAATTTTAGAATCCGGTTTTATCGTGGGAACCGCGAGCGACGATCTTTTATTGACGCAGGTTCTCGTGAGTTTGGACGGAGGGGCGTATCAACCGGCGCAAGGAGCGCAGGCCTGGCGTTTTATCGTTCCTTCTTCTTGGAAATCGGGAAGTCTACACACGATCAGCGTTAAGAGCGTGGACTTTTCGGGAAATTCTTCCCAGATTCTCAACTTCTCGGTTCGCAAAGGGAAGAATAAGGATATCAACGGAGACGGAATTGCGGACGTCGCGATCACTTCTTCCTTTTTCAGTACGACTAAGAACGGTGAAATTTCTGTCTTCTACGGAATCGGACTCGGAGGTTACAATCCTACCAATCGAACCATGGCGCAGACTACGATTACGGGAAGCGCTTCGAGTTCGTTCGGTTACGTTCTTTCTTTGGGAGACGTGAACGCGGACGGTTATTCCGACTTGGTCGCCGGAGCTTCTTACGAGTACGGAGGAAACGTAGGAAAGGTCTACGTGTTTTACAGCAAGGGCCCAACGGGAATCGTCGCCACGACGGACGCGAACGCGGACGTGGTTCTTACCAACGCCGCGGCGGATCAGCTCGGATACGCTTTATCTTTGGGAGACGTGAACGGGGACGGAATTACGGATATCGCCGCAAGCGGTTATATCGGATCGGGAACCGTACGAATTTATGCGGGAAGCGCTTCCGGCGTAAATTCGACTCCGATCACTTCCATCACCGGTCCCGGAAGCAACTTCGGATCCGCTCTTGAATTGGGAGATTTGAACGGGGACGGTTTCTGCGATCTGATCGTGGACGCGAACACATACAGCGGAGGCGCGGGAAGAATTTATATCTTTCACAGCACCGGTCCTGCGGGAATCACCACGACGAACACCGCTTCCGGTGTCGCATTAACATTAACGGGAGAAGCCGCGAGCAATAACTTCGGAATGAGTCTGCAATCGAACGATATCAACCGCGACGGATTCGAAGATCTTACCGTAGGCGCTCCGGGATATTTGGGGAACCAGGGAGCTGCGTATGTGTTTTACGGATCTCCGACCGGAATCACCGCCGCAACTCCTACGAGCGCGACTCCGAAACTGACCGGGAGCACCGCGGAAAACTTCGGCGGCTTTTTAGCGTTAGGCGACGTCAACGGAGACGGCTATCTGGACTTTCTTTCGAGTTCTTCGTCGTTTGCGGGAAGTATGGGAAAAATTTCCATTTATCATTTTTCAGGAGCGGTGATTTCCGGAACGCCGAGTACGGTGATTTTAGGAGAGATTGGGGGAGACGTGTACGGGACCGCTGGCTTTTCCGATCTGAACGGGGACGGTTTTGCCGATTTGATCTCCGCCGCCCAATCGAATACGGCGGGCGCGGGAAAAGGTTATATTCACTTGAGTCCCGGCGGAACCGGGATCACCGCTTCTTCGCCGACCTCGGGCAACTTCATCATCACTTCTTCCGCGAACTCCGCGTTCGGTTCGATGCTTACCCGCTAACGGCTAACGTTAAATTGCTAACTCTAAACTTAAGCGGTGGAATCAGTTATGGAGAATTCTCTTCGCATTAAAGAAGAATATCTTGCAGACTTCTTCGAGGAGAATAAGGCATAGGATTCGAATAACCGAAACGCGCCACAAGTTGGGGAAAATTCTTTCCAACGTTGAGATGAGTTTGCAGTTGTGCGCGGATCGAAGGCACTTCGATCGGTTGATTGAAAAAGGCGCACTTGATATTTTTAGAAGTGGCGGCTAAGGCCCATCGTTCAAAGGATCTTCCGGTTTCGATCCAATCGTTACGATCGTCTTTCTCCGAGACGAAGACTACAAATCCGGAAGAACTGCGTGCGAGTTTCGCATCGGCTTCCGCTTGCGAGGGCCCGGAAAGCACAAGGGAGAATAGAATGTTTCCGACCCAAGTAGGAATCGAAGGTCCTCCGTTGCACAAAGTCAAAAGCCCGTCTCCTTTTCGAAGCGCTTCGTTTTCGTTAAAACGTATCCACTGTTTGAGCTCGACCACATAACCTTCCTCCGCGATTTGAAGTCGATCTCCTTCCCGAATCCACTCCACCAAAGGGTTCATACGATTTTGATCCGTAAAAAGAACGGTTCTCACTTGGGAATGTTTCGAATCCAATTCCAAGCGTTTCAAATCTTCGGACGGAACCGGTTTGCCGTCGTATTCGTTTCGAGTGGATTGTCTTTTGGGAATCGCAAGAAACAAAGGATCGTTTAAGACCGGTTTCGATTTTAAAAGTTGAATGCGAATACATTCCTTGGGTTCGTTTTTGGGAAAGGATTCGATTTGGGATTCGAATCCCAAAGCTTTTGCCGCCACGACCAAATTTTCGAGAGCGCATCCGATGCTTATGTACAATTCCCGATCCTGGGGGTCAACGAACGGAAGTCTTCTGGAAAGATCGGGAAAAATGCGGATCGTGTTATCCTCCATCGAGAATTTCCACGGCTGAGAATTATGACTGGAAGGAGCAAGGATCGCATAACGTATGAGTTCCAATTTCGGATCGGTCGAAACGTTCGAGGTCGAAGTTTTACGGAGGCGCAAAGATTCTTCCCCGTAGTCGAGACCGGAACAATCATACACGGAACCGAGCGCGGCGCTCGCGCCTAAAAGGGTCAATGCCTTAAGGAATTCCTTTCGGGTTTTGAGATTCTCCATTCTTTTCATAGAATTGTCCTTATCGCGGGGCTTGGATCGAAGCAAAGAAGTTTCGAAAGTTTTCGCATCCGTAGCGTAAATCGGCGGTTAAACCGTCTTCGCTTTAAACGAAAAATCCTTCATAGTTTTGAGTCGCGGACAAGCGAAAAACGGATCCGAATGTCTCCATTCTTTACGGATCTATAATATAAAAAGATCGGACGACTCGAAAGTCGGTACTTCCGTCGACGTCTTGGACAAACGGAAAACGCGCGGATTCAGGATCGATTTCTATTTTTTCTAACGAAAGTTTAAAAATAAGAACCGGTGGAATCGCCGTTTGAACGCGGTTTTTATTTTAAAATATCTAACTTATAAGGTGGTCCCCGCGATTCGAACAAGAAATAAAAAATTGATTGAAGCTTCCCCCGTTTCCGAACATTCTGCGCCGACCGTTTTGGATTCAAAAAAGAGAAGGGGAGAATATTATAAAAATGAAATATATAAAAAATAAGATGCGCTTCGCCGCGGTCTTTATCTTGTTCGCGGCGGCGCCTTATCTGAACGCGCAAGGATTGAACGTACAAAGTCTCATCAGCGGAGCGGATTATCCGGTCGAAAACGTGGATTATTTTTTGGAAGAGGTCGGAACCGCGGCGATCGGTAGCAGTCAAAACGGATGTCATTCCCAGGGAATCAAATTCGACGGAAACTATTTCTATTCTTCCTGTATGGATACGAACGGAAACAATACGGCGTATCTTTTCGTTCACGACAAATACGGAAGATTGATCCGTAAGTTCAACGCTGGTTCTTCTTACGATCATCCGAGCGGAATCTTCTATTACAACGGATGGGCTTACGTGGGATTTACGAGCAACGGAATCGATATGAAGTCGCAGTTGTATCGATTCAACGGAGCGGGAACGGTTCAGAATCTGGGATTCTTCGATCATTCCGTAGGTTTCGTAGGACAGTCGATTCCTAATCCGAACAACCAAAGTTTTTCGGCAAAGACGCGCTTCTATTCTTACGATCAATACTACGAAAGACAGTGTAATTATACGGACGGAACCTGTTCGAGTTTTCTAGACGTGACGACCGGAAATAATATCAACAGCGCGGGAAAGGACGGGGTTCAGGACTGCGACGTATATTACAAAAACGGAGGATGGTATAAGGCTTGTATTTTATTCTCCGCAAGTCCGAACGTGATCCGAGTCTGGAAAGGAAATCAAACAAAACTCGGACCCGATAACGCGTTGACCACGTATACGATGACGTATCAACCCGGACATTCCGGAGGATTCTCCTTTTATACAGATCCGAACGGAAAGAAGTGGATCGTAACGAGTCCGCCTCCCGAAACGAATCGAAGATATTGCCAGGGTTGTTCCTTAGTGGGCGGGAACACTTGCGCTTGCACGGATAAGAACAATCGTCAAAGAGTACGATTCTATTCCTTCGATCGATTCTTGTGGCCTTCCGGTCCGAATTGACATTCAGCATCTTGCAACTTCCTTTTCGGCGGCTCGTCGTTTCGACGAGTTGCCGTTTCTTTTCGTTTTGAGAATGGAAAAACTTACGCGATAATTGCTTGAATCCGATTCGAGTCGATACGATTCTCGTTTCAAAAATTTCAAGGCCGTAAGAATTTTCATGAAACGACTTATTTATCTCATCCTTTTTCCGTTTGTTTTTCTTTTTATTTCCGGAAACACGTTGCACTCGGAATCGCAGGAACGTTATGCGAAAGTGAACGCAAACGGAGGTTTGTATCTTCGGGACGGGGCCGGTCAAAAAAATTCCACGGTCCGATTGCTTCCGAACGGGACTCGAGTAAAGATCATCGGTAGATCCGATAAGACCGAAACCTTAAACGGCAAAAAGGGAAACTGGGTCGAAGTGGAAGGTTTGTATAAAAAGGGATGGGTGTTCGACGCATATCTCGAGAACGTTTCGAACGCTGATTCTCTGGTCGCTTATCAAAAATATCTGGATTCCTTAAAAACCGGAGAACTTTCCTCTTTGCAAAAAGCGGAGAATCAATTTATTTCCAAGTTTCCGCCGAATTCTCCGGATGCGGAAAACGCGTTTCGGGTTTATACCGAATTCGTATTAACGCAGAGTGTCGAAATCGATTCCAAACTTCAGGAAAAACTTCAAAACGATTACGGAAAGTGGACCGATTCCGCGCTCGTACGAGAACTCAATTCCCACGGTTTGACCGTGGAATACTGCGAAGGGGACGCGGCGTTGATCGAATACTACGATCATTCTCTGGTCGTATTAAAAAATTATACCTTTCCCTTGAAAGAAACGATCCGTTTGTTGAGTAAGGTCGGGTATCCGTACACTTGCGACGCGGGAATCGGAATTTCCTGGGAGGAAATGAGAAAACGCATCGCGAAGATCGAAACGTTCTTAAAAGAATTCAGTACCGTTCCTGAAAAAACGATGATCGAAGGTCTTTTGAAAGAATATTTCGGTTTTTACGTGAACGGACTCGACAATACGCCCGTTTGCGAATGTAAGGAAGAATCCTGCGTTCTTTCAAACGAAGCTCGAAAAAGTTTTAAGAATTTTTTAAACGAGAACAAGACTTCGGTTTATTTTTCCTTTTTGGAAAAGTTGAATTCGATGTATTCCAAAAATCAATTTCGTTGCAACGAAGAGATCCGCAATTTCGGATTTTCTTTTTTTGAAAAGAAGTAGATCGAAAAAAATTTCCAACGGATTTTCTTTGATGGATTTCGGCGGATTTTTATGATTGAATCTTGGATGAATTATCGTTCGAAAAACTAAATCCATCCAAGGTTTGATTCAATGAAAATAAAGAATATTTTAAAAACTCTGTTACTCTTCGGATACGCGTTCACGTTGACCGCGACGGTTTCTTTTTGCGCCGGAATCGGCGGGGATCAAGTGGCCGGAGACGACGACTTTAAGAATCGATTTGAAACCGCATTGAGAGGAAAACTTCTTTCCTGCAATATCTTGGATCCGGTTGCAAGCAACGCCGTCATACTTTTTTGGAAGGATTCTTCAAACCCGAAGGGACCGCTTTCCTTTTTAGAACCGAGTTCGTATTATACCCAAAGGGACATCGACTTTTGTATCAAAGCCATCGGCACGACTCCCTGCGGGGCCAACGTTCAAGAATTTACTACGAACCAAACGTTGACGATTCTGATGTACTGCCGTCCGAAAGCGGCTTGTCTTTTGGATAAAACGCATATGGGCCACGGAGAATGGTGCGTGGGGAATTGATTCTTATATTCAAAAAACGTAAAATAGGAGGCGGCGCGGAAGCTCCGCTTTTATTCTTACCCGCATCGTAGAATTACTGTCTTTTTTCGCCCAACTTCGAATGAACCGAAAATTTCTTTCTGTGTTCGAGGGGAGTGTTTCCCGCGTATCTTTTAAAAAGAAGTCGAAAAAATCCCACGTTTTCGTAGCCGACCGCGTAGCTGATCTCTTCCACGGATTCGTCTCCTTCTTCCAAACGTCTTTTGGCGTATTCGACTCGGAGTCTTTGTAGATACGTGGAAGGCGGATCGCCCGTCGCGTTTTTAAATCTTCTTTTGAAACTTCTGGAACTTAAACCAACACGTTGTGCGACATCGTCCATGGAAAGCGAGGACGAAAAATCCTTTTCCAAAATCGTTTGCGCCGCGGCGACCGATTCGTCCCCGTGATGTTTTTGAACGGAGAACATCATAAACGGTGTTTGTGAAATCCGATCCGTATCCAGAAGAAAATGTTTCGCGCATTGCAACGCGATTTCTCTTCCCAAAAATTGTTCGAGTATATGAAGACCCAAATCGTAAAACGCGTTGCTACCGCCCGAAGTGAGAAATTGTCCGTTGTCGATCACGAGCTTATCGATGTCCAAACTGATCGTCGGAAACATTCTCCGGAAGAGAGGAGCGAAGAGCCAATGTGTGGTCGCCGATTTTTTATGAAGCAAACCCGTGGCCGCTAAAACGAAAGCGCCCGAACAAACGCTCGCAATTCTTGTTCCTTGCGAAGCGACTTCCTTCAACCATTCTATTTCCAAGGAGAATCTTCTCTTAACGTTTTTCACGTTCGGCCCGATTGCGGGAACGATGACCACGTCCGCGTCCGAACATCTTCCCACTAGGTCCGGGACGATCTGAACCTTTCCGTGTAAGGCGACCGGTTCGGATTGTAAGGCCAGGGTTCTCACCCTGCAAAGACCGGATCTGCGTCGAGTGTTCAAGTCCAGGCCCGCGATTTCAAAGAATTCGCGCAAACCCGTGATGACCGAAGCGGGCGCTCCGGGGAGCAAAAGAATGACGACTTCCATGCCGCAAGATTCTAAAATCATGACCGTTTTACAATAAAAAATGCGATTGAGCCAATTTTTCGATGGCGGAATCACATCGGAAAATGGCGTACTTCGTTCTTTACAAAAAGCCGGGAACCTTGTATGATTCCGTGACAATTTGTTTAGGAGAGATAACTCATGATTTTAACCGCCAGGATTCTCGCTGGTATCGTCGGCCTTCTTCACGTTTGGATTTTTTTGATGGAAAGCGTTTTGTGGATGCGCCCCAGAATTTATAAACGCTTCGGAGTTCCCGATTCTAAAACCGCGGAACAGATGAAGACCGTTTTTCTCAATCAAGGATTCTATAATTTATTTCTTGCGATCGGAGCGATCTACGGAGCCGTATTCTTCGATCTTCATCCCGGATACGCTCCGGCGGTTTTAGTCTTTGCTTGTCTTTCCGTTTTCGGAGCGGGAACGGTTTTGTTCGTTTCCAAACCGGCGATGGCTCGCGCCGCGTTCATTCAAGGATTGCCTCCGTTGATCGCAGTGATTTTGTATTTTCTAAGTTAGAATGGAAATCGGAAGCCTCGTCGTTTTCAAAGCGGGGCTTCCGATTTGTTTTTTCGAGTTACGATTTATCGCCGAACGTGTGGTAACGAATTCAATTTTTGTAATGTCTTTTGAATGAAAGGAATCGGTTCGACTTTTTAAAAACGATCGTTCGCTTCGGCCAAGGCATAAGCCCTTCCGTCCTGCCAGAGAAAGTCCAAAACGGAGGCTAAAACAGGGGAGTTCCAAACGGTTTGAAGATTGATCTTGATTTTAATTTTCGGATTAGTCTCTGAATACAAATGGAGGTTTCCATCCTCGGAATATTTTCGTAAATCTTTCCAAGCCACGAAATGTTCTTCGTTCTTCTTAAACCATCGAACCATGGTAAACCGAACGCCTTTCGGAGTGACTTCCACGTTCGGAATCTTATAGGATCTGCCGTTTTCCAAATTGTACAAAGCTTCCTCGGTCAGTCTTTTGGTGACGTTATCCCAGAGGGAATCGACGATCGAAAAGTAGAGATTCTCCACCTTTTGATTGATTACGAAAGGGCGAACCGAAACGAATTCGATTCGAATCAGCCCATCGTTTTTGTCCTTTAAAAAAACGGAATACGTTCGATTGGCCTTGATCCCGTTGATATACAGCTGAACGATCCCGTAACGGATTTCCTTTACGTCGTGGCAACGAAGTTCGACTCCTCCGTAAGAAATCGTTTTTGAATCGATTCGAAGCCTTTTGGGAAACGGAAGAAAAATGCTATGTCTGATCTTGAAATCGATTTCCTGGCTCATCGGAGGATATGGAAAACGAAAAAATCGGAACGGTCAAGTTTTTGTTCGAAGTCGGATCGAAACCGGTACGAACTCACGAAATTTTGTAAGTAAATTCAAAGAAAAAAAAGATCGACGACTAAGAATCGTTTCCGTTTACGAAGGTTCGGATCACCTTTTCAAAGTTTGGCGAGAATTTTTTCGAGCGATTCGTTTTCAAAATACCAATCAATCGGTTCTCCTTTTCCAAAAACGGAAGAGGGCGAGATTCCGAAAATTTCCCGAAACGCGTTCGTAAAGTGGGCTTGATCGTAAAAACCCGCGCTTAAAGCCGCGTCCGCGAGCGACGCACCTTGTTTGTGCGCGATCACCGCCGATTTCATACGATACCATTTTCGAAACGCGCGTAACGGAAGTCCGATCGCGTTTTTAAACTCGTGTTGTAGCCAGGACGCGGACATTCCGATTTCGTCGGCCAGTTCGTCCACGTTCACCGATTCTTCCGGATTTTCAATCAGTCTTCGTAAGATCAGAATCAATCGATCGTCTTCCATAAATTTTTGATCCGGAGTGGAACGATGGAACGGAAACAATCGGTTTAGAATTTCTGAATATTGTTCCGGTTGCGAGTTCAGAATTTCCGAACAAGTGGAAATCAATTCGGGGGCCCAGGAAGGATTTGGGTATAGACGATTCGGACCCGCGTCACGGGAAAGAACGGTTCCGATTTCGCTTCCCGGATCGGCGAATAGGATCCCCACGTTTCCGGTAAGAATCGTTTCGTGATTTAAGATTCCGTCGAACACAAAGGAACGCGCGCTCATCCACTGCGGATCGCCCTTGATTCTTTTTTTGATTTCGAAATCCAATCCGACAACCGCCGCCGAGGTTACGGTAGAATGAAACGCGAGGTCCGGTAACTTTCCGATAAAAAGAACGGCTCCCCGGAGTACGCAGATTACGTTCCGCATTCGCTTAACGTAATCGACGAACGATCCGACGCAATAGAAATCCGAATTCGTTTCGCAAAATCGGATCTTATGATTCAACGAGGTTCCGCGATCGCGTATTTGTATTTTGCCTGCGCGGCTCTTTTGTTTTCCTCGTTGAAAAAGTCGCATACGTATTCCAAAATTTTTCCGTTCTTCTGAACGAGTCTCGCTTTTGCGCGCACCGTTTCCGTACGGATCGGACGAAGATAACGGATGGAAGCGTCCATCGTAAACGTTCTTTCCCTTTCGTTTTCCACGTGAAAAAAAGCCATGATCGATGTAAGAGTATCACCCACGCTGAAAAAACATCCTCCGTGCATAAACCCGTGAAGCGCACGATTGCTTTGCGCGTAAGGAATGTCCGCTTCGGAAACGTCCGCGTTCACGCCGATCACTTTCATATTGGTAGCGCCGGGAAAACACTGATCGATCAAATTCTGCGCTTGTTCCAAGAGAGTGCAGTTTTCCTTGAGAGTAAAAATATCTACGGGGACATTATGATATAATAATTCTGCTACGTTCATTGCCATTCTTCGGTTCCTCGTTCGGTTTTCTTTTCGGATAAGAATACCACGGATGATTTTTCGAGTCTTGGAAAAACGTGCAGAAACTCGAATCCCGTCATGATTTTTAAAAGAATCCGCTTTTGTTTTTGCGAGGATCCGCATTCTCATCCGATAAATGAAAAGTCTTTCGTCCAAAATAGGGTTGACATGACGCGAAAGTTCCACCTTGGTTCTTTGTGGCGGTCGACTTTTTTCGTTCGATTCTAATGTTGAGGCGAGTCTGAGAAATATGCAAGAAACAGGTTTACGCGATACGATCGTAAGCGAATCCGGAGAACTATTCATCCAACGCGGTTACAACGGCGTTTCCATAAAACAGATCGCCGAAGCTTCCCGTTGTACGACTGCGGCGCTTTACTATTATTTTCCGGAAGGAAAGGAATCGATTCTCAAGGACGTTCTTCGTTCTCATTTACCGGACCCGGAACAAATTCTTCTGGTGGGTCTTTCCGCAAATTCTCTGAAAGAATTATTGACCGGAGTGGCCTTGAAAGTATGCGCTCACGATTCCGATGTCGTCAAAAAAGAACGTTGGCTTTTGGCGGAATTTCCGAACTTCACCGAATCGGATCGCAAGGTCATTCACGAGACGATGAGAGCGATTCATACGGCTTTGGAAAAAGAGGTGAGTCGATTCGTAACCGATCGGGAAACTTCGAAGATGCTTTCTTGGATTTTTATGAGCGCGAGTTTCGGATACGGTCAGCTTTTCGGAAGTCTTCAGATCAAAAAGGTCGCGGATCTTCCTACGCAAGAATTCTCCGAAAAAATAGGCGCCATTCTTTCCTCCTTCATCGATTCTTAAACCCGGATTCTCCCCCAATTTTTAAGGTTCTTATGGCTTTTGTTTTGAGATTCAGAAATTTATTATTGACTTACTGATTAGTAAGTAAGCCTTCTGATACTTAGGGCATCATTTTCTTCCGATCCGGTCCAAAAAACCGAATTCGGATGAAAATTTTGAGAATTTGGTTTGTTATTACTTACTGATCGATCAGTAAGTAAGCTAAATCGATCGAAAGTCAGCGAGAAAGGGCATTTTGTCCGGAAATTAGGGGTTAGAATCTTCAATGGAACAGAATCTTTTAGAAATACGGGAACAACAAAAGGAATCCTGGAATCGGTTTTCTCAGGGTTGGAAGAAATGGGACGACTTGTTTATGGATTTCCTCCAACCGATGGGGGATGTGATCATTCACACTCTTGATTTGGAAGATACGGATGTAGTCTTGGATGTCGCCGCCGGGACGGGAGAACCGGGTTTGACGATCGCGACTCGTTTGAATGCGGGTAAGGTAGTCATTACCGATCTTGCGGAGGATATGTTGGAGATCGCTCGGGAAAGCGCCGTCAAACGAGGAATTTCGAATATCGAAACCCATGTTTGCGACGTTTGCGAACTTCCCTTCGAAAACGAAACGTTCGACGCGATCAGTTGTCGTTTCGGTTTTATGTTCTTTCCGGATATGAAATTGGCGGCGAGCGAAATGTTTCGAGTTTTAAAACCCGGAGGAAGAATCGCGGCTTCGGTTTGGAACGCGCCCGAAAAGAATTTTTGGATCACCGCGATCTTAGGAGCGATTCAAAGAAATATTTCTCTGCCCGCTCCGACTCCGGGCGCTCCGGGTATGTTTCGTTGTTCCGACGCGAACGTGGTTTCGGATCTTTTCAGAGACGCGGGTCTGGAATATATCTTAGTCAAAGAAAGTTCGGGAAAGTTGAAATGTAAAAACGCGGAAACGTATTGGAATGTGATGACCGAAGTGGCGGCCCCCATCGTTTCCGCTCTTTCCAACGCGGATCAAAATCTTAAGGATAAAATCAAAGCGGAAGTTTTTGAAACGCTTCATAAACGATACGTTCCGGATCGGATCGAAATCGAATCGAGCGCTTGGATCATTTCGGGTAGAAAGGCCTGAGGGACGAGGGATTTTATGAAGAGACGTTTTAACTTGTTCAACGTTCTTTGTTACGGATTCCTTTTGTACATCATCTTTCTACATATTTTAGCATATTATTCTATTCTATTTTATCTTCAGAGTAGCGAAATCCATTGGCACGCGTATCGCTTTTGAGTTAAGCTTCGACTTCGGAATTCTCAGGTCAGGGACTGACCGCTACGGCGGAAGGTCCCGCTTGGGTCGGAAAGCTCGAATTGGCGAGGGTTCCGTTGAGATAAGCGCCCGTGGCCGCATTGTAGTAGGTTACCGTTTGCGAAGACGAGTTTGCCACATAGGCTATGTTGGCAGTTGCGTTAACCGCAACCGCGTAGGGTCGAACGCCCGTTGGAAAACTGGAATTGGCGAGACTTCCGTTGAGATAAACTCCGGTCGTCGCGTTGTGAAGCGTTAACGTCTCCGAGGTCTGATTTGCGGAATACAAAATATTCGAAGCGGGATTGACTGCGAGCGAAACCGGACCGGTTCCCACGGGTAAACTCGAATTGACAAGGGTTCCGTTTAAATACGCTCCCGTGGTCGCATTGTAGATCGTAACCGAATTGGATGCGTTGTTGCCCACATACAAAAGATTGGCGGTGGTATTCAACGCCATCGAAGTCGGCCCCGATTGTGCGGGAAAGCTGGAAGTTGCGGAAGCCGTGGTCGCATTGTAGTAGGTAACGTTATCCAAATCGAAATTGGAAATATACATTCGATTCCCGACGGGATCGACCGTCAAACCCTGCGGAGTGGTTCCCGAAGTGGGAAAGCTCGAGTTCGCGAGAGTTCCGTTCATATACGCGCCGGTCGTCGCGTTCATATACGTGACCGTTCCCGAGTTCGCGTTCGAAACGTAGATCAAGTTTGCGTCCGGATTGACTCCGATAAAAATCGGACCGTTCCCGGTAGGAAAGCTCGAGTTCGCGAGAGTTCCGTTGATATACGCACCCGTCTTCGCATTAAAATATGTGATCGAGTTTCCGGTTTGTGCGGTTACATAAAGAACGTTCGCTTTCGGATTGACCGCAACGAAGTCTGGACCGGCCTGAGTGGGGAACGTCGAATTCGCAAGAGTTCCGTTTAAATAGGCTCCCGTTTTCGCGTTATAAATCGTAAGGCTGTTCGCGTTGTAGTTCGCGACATACAAAAGATTGGGCGTCGGCGCGGAACCGCTTGCGTCCGCTCCTTGCGCGAGAAGAGCCAACGCAAGAGGAAAAAAAGAATTCGAATCTCCCGATTTCGAATCGGAAACGAGATAGGTAAGAGCAGGCCACATCGTACAAGATACAAAGAAGAATGGAAGGAATAAAAAAAACGCGAGCGATCTTTGGATCATTCTTAAATTAGGAATCATACAATGAAACTGGAAGGTTGCAAGTTTCCGTCCATAGAATTCTGATATTTAGGAATGAATGATACAGGAAAAGGAACGGCACCGTCGTTGGAACGTTTTTGGAAAAGAATGCCGTAAAGCGGAAACGAGAACCGTCTTCGCTCGGAAAAAAGAAATTGAATTGTCCTTTTTCGGATTTCGGAACAATCTTGAGTAACATCGGTTCAACGATTCGGAAATATGGAACAGAACTTAGTCGTACTTTTTATTCCTTGTTTGTTCGTTTTGATCGTCGTGGAAGTTTTATATTCCTTGTATCGGGGGATTCCGGCGTATCGATGGAACGATTCTCTGGACAACTTAGCGACCGGAATTTCCAATCAGATCTTTATCGTGCTCTTTCATACGATCACGATCGCGGGTTATCTTTGGATTTATCATCACTGGAGAATCTTCGATCTTCCCGCTTGGCCCGGCGAACCTTTGTGGTGGATGCCGACTCGCGATCTCTTCGGGATTTCTTCGAAGGTAATGTCGTTTATCATTGTCGCATTAACGTGGATCGTTTGTCTTTTTGTCTATGAGTTCGCGTATTATTGGAATCATCGGCTGAGTCACGAGATCAATTTTCTTTGGGCCGGGCATATCGTTCATCATCAAAGCGAAGAATACAATCTCGGAGTCGCTTTTCGTCAGGCGAGTTTCCGGGGTTTATTCACTTGGGTTTTTTATCTCCCGCTTGCTTGGATCGGATTTCCTCCCGCTGTGATGATCTTCAACGCGCAGTTCAGTCTGATCTATCAATTTTTGATTCATACGAAATTCATTTCCAAGTTACCCGTTTGGTTCGAGTCGATCTTCAATACGCCTTCTCATCATAGGGTGCACCACGGAAGAAATCCCCGTTATATCGATAAAAACTACGGAGGAATGTTTATCTTCTTCGACAAATGGTTCGGCACTTTCGAACCCGAAACGGAAACTCCGGTTTACGGAATTACGACGCAACTCAAAAGTTTTAATCCTCTATGGGCGAATTTTCACTATTGGTGGGAGATGATTCAGTCCGCGAAAAATTCTTCGAATTGGAAGGACAAGGTGAACTTATTTTTTGCGTCTCCCGGATCGACAAACGAGACGGAGGAGGAGAACGGAAATGCGTTTCGAAAGGAGAAGGACGTTCACCGGGAGAAAGACAAACCGGGAATATTCGAAAAATATGATATTCCTTTGCCCAATGGGCTTTTGTTTTATGTTTTGTTCTGGTCTTTTGCGGCGATTTTGATTTCCTTTTTAGTTCTTTTGAATGTAGGGCGAATCCCCGAATCGGTTCTCCACAACGTGTTTTTTGCGAGCATTCTTACCTTTGTTTGTGTGGGGGGAATCTGCGATCGTAAAAAATGGGTTTTGTTTTTGGAACCGATTCGTCTGTTTTATCTCTGTTTGACTTTCTTTCAATGGTTCGGCGCGGGCAATCTGAGTTTTGTTCTGCTCGGTTTTTATCTTATTTCCTTGGTTTGTTTTTTGATTTTGTATCAAAGATTTATCGATCCGCGACGGACCGGTTTTGGAAAAGGAGAATTGGAAACTCGAATCGGATGAGCCGCGGATGTTTGACGATTCGTAAAAATCTTAAAACTGAATTTGAATCCCGAAATTAAAAAAGGGAAATTTATGTTTGTATACGTTGAGTCCGTTTTGATTGATATAAGTCGTTGGCGGGTTGATCCTTACTTCCTAAATTCTAAACGAATGGATGTAGGCGGATCATTCGGGTCAAAGTGAAATTTCGCCTTATAGAGACCGTCTTTTCGCATCAGTGAAATGGAATATTCTTTTTTTATGTTTTCAATTTCCGTAAAATAAAAACGGATTCCCTTCGTTTCCGTTTCCTGCATCGGTCGTTCGTCGATTTTCGGGAAGTCGACTACGAGCGGCGCTCTGCCAAAACCTTTGTTTTCTTTTCCGTCTAAAATTTCGCTGATTTCACGGTAGAACGTAAATCGAAGATGAATTCTTTCCCTTTCTTTACGGATTTGAATTTCCGAAAAGAGAATGTTTGTTCTTTCCTCGTCGTTCTTGAGGAGGTTGCTACAGGATAAAAGGACCAGTGATAAAAACAAAAATACGAAGCCGGTCGAGGAAACCGGCTTTCTCAGTTTTGCGATTTGGGAGAACCGTCCATTCTTTTTAAGTTTAAAACGAGCGAGACGAAAAGCGCGGATCAACGGATAAATTCCACAACCGCCTTCAATGTTTCTTTCGGATCTTCTTCTTGTGGAATATGACCTAAATTTTCAAAAACGACGAGCTTGCTTCCTTGAATGTCTCTATGAAATTTTTCCGCGTTGATCGGAGGTTGTAGTTTGTCTTTTTTTCCCCAAAGGATCAACGTGGGAAGACGCAATTCAGAAATACGATTTTCGAATATTCCGGATTCTGAAACTAGTTGTTGCTGAAATTGTCCTAAAGCCTTTCTGTTGCCCGTTCTTAACGCGAGAAAAAAGAAACGGTCTACCAAAGCCTCGGTGACTTTCGAAGGATCGCCGTATGTATTCTTTACGCTCGATTCGACTAATCTTCTCGGAAGAATGTTTTGAAGGAGATTGCTTAAGCCCGGAATCCTCGCGATTCGAAACGCGATCGGAACGGAAACCGATTCCGTTTTGTAACCGCCCGAATCCAGAAGAATCAATTTTTGAAAACGTTCCGGTTGTTCGAGCGCTGTGCGCCAGGCCACGTTGCCTCCGAAAGAATTTCCCACGAGAATCGCACGTTTGATTTCAAGTCGATCGAGCAAAGCGATCATAAATTCCGTATAACGTTTCATGGAATAATCCTGATCCGGAGAAGGGCCCGTTAATCCGAAACCGGGCAGATCAAAACGAATCACTCTTCGAGAGGATTTGAGTTCGGTCGTCCACGCGTCCCAGGTATGAAGAGAAGAGCCTCCTCCGTGAATCAAGACGATCGGAACCGGATCGGATTTAGGGCCTTCGTCTCTGAGGTGAATATTCATTTCCTTGAATGTAAGGAAAGTGGAAGGCGGCGAAGCCCAGCGTTCTTTTAAATCCTCAACCGAACGATCGCCTTCCCAAGTGAAAACGATCGCGATAAAGAATAACGAAAAGAAGGAAATCAAAATTCCTAAAAGTATTTTTTTGATTTTTTGAAAGAACATCTTTTCTTCCTTTTTGTTTAAAAATTATTTCCTATTGTCTAAGAATAAGCCTTTGGAATTTCCGATTGCAATCGATCCAAGCGTCCATCATTGACGGACACAGTAGATTCCGTGCGTCGTATTGCACACTTGCGCGGAACTGTATCCGCGATCGATAAAGGTCGAGGAAAAGATTTGCGTCGGATCTCCTAGGGAACCGTAACTGGTTCCCGCGACGGTGCTCGTCCAATCAAAACAACTCCGAAACGATCCGGGAAGCCACGTTCCGACGAAGCTGGGAGTATCGATTCGAACTCCGGTGAACGTATACGTTCCTGGTGGTCTGGTTCCGTCCACGATGATCGCATTGCTCAGCGTGCCGCCGAACATTCCTTGAGAATCGGTCGTAAACACGAGCGCGCTATCGTTCGGATTTAAGGTGCTCTTTTTGATATTGAGATACTTTGTGTTCGGATACAAAACCCAATTGTGAGTCAGATCGCGAGTCCCGGATTCATCCATAAGCATCGCTTTGTATTCGCTCGGCGCTCCAAAAGAAGAAGGTAAAAGCGCGGCCGCATTCCGACAAAGAGTATCGGCTCCCGAAATTCCTCCCATGTTTCCATCGGTGAGAACCCCGGCTATATTATAGAGTTCGAATATATAACAAGGACCTTTTGTCGTACTGCAGGTCGGAGTAGTCGTTCCGGTTTGGGAAGAAGAATTTGCGACGCGGGAAGGTTCGATTAACGCGACCAAAGGATTTTTGAGCGCGTCAAAAGACATCCGTTCCGCTTCACTGCAGGAAAGAGTGAACAACAGAAGCGCGGAAATACTTACGGAAAATGGAATGGATTCTTTCTGTATCATTTTCGTTTTGCCCTAAGGCTCCATGAATTAAAACAAGTTCAAAAATGATAATTCCGCAAAAAGCGATTATTTAGGAATTCGGAAACGCTCTTTGGAATAAACGCTACGTTTCGGAGAATGAAAGTTTAGGGCGAGAACCGGTTGGAAACAAGATATTTCCTTCGGGAGATCCGTTACGGGTAAAAAAAGCGTTCCGTCGTTGCTTAAAACGCGCTTCGTTTCTTTTGGAATCTGCGACTTCGGTTTAAAAAACCGAATGCTTCGATTGATCTATAAGGATTCTCCTTTTCTTCCAAAACGGAATCTTCCAAAAAGAATTCGAAAGCCCCGGCGGACGAATTCGATGTATTAATTTTTGTGGAACATTTTCAAAAATCACCGTTCAGTGAATTACTCGGCTCATTCTAAAGATGCTCGTTACAAATGGGCAAGAAATCGCTTCTCGAAGCTCGGTTGTCATTCACAAGTAGCCGAAGGAAATCACAGGCTCTTGAAATCAGCCTTTTCTTATTACTGTTACATCCGTCCTGAGAACTCTACTCGTTATCTGAATGAGTTTTCCTTTCTCAAGAATGCTCATGTGTTTGGGTTGGATGTGATTTGTGAGAATGAAAGTGTGCTTGCTGGGGAAGTTGATGAGGGAAGAGGGGTAAGGTGGGGATCTCATCGGGGGAAAACCGGAGGCCATTCAAGGCCAGCGGTTTGTTTTCCACCGAAGGGATTACTAACGATTCCCTAGAACCATTGTTCAAAACCCTCACGTAAACGAAGGACAGAGCGCAGTTCAAGTTCGCAAACGAAGTAAGAAATCAGCCAGCAAATCCCCACCGAAAAAATACAAACACGCAGGAATCCAGATTCCATTTTTCGAACGGATTACAAAAAAGATTCTCGATGATTTCTACGCAAAGACGTGTGTGAATTGCGAAGATCAAATTCTTACCAAAGAAATTTCAACACGACCGGACGTCGTTCGTTGTCCGATTTGTAATTACCAAACGTCAAGACTCTCATACACACCGCTTCATCATTTCAAACTTCCGAAGTGGATGTTTGGCTACGTGTTCTACGAATCTCTCATCCAACATCCGAAAGTCATCACAACCGTAGAAATCTCCAAGCGTCTCTCCATCTCTTACAAAGGAGCCACACTTCTCAAAAGAAGATTTCAACTGTTCGCATCACAACAGCTTCCAAAGTACAAAGAGATTACTTTCAAAGCTCTTGAAGTAGAGTTCCGTGACTTCTCACTTCCAGCCGATGAGGACATCGATATTACGAGCAAAATGAAGCACCGGTCGTATATTTGCGCGGATACAGCCGTTTTGTATTCTGCATCCGAGCGAGCCAACAAAGGTCGAAAGAGATACCGTCATGGAGGAGCAACAGCATCGATCTATCTTTCAGAAAAACTTGGAGGACGTCAGGTTGGAACCTTAGTTCATACGATTGCAGTGAAGGGTGGTCCTGTATTCTTTCATTCTGTTCCAAATCAAAAAGCAAACACACTTGGACCGATCATTAAGGATCATCTTCCAATGAGAACGCCTCTCTTTACAGACCAAGGATATCAATGGCTTTGGGGAATTTACAAGAACCACAGATCTGTAAATCACTCTGCAAAATCAAAAGAGGGGAGATATCGATGGGCGAGGGATCGTTGGAGCAAGAATGGAGTTCATTCACAAGTAGCGGAAGGTAACCAGAGACTGCTGAAAACTTCGTTCGGTACTTATTGCTATCTAAGGCCGGAGAACTCGACGCTCTATTTAAACGAATTCTCGTTTCTCAAAAACGCCAGAGTTCTCGGTCTTGATATTATATCAGAGAATCAAGGTCTGTTGGGGAAAAGTTCGAGTAATTATGGACTCGAAAAATCCAATTTTGTTTCTGAAAACTGGCTTAAACAATCGATAAGAAATTACGTTTATATAGATGCAGAGCAATCAACAAAAGAGTAAGTAATCGCTCAATCAGGCCAATCTTTGATTAATTCTTCGTTCGATTTGCGAAAAGTGAAAGCGAGATTGTCAAAGGAGATGATTGCTCATAATGATTTTTGGATGAGTGGAAAGGGAACATATAAGCAAAGGAGCAAAGAGCTAAAGCACCAGAGACTTGCCTTTAAAATTTGGAATTTGATAAATGAGAACAAGGCTGATAAAAAGTACCGGACTGTTTCCGAGATTTGTTCAGAATTGAACACTCATAAAATTTCTGTAATGTTGATTTTAAGGAAATGGATTCGGTTAAAACTAATTGAACGGAGACGGATCGGTAAATCCTGCTACGATCGAACGATTGATTTCCATATTAAGTTGAGAGGTTCGATTCTTCCATATCTGTTATATACCAATTTTAAAAATAGAAAGCCTAAGAAGTTCTCGGAGAAATCTAAATGAAAAAGACGATCCGATCTAAAATGTATAGATTTCGTGCAGAGGATTTTTACAAGATTCTCAAGTTACAGAAGGGAAAATGTTTTTTAACCGGCAGAGAGGTATTCCCGGTAGACGCGCTCAATGAACATATTCTCCCTCTGCGTAAAGGTGGTGAGCATGAGTTTAAGAATATTTGCCTTGTGATTTCGCCATTAGCAAAATTGAAGCGATATTTTACGGAAGAAGAAATCATTCACATGGTTGCTGATATTATTAGCTTCAAGGGAATGAAATATGGATACAATATCGAAAAGTCAAAACGAAAACGAAAACGAAAACGAAAACGAAAACGAAAACGAAAACGAAAACGAAAACGAAAACGAAAACGAAAACGAAAACGAAAGTAGAATCTTTCCGCGCTGGTTGGCGCAGTCTTTGTCTCAAAATTTGAATTTGAAGCACGGATATTTTTTAAGAGAAAATAAAGAACAAATAGCGTGGATTTCTTGGGGGAAGGCGGCTGAGAATTCTTGTAAGAGTCTTTTAACGTATATGACCCAATTTAAATATAAAAAGATGGCAACTGATCCTCATTGGAAATTTCGAGCGATCTATTCAGCGAATCTGATTAATAAGATGATAAGAAATTTCTCTGGCAAGGGAGAGTCGAACTCGTTGTTAATTTCCTAAATCATTTTGCTCAAAAGGAAGAATTGTACGATCCTATTTCATCAATTCAACTAAGAATGATGCATTTAGAAGTGAATCGGCTAAATTGTTTTGTACGGGATTTGGATATATTAGATAGGCGTGTAAAGCCGAAAAATTGGGTTGCCGCTGCTCGAATGAATTATTTAAGAATGTTAAGGACTGATTTTAGGGCCCCCGAAAGAGAATTTACAGATTGGGATTTATGCTTTAAAAATAATAGGTCCAAGATGATAAAATATGAAATAATCTCTCGAGTGTAAAATTTTAATAAAATGTAAATAAAGTCTACTTTAGTTTGGAGTTCGATCGGTATAATGATAAATATTTAAGCGAACTCAAGAATAAAATTCAATTTCTGCCTTGATGTTTGGATAGTCAGATATATCCTCCCAATTAGATTTTTTTCGCAGGATTAATTTTCATTTCAAGAATTTGCGCCATCCTTTGAATCTCTTTTTTATCTACGTAATTAAAATATATATATATGATTTTACTCGCGCCTTAAGGATGAAAGTGGCTACAAAGTTTCCTTCGAATTGGTCTTTTAATTGTTGGACATCTTTGCTTGAAACTTTATTGAAATACGAATTAATGCTGAAGGAAACTAGTTTAGCGGCTGGGGTGCCAATTCGTTTTGCAACATCATCATAAATCTCCCTAAAATCTTTTATTCCTGCAGAATGAATGAGTTTTGAGAAAATAGAAAGGCATGTGCCTAGCGTCATTAAATTAAAAGCAATCTTTATTTTCTTAATTACTTCCTCATCATTAAGTCCTTTTTCTAACATCCATGGATGGTCTTTGTATTTTGCTTTGTAATCGTTTTGAATTTTTTCTTTTATTTCTTCAGTTAAACTTTCTTTTTCATTGGAAATAATTTCTCCAAATGAGGATGCCATTCGAAAGCCAGTTAAATAAAGTTCGGAAATTATATCAACGATCTCCGATTTTGGTAGTGAACCTCTTCTGTTTCTTACTATTTGACCTACTATGTCAATTGAACGATAAGCTTGAACAAACGGATAAAGAAACTCATTGATTTCCTCTGAGCCTGATTTGCTTTCTCCTTGAGCTTTTTCTAATTTTCTTATTTCTTTATCATGACTCACTAACGCTTTTTCACGTTCGAGCAATGGTTTATTTCTATTTTCTTCAATGATGTCGTTGGTGATTGCTGAAGCAATTTCATTTATTTGTTTATATAGATGACATTCTTTATTTAGCGAGATGGGTAAAATATTGCTAAACGGTATCATTGCTGATAACAGAGATTCTTGGATAAATGCTACGTCTTGAGAATGGTGTGTTATAAAAACAAGGATATTTGCATTTACTTCTAAGTGTAATGACTCGAATAATTTTTGTATTATTACTTTGCCTTCATCTTTATTAATAATTTTTGCTATATAATGGGCTACTAAATAGTAGAATATGTATTTGTAAGAAAATTCAAATGAAGAATTTTCGTTTTTTAGAATTTGGGATTCTAACAGCTTTTCCGTCATTTTTTTAGGGTCGGGAAGGACCCATTTCTTGCTATATTCAACTTGGAATTCTATATACTCAATTTCATTTATCCTAAAGTCTTCTGAATTGAAAATTTTGAACGATAACTCTGTTAGAAAATTTAGATAGATGCTAAAATCGTCATTATTGACTTTTGCTTTGTTGACTAAAGCCATTGTAATTAATGCTTGGTAGCAATGAGCAAAGGAAGTTTCTTTTAAATCAAAAGAGTTTTTTTCAAGAGATTGAATTATCGAAAGTAAGAAAACAGGATAAGAAGGTAGGATCTGATTGCCTAATAGAGCTCCTATCTGGTCAAACGTATGTTTGATTTTGCTGAGTAATTCCTGGTCTTCAGCTATGGGTAGATTTTCCTTTAATCGGAAATATCGTTCAATTAGATCATTGGTTTTCTTGAAACCGAATGCTTTAATTTTGAAACAAGTAAAACTGCTGAATTCTGAGTGCAGGAGGGGTAAGATGCTATTAGCTGCATCAACGGTTACGATGACTTTAGAAAAATTTTCGGTTAGGATCGTAAGTAGATTTCTTTTGGATTCATGATCAAACTTAAGACGGTGAAGATTGTCTATGAAAATTACTTTTTTGCTGCGTGGTAACTGAAGATATTTATCATATTCGGTCGGTTGTGAATCATAAACTTTTTCAAAAGATGTCTTTGTTATTCTTTCGTGCTTTAGGTTGGTTATTTCTGATCCATCAATATATAAAGGGTAGTAGCCTCTTTCATACAATTTCAGAAATTGCATATGGAGCAAGGATGTTTTGCCGACTTGGCTTTCTCCTTCTAAAATCGAAAAGCTAAATTCTTCCTCGTCAAGGAATTTTAGTGAATCTATATATTCATCTAAAGAGTTGTTTTCTACTCCAGTCCGCTCTAGGTCAGGAAAGATGTAGAGATCTGATAGATTTAATTTATCGCCATTGAGTATCAAAGGAATCTTGATATCTTCAATCGCGCGTTTATGGTTTTCATTTAATTGAATGTCTCTATTTTTCTTTATAGAGTAACGAAAGGTTTTAGTGTTTTCTGATATGAAAATATTTTCTTTCCAGAAATATCTGCTAAGAGTGGCCTCTCGAATTTCTAAGTTCACTTCTAAGATATTAAAGCCGCAACTGCCAGGGTTATCTTTTAAATTAAAATTTTGACCGGAAATATAAACTGACGAATTTGAATTGTCTAAATCCTCGCGATTGCCTAAAGACATAACGTGTTCATGGCCACTGAATTGGATTCCGGATATAGAATCTAAGAAAGATTGTAGTTCTCGTTGGTTGCTCTTTTCTGTCTTTGGAGTGAACCAGTTTACAGGATGATGATAAACGCTGATATCTAAATGGTCTTTTGAGTTTTCTACATTAAACTTTTTAACAGGGAAGAACAGAGTTCCGGGTACTTCTTTAAAGTTTGACATCCACGCAGTATTGAGGCAGTGAAAACAAACTGTATATGATTCTATTTTCTCCTGTATTTTGAAGTAGAGTTTGTTTTCTGGAATTGGACGATAGTTCGAGTAGAATTTCCAAAAATCATCCTGAACTGTTAAAGCCAAATCAATTACAGTATTGTCTGTGCCTAACGTTTGATAATTTATATTCGAAATTATGTTCATTCGGACTTGTGAATCTTTTTCTAAATTACAATCATGATTTCCCGGTACGAGAATATACCGAAGTTCCACGCTTTTTTTTGCGTGCATAATAGCAATAGACATGTTTTCTATGAAAGTCTTTGCTAAATCATATTCTTTTGCAGAACCTCTGTTCGCGATATCTCCTGAAATGATTAAAAAAATGATTTTACATGTTGGTAAGTTACTTGAGAGTATATTTGCGATCCCATTAATTTTATTTGATACATCTGTTTCCGGAGAAAAATGAATATCTGTTAAATGTAAAATTCCAATGTTCATAAATTTTGTTTTCGAATTTTCCTAAGGTTAGATTTTAATCGCGTTTTTCAAGATATAAATGTTTTAAGTTCTTTACGTAATTTCGAACGCAAAATTTTACAAATGACAAATCCCAAACAAGAAGCAAAGCATAATTAAATCCCAGTCGCTTAAAGGTCCAGGCTCAGTTCTCCCTGTATTCTCGCCTCCGTTATCTGTTGGCGGAGGTGGTGGAGGTGTTACGGGGGGAGATTTCGGAAGATGCCAGCCCAGGCTTTTAATCTTTGAAGAAACATGATATCCCCAAACTGTAAGTCCAATTGCATTCGGATGAACGAGGTCTCCCATCAAGGCGTCATTCGCTACCCAAGGTTCGAGAGTCGCTGGATGAACAAACGCTTCCCAGAGACGTAAATACTCCAATGTTAATCCTTGAGCTTGAAAGTAAGGCTTTCTCCTCGCTTGAATCTCAGGATATGCGCTTTCTTGAATGCCCATAAGAAAAGAAGGAAATGTCGCGGGAGCGGCTTGATTTGCCGCGAGCCAGCAGAAATAAGCAGGCACAGGGCCATTTGTCGGAATCTCTGAGCCGAAACATGTATTACCTTGATATGGGTTTAAATTGTAGCCGACTCCAGCAATAACAGCACCAGTAAGTAAATCTGTGAAAGCTGTAACTGCTCCATACGCCATCAAAGCATTACTCAGGATCGGTTTCATTTCTGTAAGAGTACTCTTAAAGTTGGTCATATCTGTAATCGAATAACCTTGAAGAATCGCCTGATACTTGAAGTTAAACGCTTTAAAGGCAAAACCATTGTCGTTAGGTAAGCCTCTTTGAGCTGACCAACTGATTGCGGGATAATTTCCGATGATTAGAACATTCTTCCGAATTTTGTAAAAGCGCGTAATCGATCTTTCAATATTGTTTAAAGCTCGATTTACATATTCTTGGGAATGCCAAGGTACTAAAACGAGCATCAATAAATTTTGCAGATAATCGTTTCCCCCAATCTCGAACGCAACGTTGGGTGCAATTTTGTAACTCGATATATTATCCAAACAAGTGTTCAAATGCGTAAGCATTGCATCTGAATTATCTCCACCGTGTCCGAAATTCTGTATGTTCCAAGATGAATCTGTTCCCAAATAGAAATCTAAACTTGAGACTCCGTAAAAAAGTCCCAAGGAAAATTGTTTTCCTGGATAGTTTCCATTGGTGAGAGTCGGTAAATAATAGAGGGCCGGGTTGTAGTCTTTAGGAATTGCATTGGCAAAATCAATCCGACTATCTCCAAAAAAAGTCACCGTTGTTTTAGAGTAATATAATGGATTTGAAGGATCAGGTGAGGATTGTGAGGGGGGCGAAAAATAACCGGTCGTATTACAAAAGATAGGTGAATTAGGGTTGGTTTCAGGAATGCCACTAAAGGGTTGAGCAGAAAGAGATGTAAAAGAAAAGATTAGAAACAAAAGAAAACCTTTCTTCATGGTAAGACCTCAAGCTGAACAGTTGCGCAAGGAGTATTGGGATATTGATTTGTCGAAGCAGAGAGGAGGACTATCACCCTTTGGTTCGAGAATGATGTGATCTGGCAAGTCTGGGCTCCTCCTGATACGTAATTTTTATATGTACCAGAATTGCAAGTTACGATACTGTCATTTGCAAAGGCATTTGGTCTTTGACAATTATTGATGATGATTTGAGCGCCGCAGTTCGGATAATCAGGTGAGAGTGTGAATTTGTATTTAAACCCTGATGCTCCAGTCGTGAATCGATACTTTGTTCCGAAACTGCTTTCGGTAACGGGAGTATTCACTGTTAACGAAGTGGATAGATTATTATTATCGCAGGCGTTGTCATAGGATCCCGATGTTGAAAGTAAATTTTCAAACCAAATAGCCAGAAAACCTTCTTTGTTCACCCCCCCCTTATTCTTATTCGGATCTTCACATGAAGACACTATTAAAAGCAGGACTGCAAATAAGCAAAATTTAATAATCGTTGTTCTCTTTTTCACTTTGAAATTCCTCTTTGAGCTACTTCATCAATGGCGGCTTTTCTCAAATTTACTAACCAAGTCAAATTCTTCTCAATAATTTCTTTTTCCTGCGGAGGAAGTTCTGCTAAATAATCTTGAAGATACGAATATACGAAAATGCCTAAGTATGAGTTTGATCTCAAGTTGTTGAGTTGTAAAGTTGAAAGCTTGGGAATATCCGTTAAAGCACTTTCATAGAAGGTATTCATTTGAGTAATTTTTGCTTCGTATCGCGTCTTTAACTCTTCCGAAGTAAGTGTTTTTTCGGGTAAAGGGGTTCCATTAGCCCAAGCCTGAGCTTCCGCATCCATTTGAGCGGGGGTTAAGTTCACGTATTTATTGAGAGAGGAGAAATCTGTTGTAGTCTTTTGAAGTGCTTCAGGCGTTAAGAGGTCTTGCTCTTCTAAGCTCTTTTCAAATTCAATTGAGGTTTGTATTTCTACTTCGCTCGGGAGATACTTCGCATTCGGATCAAATGGAGTCGAATTAGATGGTGACGGGTTTGAACTTGGGTTTCGGATACCTAATAGTAAAGGTGTGATTTTTTGCGTTATCTCTTTTTTACGAGCTTTAGGATCTGGAGTAGCGAATTCTCCGCAATTCAGATAGAAGAGAAATAAAGCAAATATCATTGAAGAACAGAGCCTTCTGTTCGAATTCAGCATTTTGCACCAGCCATTTAAAAAGTGTATTTCAAGGTAAAAATCTGACCCAAATGTGTCAAATTGTTTGTCTTAAAAAAGTATTTGTTTGTTTTAATGGAAAAGTAATGAATTTTGAAACCAAAATTCTAATCAGAGAATGGGTAGAAATAGCGCGAACTTATTATCCGCTTTCGGACTGATTGGGTCATAAGGGCTTCCGATGTGTTGGCAGGCTTTATGGATAAAAGGAATAGGGTTCGTTTTCTTTTCTATTATGATCGATACGAAAATGGTACGGATTAAGAATTCTGTTTAGGGTTATATTTAGTAGTCATTTTCTCAATTATGCTTTAAGCAAATTTTTACTGACGGAACTTTCCTTATATGTACATGAATATATACAATTTTGAGCATGGATTCAAAAATCCAAAGGAGATCCGCGTCGGATCTTATATCTTCAAGATTGACCAATCGCATTGTAATGCCACTACAAAGCTAGCTATACCTCCTCGTACTGAATTTGCAGTCGGTTGGGGTAAAATTAAAAGTCGGAGCATTAAAAAAATTCGACCGAGTTGGCAAATAACAGCGCACCTTCATTATTTTGAGCCATCTAAACCACCTTTGTTTTACAAAAATACGAATTCCTTTAATGAACTTGATGATCTTTGTCTTTTAGCATCCTTTCTCACGGGACGCAGGGTTTGTACGCGTCGTTCTATTCATCGAGTTCATCCTGGAAAATTTGGAAAACCATTGGTACGTCCGATTCAGTTATTTTCTGCATTAGAGAAATCAATTGAGTATAAGGAGGGTATTAAAAACTCCAATTCAATTACTGCCTTGCATAATCTTATATCGGCGCAAGGAGCTAATGAAGTTACTGAAGCTGGAGTGTATGTTTTCAGTGCAATCAACTCTCTGTATGAAGAATGTTAGGAAAAAAATAAATCTAATTTGATTTCGAAATCTAGAATTAAAACCCTTCGTATGAATGTGTATAATAAGTTATCTGTTCAAATTATTCAAAAATTTAGAATTGCATTGCTTAATGCTTCAAGAGATGCGGATATTCATCCTTCGTTCGCTGAAGATTTAACTTACTCTTTGCTTTCAGGACTTAAGATTTCAGCAATGATGAAAATTCAATTCTTTCTAAAATCTTTAGACCTTTTTCCTGCAGAACCTAATCAAATTGAATTGGATAGGTTGCGATGGTTAAACCAAGTTCGAAATTCGTTGTTTCATACTGGAACTATTCCGAAGGCTAGTAAAATCATTCCGGAACAGGCAATTTTTCGATTATCACTTGTTTCAATATTCGTACAAATGGATATAGTTCGTGTTGCGTTAGCGAAAAAACTTGAGTTAAGGACAATGGAACTGCAATCTATTGTGTTTGAAATTAAGAATTTCTTTATTCAAGGTACTTATAATGGTCAGCGCGTTTTTGATGAAACTATCAGCGAATATTTAGACAGGATCAGTCTGCAATGGGAAGAGGAAGGGTTCCTTTGAACTTCCGTTTTCTTCTGAAAAAGCGTTAGCGAAAGGTTTAAAGCAATTAGAATAGAAAAGAAATTGAGCCAGGAATGGGTATCCGGAATTGAGATGTCTGTTCGTTCTTATCAAAAAATAGAATCGGGGGAAAGTGCCCCAAGTTTAGAAAGTCTATTCATCATATCGAAAGCATTTGAAATGCATCCTAAAGATTTATTAAATGTCCAAATCAAATTGGAGGATAAAAGTAAAAAGAGAAAGAACACGATATAGCGGAAAGTTGTTTTAAGTATATCGTGACAAATAAAATAATAAAATTGAAGCCCGCATTGCAGTCGGATGTGGTTCTGCTTTCTTTTTATTAAAGTTATTTTTGAATCATTTCTATTCAAAATGTTATGGTGGACATGCGGGCAAGCTAAGTAAATTGTTGGGTTGTTCTCCATCATTTTCAGTTTTGAGATATTTTATTCCGGTTGCACTTGTAGAGAAAATAACTCGGGCTTTCTTTCCATTTGCGAATGTAAAAAAAGTCCATTTTCCAGATTCAATTCCTTCAATTGCCATTACTTCAGTAATCTTCCATCTTGAACCATCGTTATTTGTACCGCCAATATGAGTTATTCTTTCATGTGCGTTTGATTTATTGCTTTTTACAATACATTTTACTTGATGTTCCTCTGCCATTGGTGAGTCCTATACTCGGTATATGGCCATAGTAGAATATATGCAAATTCGAATATACTAAAATTTAGTAAACAATTGTGTTATCTGTTTCTAAAAATTCATTGTTTTTAAATCTGGTACAGTTCTGCTTCGATCTTAATAAATTTATGAATTTAGCTCTGCAAACTCCAAATTACTATTCTCCCAATCCTTCCGACAGGAACGGAAGAACTTGGTCTGATATTTACCTATCTCTTCAGTGTAAAGACAACCGTGACCACAAACTCACCTTAGTTCCCGAACCTAAGCCACTAAGTAAGCAGACTAAAATGAAGATCGCTCAGGATCTGAGTTTTAGTACCGCAAAAATTTCCACACCCTCAGCACCTACCAAGTCATCACGTCCTAAATCTCTAACGTCAGCACAACTCAAAGAGAAACGCAAGAACCCAGCAATCAACATCGACTTCTTTACAAACCTCACTAAGAAGATCCTGAATGATTTCTACCCAAAGTATTGCCCTAACTGCCCAGGCAAACTGCTGACTAAAGAGATCTCAACTCAACCTGAATTGATCCGGTGTGAGAAGTGTAGATATCTTACTTCCAGAATCAGCTATACGATTTTACACCACATGAAACTCCCGCTTTGGATGTTTGGATATGTCTTCTACGAAAGTATGATTCAGCATCCGAAAGTCCTGACTTCAACTGAGATCAGTAAACGACTGAGGATTTCATACAAGGGGGCGGCAACCTTGAAGAGGAGATTTCAAATCTTTGCTTCTCAGCAACTTCCTAAATATCAGAAACTGACCTTTGATGCACTCGACAGAGAGTTCAAAGACTTCTCCTTACCACCTGATGAAGATACTGATATTACTGAAATCATGGAAAATCGTCCATACGTCTGTGCTGATACAGTAGTTTTGTATTCAGCAAGTCAGAGGGCTAACCAGGGTAGGAGACGCTATCGCCACTCTGGTTCTACATCATCCATTTACCTTTCGGAGAAACTTGGAGGACGGCAGGTTGGAACCTTAGTTCATACAATTGCAGTGAAGGATGGTCCCGTGTTCTTTCACTCAGTCCCGAATCAAAAAGCAAACACTCTTGGTCCACTTATTAAGAATCATCTTCCTTTGCAAACTCCCTTAATGACTGATGAAGGTTATCCTTGGCTTTGGGGCATCTACAAAAATCACCGAAGCGTGAATCACTCGGCTCATTCTAAAGATGCTCGTTACAAATGGGCAAGAAATCGCTTCAGTAAAAATGGATGTCACAACCAAGTGGCAGAGGCAAATCACAGAGTTTTGAAATCTGCTTTTTCTTCTTACTGTTACATACGTCCTGAGAACTCTACTCGTTACTTGAATGAGTTTTCCTTTCTCAAGAATGCTCATGTGTTTGGGTTGGATGTGATTTGTGAGAATGGAGAGATGCTTGCTGGGGAGGTTGATGAGGGAAGAGGGTGGGGTAGATTATCCTTTGATTCCGATCCCAGAGGGCCGTCAGGTCCAGCAGTTGGGATCGGAAGGAAGAAATTACTAACGCAACACTTCGTTTATCAATTTTCCTAAAAGAGAATCCTGTGTTTGAACCGTCTTTTGGTTCGCTTCATAAGAACGGTTGACTTCGATCATCTCGACCATTTCCGTAACGACGCTTACGTTAGACGCTTCTAAATAACCTTGTAACACAGAAGGTTCGTCCTTGAGATCAAAAGGAACTGGTTCGCCGGATTCTGGAGTATCGGCGTAAAAAGAATCGCCTTCCTTATCCAAATGTCTTGGGTTTTCAACGGTGCGGATCTTAATTCGATCCAAAAGAACCGGGGTTTCAAAACGGTTCTTGTCCAAGGAAGTTCCGTTCATCGGATCGTTGCCGATTTCACCGTTGATCCAGACCTCTCCGTTCTCTTTGATTAAAAAATTTCCTCTTGCTACTCGGATCGGACCGTTCTCACCCATCAAAGGAAAACCTTGAGGAGTCACGAGATAGCCGTTCGTATCCATGACGAAGGCGCCGCTTCTGGAAAGTCTTTCGCCTCGGTTGGTCATAACGCTGAAGAATGCGGGATGTTCGTTACCGGGTTTGTCTTGAAGCATAAGATCGAAAGGGTTTTCGGTTTTTTTGACCGCGCCTTGTTCAAAACGAGTGTAGACTTCGTTGACCTCTCCGCCTAACCCGAGTTTGCCGACTACCGGAGCCGTATCGAAGGAACCCATCGGAACCTTGCCGACGCCGTCCTCGTCGAAACGATGGAGCAGGAGTTCCGGAAACGTTTTGAAAACGGTGGTGTCTCTTTTAAACGCGGTCTTATCGACGTTGGCAAGATTGTTGGAAATCACGTCCATGCGGGTTTGTTGAATAATCATCCCGTTGGCGCCTGTGTACATTCCTCTGAGCATAGTGGTTCTCCTGATCCTTTAAAAGGATCGGAGAATTTTCGGAATCCCATAACGATTTTGAAGACATAAAATCGAAAAGAGAGAATCTCTTCTCAGCGCAAATCCCGTTTTTTCGCGGAAGAAATGCGCGAGCAGAAAAGAAAAAATCCTTACCTAAAGACGGGCCGATTACGAGCTTTTGGCTCTGCTTGCGAGCGCTGCGAATTCTTCACGACCGAACGCGGTTCCTGCAATTCCCCAACCGCCTTCCGCCGCTTCCGAAAGGAGCACCCAGGTTCTCGCCTTTAAACTCGGATCTCCCGAAATTTTGGATACGATGTCCGTCGCTTCCTGCACGAAACGTTTTTGACCTTCTCGATTCAAAGCTCCGGGAGGAGTCAAAACCTGAACTCGAACCGTTTTCGCTTCGGCCGTGGCGGCGGTTTGAACCGTAGGAGGTTCCATTTTATGAATGTAAACCGCGGTGTTGTTCAAATGTGCGGGGCCTGGGTTGGGGACTCCCTCCGCGCGAAGAATTGCGAGCGTTAACTCCTCACCGAGTTGACGTTCGGAACTTGCCGGAAAAAGGTTATCTGCGGCGTAGACGTCTATCATGGGCATATAGAAACTCCTGGATTCAAATTTAGATGACGATCGTCATCTAAAAAGAAAACGTCTCGGAAATCGTTTTGTGTCAAGCTGGAAAGGAGATTTAGGAATGGCGCATTCAAAAAAAAATAAAGCGGAGAGTCACGAAAGAATCGTACAAGTTGCGTCCGCGCTTTTTCGAGAATCCGGGATCAACGGAATCGGAGTGGATCAGCTTATGAAAGAAGCCGGACTCACACACGGAGGTTTCTACAGACATTTTACTTCCAAAGACGAACTCGTAGGAGAGGCCGTGGAACGGGCTTTAAAGGACGGAAGCAAACGCGCGGTGGATTCTATTTCCGAAAAGAATCAAAAATCCGGACTCGCTCGGCTTGTCGATGCGTATCTCAGTATGATTCACAGAGACGGATTGAACACCAGCTGCGCGGTCACGAGTTTAGCCGGAGACGTTTCCCGTAGCAACGAAAGGGCGAGAACGGCCTATACGAAACAGGTAAACGATTACATAGAATTGTTGAAGGAGTTGATGAAGAATTTCGATTCCAAGGTAAAAAGGGAGAAGGCGATCGTCGCGTTATCCGCAATGGTGGGGGCCTTGTCCCTTTCGAGAGCCGTGAACGATAAAAAACTCTCCCGCGAGATTCTCAAGACGACCGCGCGCGAACTCAAGATTCAATTGGAAGGGGAGGAATAAAACAATAAAACCGGTTTATTTCTTTTTGCCCTTCAAGGTGATCAACAGATTGCAATCTTCGAGAGAAGCGCCGGTTTTTAATTCGAAGTCGCGTTTCAGTTCCGAAAGAATTCTTTCCTGAAGTTTAGAATCGAGATCGATATCGTAGATTTCACCGGTTTCCTCGTCGATCGCGTGGTGATGATTTTCCACGTTGGAATCGTATAAGGTGATTCCGGATTTGAGTTCGAGAAGGTTTACGATTCCTTTTTCCGCAAACAGTTTCAAATTATTGAATATAGTCGCGCGAGAAGCGTTCGGCATGTGTTCATTTACCAATTGAAACACCTGATCCGCCGTAAGATGTTGCGGTTCGGAAAGCAATAAGTTGGCCATTTGCAATCTTTGAACCGTCACGTTGATCCCGGCGTCTTCCAGAATCTTCTTGCTTCTTTCGTAAGAATCCTTCATGAGATCAGCCTCCTATAAGCCTCTTTTTTTGTCACTAATTTAGACTAATTCTAAAAAAAGACTTGAACTAATTTTGTTCAAATTTAGAATTAATCTAAATTAAGAATTAATTTAAAAAAGTAAAAATTGGAAAGAATTCTTAGTTTTAGGAGGTTTTACGATGAATTCTCAATCTCAAACCGGATTTGCGGACTTAGGTCAGGGAAGAATTTCCAGGCAAGCCCTTTCGGATTTTTCAGACGCTTGGACCCAATATCGGAAAAGTATGAGAGCGGAAAACCCGGTCTTTGACTCGGCGAGAAACGGAGACGTGGACTCGTTGCGGATACAAATTCCTTCCTTGAGCGATCTTGAAGAGAAGAACGCGAAAGGTTACACCTTACTCATGTTAGCCGCTTACAACGGAAGGGAAGAAGCCGTTCGTTTTTTAATCTCGATCGGCGCGGATGTGAATTCGACGGATCTCGGCGGAAACTCGATCCTAATGGGCGCGGCGTTCAAGGGCCACGCGAAAATCGTGGAACTTCTTCTTCAAGCGGGAGCGGATAAGAATTATAAAAATTCGAAGGGGCAAGACGCATTCCAATTTTCGAATCTATTCGGAAGAACGGAAGTCAGTGCGCTTTTGGAAGATTCTTCCTCGAATCAAAATCGAACGCGAACCCGAGTTCGTTTCGATCGATTCTTATCCTTTCTCAAATCTTGGATTTTATTTCTTTCACAACTTACAAAAGGAGAAAAACAATGAGTAAGAAAACCCTTACCACGGCCGGAGGTCATCCGGTTCCACAAAATCAACATTCGGTTACGGTGGGAGCGAGAGGTCCGATTCTCATTCAAGACACTCATCTGATCGAAAAGCTCGCGCATTTCAATCGGGAAAGAATTCCGGAAAGAGTGGTTCACGCAAAAGGCGCGGGCGCGTACGGAACTTTGACGATCACAAAGGATCTTTCGAAATATTCAAGAGCTTCCGTTTTTTCAAAGGCGGGAAAACAAACTCCGTTGTTTCTTCGATTCTCCACCGTTGCGGGTGAAAAAGGTTCGGCGGATACGGAAAGAGATCCGAGAGGATTTGCGATCAAGTTTTATACGGAAGAAGGGAATTGGGATCTTGTAGGAAACAACACTCCCGTTTTTTTTGAAAGAGATCCTTTGAAGTTTCCCGATTTCATCCATTCTCAAAAAAGAGATCCGGTCACGGGTTATAAGAATCCGTTTCGTATGTGGGATTATTGGGCAAAGGCTCCGGAAGCCTTACATCAGATGACGATCCTTTTCGGCGATCGAGGAATTCCGGACGGTTATCGTTTTATGAACGGTTACGGAAGTCATACCTTCGGTCTTTGGAACGCAAAGGGAGAACGTTTTTGGGTGAAGTTTCATTTCAAGTCCATGCAAGGAATCAAAAATCTGAGCGCGGAGAAAGCGTCCGCCTTAGCCGGAACCGATCCGGATTACGCGACCCGGGATTTGTTCGAAGCGATCGAAAGAAAAGAATTTCCGAAATGGAAGTTCTGCGTTCAGATTATGCCCGAAAAGGAAGCGGAAACGTATAAGTTCAATCCTTTCGATCTGACCAAGGTCTGGTCTCATAAGGATTATCCTTTGATCGAAGTCGGTGTGATGGAACTGAATGCGAATCCGAAAAATTATTTCGAAGAGGTGGAACAGGCCGCTTTCTCCCCGTCGAATATGCCGCCGGGTATCGGAGCTTCTCCCGATAAAATGTTGCAAGGAAGATTGTTCGCGTATCCGGACGCGCAAAGATATCGTTTGGGAGTTCAGTATCAACAACTTCCGGTCAACAAAGCGAGAAACTCGGTGAACGTCTATCACAGAGACGGAAGCGTTAAGTTTCAGTACGACGGAAACTATGATAACTACGAACCGAACGGTTTCGACGGACCCGCTCAGGATTCTTCTTACTCGGAACCTCCGTTGAGGATTTCGGGGGACGCTGATCGTTACGATTCTCACCAGGGGAACGACGATTATTCGCAAGCGGGAGATTTGTATCGAATGATGAGCGCGGAAGAGAGAGAAAGACTGACTTCCACGATCGCTTCCACGATGCGCGGTCTTCCGAAAGGTTTGATCGTCGCCAATCTCAAACATTTTTACAAATGCGATCCGGAATACGGAACAAAGCTGGCGGAAAAAACCGGAGTCAACGTCGCGGATTTGAAAAAAGACTAAAAACAAAGTTTCGTTTATCAAAATTGATAAACGAAATCAACCGGAACAGAAAACGAACGAGAGGATTTTTCGCTTAGAAAGTCCTCTCGTTTTTTATTTTTACCGCTTGGAACCCGATTTTTTTTTAAATAAAAACCGATCGCTTTGATTTTTTTAGAATTTTCCCTCAAAATCTGGTTTTTTTATTAAACCAATTTGAGTCAAAGAATATGTAGTTTTGTTATTAAACCAGAATGCCGGAGGGCGGAAACGATGAGATTTAAGGATAAGAAGGTTTTAATCACGGGGGGAAACAGCGGAATCGGTTTTGCCGCCGCCAAATTGTTCGCGGAAGAAGGGGCTTACGTGATCATTACGGGAAGGGATCAGGACAAACTCGATTCTTCCCAAAAGGAATTGGGTCCCAAGGCAAGGGCGTATCGAGCCGACGTGTTGGACGCAAAGGAAAGGGAGAATTTATTTCGTTCCATTCGGGAAGAATTCGGTCAACTGGATATCGTGTTTGCAAACGCAGGAATTATGAAACCGACTCCCGCGGGACAAACCACCGAAGAGACCTTTGACGAGGTTCTTCGCGTGAATCTCACCGGAGTTTTTCTCACGATTCAATCCGCTCTTCCTTTGATGCAAAAGGGAGGTTCGATCGTGCTCAACGGATCGATCATCAGCACGATCGGTCTTGCGGGAACTTCGGCGTATGCGGCGAGTAAGGCGGGCGTTCGTGCGATGGCTCGTTCTTTGGCGGCCGAATTGAGTCCGAGAGGAATTCGCATTAATACGGTCGTTCCCGGAGCCGCGAGAACTCCGATCTGGGGTCCTGCGGAAGCGGCTAACGTTCGATTCGATGCGATCGCAAATTCGATTCCTTTAAAACGCGTGGGCGAAGCGGAAGAAATCGCAAAGGCGGTTTTATTTTTCGCTTCGGATGATTCTTCCTATGTGCAAGGCGCGGAGATCATCGTGGACGGAGGCGCTAGCAGTTTACCGGCGGGCGCTCCGATTTATCTTGCCAAGTAGATACGATCTCCGAGATTCATAACATTCTCGGGTAAGAGAGGAGGGATCATTGTGAAACGAAAAAATCTTGAAGCCGAAGATTGTCCGATCGCAAGATCCCTTTCCGCAATCGGAGAATGGTGGTCTCTGCTCATATTGAGGGACGCATTCTTAGGCAAACGAAGATTCGGCGAATTCGAAAAAAGTCTCGGACTTGCAAAGAATATTCTCAGTTCCAGACTTCATAAGTTGGTCTCGGACGGAGTTTTAGAAATCGTTCCCGCTTCGGACGGAAGCGCTTATCTGGAATATGCTCTCACGGATAAGGGAAGGGATTTGTTTCCGATTCTCGTATCTCTCAGACAATGGGGCGAGAAATATCTTTTTGACAAAGAATCCGTCAACCAGGTTCTTGTGGACGAAAAGAACGGGAAGCCGATTCAAAAGATCGAAATCAAATCCAAGGACGGTCGCGTATTAACTTCGAAGGACGTTCGACTTTTGTTTCTGGATTCCAAACCTTCCTCCAAAAAACAAGATAAGACAAAACCGAAGAAAAAACAAAAGTAGTCTTCGTTTTCTCCGCGTTTTAAAAAAACATTCAAAACTTGTGTAATGTATTTTTTGAATGTAGAATATATTCGCCGTTTGTACTAAATTCTATTTTTCTCCAAAACCCTGTTCTCGTTGAATGAGGCCTTTGGTATTCTTTCCGCCTAAGAGGATTTTTTGTGAGTGAAAAAAGTTTTAGTCCCACGCATTTCGGCATTTCTCCCGAAGAGGGAAGATACAAAAAATTCGTAGAATCCATCTATCAAAAACAAAACGAGGATCCTCATCGTTACGGCGGTCGAAAGGTGGCCGGAAACTTCATCAGCGAATTGTTCAACATCATCTTTGCCGGATATTTTTCGGACGTTACGTTCCGCGATCTCGCTCACGTCGAAGACAGTCTTTCCGAATTTTTTCTTCACACAAAGGATAAACTTTATCCTTATCTTTCCAGTCAGGAGAATTCTTTTTCGGAACACATCACGATCGACGGAGTTCTGGACCGATTTAAGGACGAACTTCCTTCTTTATACGATCTGATCTGGCACGACGCGATCGCCGCGTTTGAAGGAGATCCCGCGGCGGAAAGCGTTAAGGAAGTGATCCTCGCGTATTCGGGTTTTTACGCGATCGCGGTTCATAGAGTCGCGAACGCGCTTCATAAGATGTCCATTCCCATTTTCCCGAGAATGTTAAGCGAATACGCCCATGAAAAAACGGGAATCGACATTCATCCCGGAGCGTCCATAGGAAGATCCTTTTTTATGGATCACGGAACCGGGATCGTAATCGGAGGAACTTCCGTAATCGCGGATAACGTAAAAATCTATCAAGGAGTCACGTTAGGCGCTTTGTCAGTGAGCAAGGATATGGCCATGTTAAAGCGACATCCCACGATCGAAGAAAACGTAATCATTTACGCGGGCGCGACCATTCTCGGAGGAGAAACGGTAATCGGTCGAAACAGCATCATCGGCGGGAACGCGTGGATTACGCAGAGCATCGCGCCTTATTCCATCGTTCATCAAAGAAGCGAGGTCCGGGTTCGGACCTCTAAGGAACTGGACGACGTGATCGACTTTACGATCTGATTCTCTTTTTAAAGAGGACCGGAGGTTCTTCCCCCTCTCAAATCGAAAAGAGCGGAGACCAAAGCGTCGATATCGTCGCAAGTATTATAAAGCGCTAATGAAGGTCTGACCGTACTTTCCAATCCGAAACGACGGAGAATCGGTTGGGCGCAGTGATGTCCCGAACGAACCGCGATTCCTTCCTGGTTTAAGAATCTTCCCACGTCCTCGGTTTTAAAACCTTCGAGCACGAACGATAAAACTCCCGCCTTGTCCTTCGACGTTCCGATCAGACGTAAGCCCGGAATTCTTTGCAACTGTTCCGTTCCATACTCCAAAAGAGAATGTTCGTAGTCGGCTACGTTCTTCATTCCGATCTGATCGAGGTAGTCGATGGCGGCGCCGAGCCCCACCGCGTCCGCGATGTTTCCGGTTCCCGCTTCAAAACGAAAAGGCGCCGGTTGATAGACCGTCTTTTCGAACGTCACGTCTTCGATCATGTTTCCTCCGCCTTGCCAAGGAGGAATCGTTTCGAGAACTTCCGATTTACCGAATAGAACTCCGATGCCTGTGGGCGCAAAAACCTTGTGACCCGAAAAAACGTAAAAATCACAGTCTAACGCCTGTACGTCGATCGGCATATGAGAAACCGCTTGCGCTCCGTCCACGAGAACCTTCGCTCCGAACTTATGAGCTTGTTCGATGACTGGTACGAGCGGAGTAACGGTGCCTAACGCGTTTGAAACTTGTGTGATGGAAACGAGTTTCGTTCTCGGACTGAGAAGTCTTTCGTATTCGGCTAAGATGATCTGACCGGTCTCGTCCACCGGAATGACCTTTAACCTAGCGCCTTTTTCGGAACACAACATCTGCCAAGGAACGATATTCGCGTGGTGTTCGAGCCAGCTGATGATGATCTCGTCGTTCTTGCCTATGTTTTGTTTTCCCCAAGTCTGTGCGACAAGGTTGATCGCTTCCGTCGCGCCTCGTACGAATACGATTTCGTTCGAAGAGGGCGCGTTTAAAAAGCGGGCCGTTTTTTCCCGCGCGTCCTCGTAGGCGTCGGTCGCTCTAGCGGCTAACGTGTGCGCGCCTCTGTGGATGTTCGAATTCTCGTGTTCGTAAAAGGAGGAGATTCGATCGATTACGCTCTGCGGTTTTTGAGTCGTGGCCGCGTTGTCCAGCCAAACCAATTCTCTTCCGTTGATCTTTTCTTTGAGAATCGGAAAATCCTTTTTTAAGGAAGCGATATCCAAACCGCCCGAGGATAAATTCACCTTCGGGATCAGACTCGGACTGAATCCGAACGATTCGATCGATTGACTTCCGGGAACGTTCGGAACGAAAGAACGTATGTCCTCCAAAAAAGAAAACGAAGTGGAGAACGGTTGCGCGCCGATGCCGACGTTTTTAGAAGTAAGTCCTCCGGGAAAAGAGGGAAGGTTCGATCCGGATAAGATTCCGTCCGGAATTCTGCTGAGTTCGGATTCGCTTAAATCCAAACCATAAGAATTCTCTAATATAGAACCGGACTTTACCGGAGCCGTCTTTTGCACCAAGGACTTCGATTCCGTAATGGAAGAATCGGAAAGAATCAATTCTTCCACGCTTCCGCCTTTCGGGAGAGAACCGTAAAGTTCTCCCGCCATACTTGCGATCACGCTCGGATCGATAAAACCCTGCATTTCTTTTTGTCCGGAAGAGGAAAAATCTTTCGGAACCCAGGAAAGAGGATCACTTGTACTCATGATAGTTGCCTACGTCCACGTTCTCCAGAACGCCGATCGCGTCGTCCGTAAGAATCGCGGCTGAACAGTATAAGGAAATCAGATAAGATCCGATTGCGGAACGATTGATTCCCATAAAACGAACCGATAGTCCCGGAGTTTGTTCTCCCGGAAGTCCGGGTTGAAAGAGACCGATGATTCCTTGTTTTTTTTCGCCCACTCTCAAAAGAAGAATGTTCGTCTTACCGCCGTTCGTTTTCGGTTTGCTTTCTCCGTCTACGAGCAGTTTGTCGCAAGGAACGATCGGCAATCCTCTCCAAGTCAGAAACTGAGCTCCGAAAAGAGAAACGGTAGCGGGTGGAACTCCTCTGCGAGTACATTCTCTACCGAAGGCCGCGATCGCGAGCGGATGTGCGAGGAAGAACGAAGGTTCTTTCCAAACCTTTGTGATGAGTTCGTCCAAATCGTCCGGAGTGGGCGGGCCCTTGCGTGTGGAGATTCTTTGGGACTTGGGAGCATGTTTCAAAAGTCCGTAGTCGTCGTTGTTGATCAGTTCGTTCTCTTGACGTTCCTTTACGCTTTCGATTGTTAAGCGAAGTTGTTCCTTGATCTGATCGTGTGGTGTGCTGAATAGATCGGACACTCTCGTATGAACGTCCAGAACGGTTGAGATTGCGCTGAGCGTATATTCTCTGGGTTGTTCTTCGTAGTTTACGAAAGTTTCCGGCAAAGGTTGTTCGTCTTTTTGTCCGCAGAGAACTTCGACGGAAGTATTGTCCTTCACTCGGTTGACTCTGAGAGTTCCCGATTCCAATGGTTTCCAATCCAATAAACGAACGAGCCAACGAGGCGTTATGGCTCCGTACTGAGGCGCAGTTTTGGTAGTGTTCGCTAATTTGCGTGCGGCGTTATCGCCGAGGGAATGTTGTACGGTGGTATCAGCCATGCCGATTTCTCCTAAAATTCAAAATCAATTCGGACGTTTGAGGAGGGTTTGAATTCTTCCTTTTCAAAATCGGTCAAATGAATCCGCAATATCGACTGTACAATATATTGTTCAATGAACGAGGAATATTATACAAACGTTACATTCTAAAATTCTTAACTTATTTCGAGTCCTTAAAAGAAAATCATGCTTGTATTGTGATACACAAATGAAAATCATTTTTTGGAAATTCCGCATTTCGGCGCGTGTTTTTTTGGAAAAGCAAACGGAACGATCGGAGAAGAATCGAACCTGCACAAAGAAGCGAAGTTTGAATATAAGGATCGAACGGTCGTCTTCGTAAAAGCGGAGTTTAGACGGATAAAATGGAATCATTCTTAGGAAATAAATTTATAACGATTCGCGCCGAACGAAAAAAGAATCGGGCGTTTTGCGGTTCGGAATTCTTTTTAGGATAAAGAATCCTTTCGGCTTCGAATTTATTCAATCGATCTCGTATATACTCTTAGAGGCTCAGCTTTTGGACTTGACCGAACGGCCGCTTTTGTCCAAAATATAGCGTGAATTGTATCTTATTTTTGGCATTTACGCTCTGTATTCCGTCGTCCGATGATCCATATCCTTCAAACCATTCTTGAACAAGCGCACGCCGGATATTGGGAAAAAAATTTCTCCGAAAACACGAGTTACTTAAGCCCCGCTTGGAAATCCATGTTGGGTTACAAGGACGAAGAACTCGAGGATTCCATTCGAACATGGCAATCTCATATCGTTCCCGACGACTTGGATCCGATTCAAAACGAATTCGAAGAATATCTTAAGACCGATCTTCGTCAACCGTACGAAGCGGACATTCGTTTTCTGCACAAGAACGGAAGTATCGTTTGGTTTAAGTGTACCTGTAAGGTGGTCGAGACCGCGCCGGACGGAAAGCCGATTCTCATGCTCGGAACTTACTTCGACATTACAAAATCCAAAAAGATAGAATCGGAACTGCAACACACGGTCGATCGTCTCGCGCTCGCGACACAAACCGCTCGTGTTGGAATCTGGGATTTTGATCCGATCCTAAATCGGGTCGAATGGGACGAAACGATGTTCGATCTCTACGGAGTAAAACGAGAGGACTTTTCGGGCACCGTAGAAGACTGGGAAAAAAGTCTGCATCCGGACGATTTAGAAAGATGTAAATTAGAACTTTTGCAAGGACTTTCAGGCGAGAAGGATTTCGACACTCAGTTTCGAGTCGTCTGGAAGAACGGCGACGTTCATCATATAAAAGCGACCGCGATCGTTCAAAGGTTGGCTTCCGGAAAACCGTTTCGAATGATCGGAACGAATTGGGACATCACCAAACACAAAAATGCGGAGATCGCCCTCAAGGAAAGTTACGAACTCAATAAGGTCTTTATCGAAAAGGCTCCTTCCGCGATCGCGATGTTCGACACGAACATGAGATATATGGCCGCTTCGCAACAATGGCTCGTGGATTATCATCTGAACGAAACGGAAATCGTAGGCAAGTCGCACTACGATATTTTTCCGGAGATCGGCGACGAATGGAAACAGATTCATCAGGAATGTCTTCGAGGAAAGGTTTTAAGAAAGGAAGAAGAGGAGTTCGTTCGAGAAGACGGATCCGTGCAATGGATCATCTGGGAAGTAAGACCTTGGTATATTTCTCAAAACACGGTCGGCGGTATCTTGATGTACACCGCGGATATTACCGCGTTGAAACGGAAGGAGTTTGAAAGAAGTCGGCTTGAGGAAATTCTCACCCGAACCAACGAGGCCGCACAGATCGGTTCTTGGGAAGTGGACTTGGAAACGAACTCCAGAGTTTGGAGTAAGGTTACAAAGGAGATCTTTGAATTGACGGAGGATTATCAACCGGACGGAAACGAAGGCGCTCGGTTTTTTAAAAACGAAAAGGACCGGAAAAAGGCCGCGGATATTTTTGCGGATTCGGTCGCCACCGGAAAATCTTTCGATATGGAAATCGAGATCGTGACGGCAAAGGGAAACCTAGTTTGGGCCCGGTCCATCGGCAAACCGGAATTTCAAAACGGAAAATGCATCCGCGTTTCCGGCACGTTTCAAAACATACAGGAACAAAAGCAGAAAGAACTCGCTCTTCAAAGAACTCTGGACATCATGAACGATCAAAACGATCGTCTATTAAATTTCGCTCATATAGTTTCCCACAATCTCCGTTCCCACGCGGGAAACATCACGATGCTTCTGAAAATTCTGGAGGAATCCGAAAACGAAACCGAAAGACAGGAAGTCATTCAGTATATTACGAAAGCGTCGGACAGTCTGATGGACACGATTCTCAACTTAAACGAAGTGGTTTCGATTCAGACGAATAAAAATCTGCAGAACACGGAGATCGTTCTTCGGGATTATATCGAAAAGGCGACTCGGACGATCGGCGGCGAGATCCAGAAGTATCAGGTTCAAATCAAGAATCTGGTTTCGGATTCGATCAAGGTGCGTTGCAACGCCTCCTATATGGAAAGTATTCTTCTGAATTTTCTCACCAACGCGGTCAAATACAGACATCCGGATCGGATTCCGGAGATTACCCTCAGCGCGACTTACGAAAAAAGCCGTTTGGTTCTGAGCATCGCCGATAACGGACTCGGGATCGACATGAATAAAAACGGAGATAAACTTTTCGGAATGTATAAGACCTTTCATAATAACCGGGACGCGAAGGGAATCGGTTTGTTCATCACGAAAAACCAAGTGGAAGCAATGGGAGGAAGAATCGAGGTCGAAAGCCGTATCAATCAAGGGACAACGTTCAAAATCATTCTTCTCTGAAATCGCGAAGTACCGGACCGTTTGGAAATTTTTTTTCAACCGAATTTCCTCCGCGCCGCTCTAATCTCTACAGTATGAAAATTCTAACCATCTCGGGAAGTTTACGTTCCCAATCCACGAGCTCCGCACTCATCCGAGCGATTTGTAAAGTCGCTCCCTCGTCCATGAAGTTTATCGCCTACGAGGAGTTAGACGATCTGCCTCATTTTTCTCCGGAAAAGGACGATGAAAATTCTCCCGAAGTCGTTCTTCGTTACCGGGCCGCGCTGAAAGATGCGGACGGAGTTTTGATCTGCACGCCGGAATACGCGCACGGAATGCCCGGTTCTTTGAAAAATTCCTTGGACTGGGTCGTGGGTTCCGGAGAATACGTGGACAAACCCGTGATGGCGCTCAGCGCGTCTCCTTCGTATATGGGCGGCGAAAAAGCGCACGCGTCCCTCATCACAACTTTAAAAGCGATGAACGTCGGAATCGTGGAAAAGGCTTCCTTTTCCGTCGCTTTTGCGCGTAGAAAATTCAACGATCGGGAAGAATTGATCGAAACGGAAACGATTCAAACGTTTAAAAAAGCGTTTCAAGAATTCGCCGAGGCGGTCGAAAAAAGAAAGTCCGAGTTAAAGATTCAGTAAATTATAATATTCTTAAACCTTCCGCAAAGCGGACGTCTTTCGAAGCGCCTTGAGATACGCCTCCGCCGCGTAATCCGTAGGATCGGTTTTGACGACCGAAGCGAAAGCCGCTTCCGATTTTTCGAATTCCTTTAGGAGAAAATGAGTCACACCTTTTTCGAAATCGTATTTCGTATCGTTTCTTAAATCGATCTGAAACTGAGAAAGTCCTTCATACACGTCGAAGATCACGATCTCGTCCTCTTTTCCTTTTACTTTGGCGCGCCCGATCAATCTCATCTTGTAACGGGTCGGATCGGGAATCGTCTGCATCGTTTTTTCGCTGATGAGAATGGAAGAATCGAACTTCTTAGTAAGTCCTTCGATCCTCGACGCGAGATTGACCGTATCGGAAATGACAGTGCCTTCCATTCTTTCCTCGGTTCCGATCGTACCAAGCATCAAATGTCCCGTATGAATTCCGATTCCGATTTTGATCGGTTCGTAACCGGTTTTCAAACGATGATGATTGTAAAGTCTTACCTCGGATTGCATTTCGATCGCGGCGCGTAACGCGTCTTCTCCCGATTCGGGAAAGAGGGCCATGATCGCGTCTCCGATAAACTTATCCACGAAACCTCCGTTTTGAATGACGAGAGGGTTCATCCGTTTCAGATAAGAATTCAAAAAATTGAAATTATCCCTCGGATCCATTTTCTCCGAAAGCCTCGTGAAATGACGGATATCGGAAAAGAAGATCGTCATTTCCTTTCTCGCCTGATCGCCCAAACGAATGTCGCTGATGTCGTCCTTTCCGAGATGATTCAAAAATTGTTTCGGAACGAATCGTTCGAAGGATTGGGTCATCACGGTTTGTTTTTTGAGGGCTTCCTTTTGATTTTCGATCAGCTTCCTTTGCGCTTCCTCTTTTTCTTTTTTGAGAATGTTGATCCGATCGGCCAATGCCAAGGACAAAAGTAAAACCTCGAAGGAGGAACCGAATTGGATCGAATATTCCGTGAAAAAATTGGAAGGAAATAAGGTTAACGTTTTTAGAATATAGGTTATGATTCCCAACAGCAAAAAAATCCAAGCCGATAGATAGAACCGCGCCGCCCTATAACCTTTGAATATGGAAACGAGCCCCGCCGAAATCAAAAGCACGACCATCAAAAACACATAAGCGATTGCTAATTTGATTCCGAGCGAAAAGTTCAGACCCAAACTCAGAACGGAGGCGATCATACCGATCACGAAATAACCGAGAAGAACCCGATCCAATACCGCGTGATACGATTTCATTCTCAGGAATTCCCTCGAAAACTGCGCGCCCCAACCTCCGCCGAAAAACATAAAAAAGGGCAGGGAAGAATTGGCCCACCAAATCGCGTCCGGCCATAAATACTGAAACGCAAGACCGTTCAAACACGCCTGGAATAAAACGTAACCCGTTAAAAACAAAACGTAAAAAAGATAAGACCTATCCCTCGTTCCCAAAAAAAGAAAGAAGTTATACGCCATCATCGCGATCATAATTCCGTAATAGAGTCCGAATGTTTTTTGTTCGGCGACGATATGATTCGAGAACTCGTTGGCGGACCAGAGAGTCATCGGGAATTGAACGGAACTTTCTGTGAGAATTCTCACCAAAATCCGATACTCGGTCTGAGCCGCCAATCGAATCGGAAAGATAAAATTCTGATGTCTGATTTCCCTCGAGTCGAAAGGAAGTTTATCACCCGATCGTAAGGTTTGTGTATCGCCGCTTTCCAAGTTTTGAACGTAGAGTTCGATCGAATCGATCAAAGGATATGCGAATTCGTATAAGACGAGTTTGGAATTTCGATCCTCGTTTTTGACGTTGACTCGAAGCCAATGCGCGGAATCGGAATAACCGAGGTTTACCTTGGTGACTTTTTGAAACTCGAAATCGTTTTTTACGAAGTCGGTTCGTTTGAGAAGCGCTCGATCGTCTTCGTAACGTTCCACAAAACCGATGAGATTCGATTTTTTAAAAAGAGAATCCACGATCAGACTTTCGGAACGAAGAGGTAACGTCGCGGCTGAGAAGAGTATAAAACCGGAGAATAAAAAGGATTTGAATCTGAATCCCATATTTTCGCTTTCCTTGCTTTGATCCTCCTTTTGAACGGGGGACAAAAGCGTAAGGGGAATATGAGACCCTATTTTATAAAAAAATCAATAATAAATTGACCAAACCGTTTTGAAATCGGAGACGAATCGGAATCGATCCGCCCATGTCCGTTTAACGGAATTCGTATTATTTCTTCTTGGCCTTTTTTTTGGGTTTCGCCTTTTTCTTCGGAGCCGATTTTTGTTTTTTCGTTTCGACGGCGAGGGCGGGCGTATTTCCGAGATAGGCTTCGATCCGATCCGCGACCTTTTCCCAGCCCGTATCCAACATCATGTTGTGACCTATGCCTGAAAAAATCTCCGCTTCGGTTTGATACGCTTTTGCGGTTCTTTTTACTTCCCAGGGAACGAAAAAACGATCCTTTTCTCCGCCTAAAACGAGAATCGGAGTTTTCACTTTTTTAGGACTCGGAAGACAGAAAAGAAGCATATCCAAAAACGCGAGAAAGGATTCGTTCTGCATCTTGGAAGCGTACTCGAGGGCCTTTTTTTCGCCGATCGATTCGGAAAAGAACAATTCGCGGGCGATCTTTTTGTCTTCGACGAGGGGAAGAAGCGAAAGTGTTCCGAGCACCTTTAAGAACTTGGTCGGAAACTTGACTAAAAGCTCCAAGGTGATCCTAAAAACTCCGTGCGGAGGAACGCTCGCAAGAAGAACCGCCTTGGGTGCATTCGTTTTTTCTAATGTTTTTTGGACTACGAGTCCGCCCATGGAATGTCCGATTAAAATCGGAGTCTCGGGCAAACGACCTAGAACTTCTTCCACGTCTTGAACGTAATTGCGGATCGAGTTCCATCGAAACGAACCGTTTCCGTTCGGACTGTTTCCGTGTCCTCTTAGATCCATCGAATACACTTCGTAACCCGCTTTTTGAAAATGCGGAACGAAACAATCCTTCCAACACCACGCGCCGTGCCAAGCCCCGTGAACGAACAGGATCGGAGGATTCTTATGCGAAGAGGTTTTTGTTTTTTTCAATGCGGGGAAATGTTCTAGTCGGATCATCGTTTGTTTCAGTCTCCGTTGCGAGGTCGCGTTTGCGAATTCTCGGAGACGTACGATATTTTTTCGAGAACAATTCCGATTTTTTAGATCGGTTCTTCCGGGAAGAATCCGATTTTTAGGAGTTTTCCAAAAGGAATGCGTGACCGGAGAATCTTCCTTCCGTAAAAACGTAACGTTCCCAGGTTCCGTTTTCGAACTCGACGATCACGTGGTGCCGGTTGCGTTCGGTGATTTTACCGTTCATGGTTTTCGGAGAAGAATCGGTTTCGTTTTGTTTCTTCAAATCCAAGGAGACTTTTATATCCGCTTCGTTTTGTTCGATGGAAATTTTTGCGGGAACCGCTTTCAAAAAGCTTTCCGTGATCGTAATCGTGTAAGTGCCGGAAAGATCCGGAAGTGGTCCGTCTGTGTAAATGGATGGTTTCATAAAAAGTAAATTCTTAACTAGAAAAGGAATCGGATCGAAATGTTTGCTTCTGTTTTTGAATCCTCGTTTAACGAGGGCATTTTTTTGCATAGGAGCGTTGAACCAAAAGTTCCGCCTTGGAGGAAAGAGCAGGAAGTTTGCGAACGTGAATCCCGTATTTTCTCTGAGCGTCTTCCAGAAGATTCAGACAAACCGAAAGGTCTTCGGAATCGGCTCCTTCTTTTCTTTCTATCTTTTCACATTCGCATTTGGTTTCGCCGAGATGCGCGGCGTAACGAAGAATTTCTTGTTCCGTTGCGGAGTTCGCTTTACAATTCCAGAAAGTTACGAACAAAAAAAGACGAATCATCGTTTTTTTGCAGTATGAATCCCGGAAAAACACTTTCCTTGATTCAATCTTATCGGACGAAACGGTCAAGGAAGAATCCTCAGGCGATACGACGGAAGTTTAGGATCGTATAGGGTGATTCGCCCTATACGATCGGGAAGAGGAAGGGTTCTTAGTATATTCTAAAATTTGAATGTATCTTAGTAGACGAGTTTATAGGCTTTCGAGGTTCCCGCGGGCGCTTCCGAAAGTGTTTCGAATTTCAGATGTTTTTCGGAAACCTGTTCGTAGACGGAATGAGTCACTAAAATTTCTCCGGCTTCGGCCATGTCCTCGCCGAGTTTGCTCGCCGTGTTTACCTCGGAACCGAACACGTCCGTATCTCCGATCTTCAGAACCTTTCCGTAACCCAAGCCCACACAAAGAAGAATTTTCTCCTCCGGAATTTTGTCCTGATTGTAGGAAACAAGTTCTTGTTGCATTTTGATCGCGGATTCGATTCCCTTACCGACGTTGCGAAAGATGACTAAGAAGCTGTCTCCTTCCGACTTCAAAAGAATTCCGTCGTGGTCTTCTATGATCGGGATCAGAATTCTTTCCGATTCGTGAATCGTTTGGAGGAAATGTATGATTCCGAACTTTTCGACCCCTCTTGAAAATCCGGAAAGATCCGTAAATATCACGCACCAATCCTCGCCGAAAAGATCCCAGATCCTTTGATCGATCTTCGATTTATCGGCTCCCGGTTTGAGTCTATCCTGAATCAATTTTTCAAGTCTGTCTTCGGACGCGCTCGCTCCGATCGTTCTTCGAAATGCCATACGACCTCTTATAAAAGATTGGGAATTCTTGAGAGAATTAGAATCCGAACTTATATAAAAATTCCCTAACTTGTCAACGGGAAAGCGAAACGGATCGTATAATTTATTTCGATTCCATGCTTGCCTAAATTGATAGCGTTAATAAGTTTGTGGTCTTTCCTTCCTAAAGATTTGCGTTTGTAAGAAGGCAGGAGAATCATACGGAGTATTTATGAAACGTTTTCTTGTGGTTTGTGTTCTTATATCGCTCGGCGGATGTTTTTATTCTTCGCCGATCCGAAAGATCGTATTAAAACCGATCCCGATCGAAGTGGATTGGGAAGAAAGAAACAAGGAAGCCGTAAAAATTCTCCAAAATTTAATCCGAATTCGAACCGAACGATCGAACGAACTCGCGGTAGCGCAGTATCTGCAAACGATCTTAAAAAAGGAAGGAATTCCCTCCACGATCTACGCGTCCAAAGAACGTCCCGATCGGGCCAATCTTGTCGCGGTACTCGAACCGAGCAAACCGAGTTCCCTGAAGGGAATCATATTGGGAAATCATACGGACGTTGTCGAAGCCAATCCGAGCGAATGGAGCGTTCCTCCGTATAACGGTGATTTGGTGAACGGGAGAATCTACGGAAGAGGCGCCTTGGATATGAAAGGTTTGGCCGTGATGCAGTTGATGGCCTTTCTGGAATTAAAACGTTCCAAGATAGAATTGAATCGAAAGGTGATGTTTCTGGCCCTAGCCGACGAGGAGAGCGGAAGTTTTTTAGGGGCCCGTTATATGGCGGAACGTCACGGAGAATTGTTCCGCGAGTATGGAAGTATGTTGAACGAGGGCGGTGTCGCGACCAAGGACGTAGGAATTCAAGGAGCCACTCTATTCAACATTCAATACGCGGAAAAAGGAAATCTCTGGTTGAAACTCAGAGCGAAGGGAGAAAGCGGACACGGAAGTACGCCTAACGCGGAATATGCGACTCTGAATCTGATCCGTTTTTACGAGGAAATTCTTTCTTTCGACAGCGGAATCAAAATCACCGAGGAAACGAGGGCGTATTTTTATCAACTCGGGAGCGTCGCTTCCTTTCCGACCTCCTTCTTTTTAAAAAACGCGTCCAATCCGATCATCAAACCCTTGTTAAGCGGAACCCTGAAAAAGAACAAACATCTTTCGGCGATGACCCGAAACACGAAAGCGATCACCGGAATTCAAACCTCGGAAGGAGAGGGTTACAACGTTCTTTCGGGAGATGTCTTCGGAAAATTGGATGTTCGAATTCTTCCCGGAGTGGACTCGAAGGAATACTTGGAAAAAATCCGTGAAATCGCAAAACCGTACGGGATCGAAGTGGAAGTGTTCGACGAGATCGGGCCGGACGATTCTCCCTTGGACAGCGATCTGTTTCAAATTTTGGCGAACGTTTCCACGTCGAAGGTTCCCGGAAGTGTGGCCGCTCCCTTTATGTCCGCGGGTAAAACGGATAACGCTCGTTTTCGAAGAATCGGGATTCAATGTTACGGTTTGAATCCCGCCATCCTAACCGCAAAGGATACGGAAGGTCTTCACGGTAAGGATGAGAATATCAGCGTCGAAAACTTGAAGTTAGGTTCCACCATTCTTTTCGAGACTTTAATTCAATACGCGAGTCCCTAAAAATTAAAGCGACTTCAAAAAATTCAAGAGATGGGTTCGATCCCGTATGTCCAACCCGAGAACGTATTTTTTTGAAGACTCCGCTTCGCCGCCGTGCCATAAAACCGCTTCCATCAAACTGCCCGCTCTTCCGTCGTGCAGATAACGAGTATGACCGTTGACCGTTTCGAAAAGACCGATTCCCCAAAGAGGAGGAGTTCTCCATTCGCTTCCGCTCGCTTCCTCGTCCGGTCTATGATCGGCGAGTCCTTCCCCCATGTCGTGTAACAAAAGATCCGTGTAAGGCCGGATCGTTTGATTGGACAGTTCGGGAAAACTCGCGTTCGTTCCGGTTTGCATTTTTGGAATATGACAATTCTTGCATCCGGCCTTAAAGAATATTTCCTTTCCGGCGAGAACGCTCGCGTTATCCGCCTTTCTTCTTGAGGGAACCGCGACCAGTTTCATATAATTCGTGATCGCGGTGATCTTACTTTGCGGAACTTCGGGAGAACCTCCGTTCGCGGAAGATTGACACTGAGTCTGCGAACTCATACAATTCTCGTTTGGAAAGAGGGGAGAAGTGATTCCCAAATCTCCCGAAAAGGCCGCCGAGTTTTGTCTCGTCAAATCGGTGTTATTCGCTTTCCATCCGAATCTTCCCAGCGCGGTTCCGATTCCGTTTAGATTGCGGACGTAGTTCGGTTTTCCGGAAATTCCGTTCCCGTCCCTGTCGTTCGGGTCCGCTAACGCGAGAATGGAACTTTCGGGAATCGCCTCCAAAAGACCGAGTCCGATCACTTGTTGAGCGACTCGAATCGAAGTCCTTGTGTCGTTTGCGAGAGGTCCGTATCCTAAATTCGAAAGTTGTAATGTAGGAGAACGTAATGTGTATTCGGTTCCATCGTCGAACTTACCGGCGATTTCCCGATACGTTACGATCGCGTCTCCTTCTTTGGAAACGCCCGCGACCCCGTTCGGTTGAAATTGTCCTCCGTAGTTCGGTTCCGCGTTGCGCGAATCGTTTCCCACGCTCAAACGAACCAGACTTACGGTCAATGTTTCACCGTCTTCTTCCAAGGCTCTTCCGTTTGCCGCGTGACAGGCAAAACAGGAATTTGTGTGAAAGAGAGGACCCAGACCGTCCCGATCCGGAAGCGTGGAGGAAAAACCGGCCGTCCAAGGAACCTCAAAGACGGTTTGTCCCACCGTAAATTCCGAGATGGAACTCAAGGGTGCATTCTTTGCAAATTGACGAAACGCGGTGCTCCCGAATTCGAAACTTGTCATGCCGATTCCGCCTTGGTATTCTTCCCCGTTCTCGTAAGCCCATTCCGAGTTGGACGAGATCGCAAGTAATGCGAGAAGCGCGGTTCCGTTTTTGCATTCGGAAGAGGAACAAAATTCTTTCCGGGGAGAACAGGCTCCAAGGAAGAATGAAATCCATAAAAAAATAAAAAATTGAAATTTCAAACGCATTCCATTCCTTGCATATTAGGGAAGTGTGATGGAAACGGGGGTCGCGGCGCCCCAGTTCGTCTGAAGATCCGGTCTTCCGAGGGAACCTTTGAAATTCCAACCCCATCCGTAAAAAGAACCGTTGGAAAGAAGAGCGAAGTTATGCGTCGCCCCGCATCCGAAATGAATCAATTCCGAAATTCCGATCACGGCGTTGTTCGGTTCGTAGACCTTGGTGGTCGTGGTTTCTCCGATTCCGAGGTTTGCGGTGGTTCCGTTGGCTCCCCATCCTTTTACGGTTCCGTTTTTTAGGATCGCAAAACTCTGGGTTCCGCCCGCCCAAACGGATGAAGCATTTGTAATATTCAAAATCTGTGTTGGAGTTGCCGTGGGGTTCGGCGATCCCGAGCCTCCGATTCCCAACTGACCGCTTGCGTTGAGTCCCCAAGAATAAATCGTTCCGTCCGATTTTAGAGCGAGAATATGATCTCTTCCGTTTGCGATCTGTTTGATTCCGGAAAGACCCGGAACTTTCAAAGGAGTGGATTGTGCGGTCGTCGCGGTTGTGATCGCTCCGTTTCCTAAGTTGCCGTATTGACTTCTTCCCCAAACGTAAACCTCGCCGGAAGAGGTGAGGGCCGCCGAATGAGCCGAACCGGCGATCACTTGAATCACATCCGTTAATCCGACAACGGCTACGGGAGTCGTCGAGATCGTGGTGGTCGTAAGACCGGTCGCGCCGTTGCCGAGTTGTCCCACGCTGTTCAAACCAAAGGCGACTAACGTTCCGTTTGATTTTAAAACGAGAGCGTGATCGAAACCGTACGCGCCCATAACGGCGTCGCCGATTCCCGGAACTTCGATCGGAGGTAGTCTCGGACCCGCAGTGGACGCGCTCGCGGGATCGGTTGTGTTGTTCCCGATTCCCAATTGTCCGTTCGCGTTGGTTCCCCAGGTATAAACCTTTCCGTTTTTGGCGATCGCCATCGAACTGTTTTGCGTAAAATGAATGCTCGAAATATTCTTCAGCGAAGTGAGTTTTACGATGACGTCGTTGATTCCGTCTCCCGTCGAGGTTCCGGTTCCCAGCTGACCGAAATTATTTCTACCGACCGTGTAGACTTCTCCGTTCTTTAAAAAACCGGAATGCGCCGCGCCCGCGCTGAGTTTTGTCCCGAAGTAGACGTGAACCTCTTTCTTAACCATGGTCCCGTCCGATTTTTGAAAACGAACCCGGATCGTATTCTCGCCATTGATCGGTTTAAAAACGGAGGATTTTACAGTGGTTGGAGCTACGACCGAGGAAGTGGAAATCTTTTGATCCTCGTGATAAATCTCGTATTCTCCGTCCGTATCGGCTTGGATCGTCGTTTCCAGTTGATATACGGGGATCATTTCGCCTTCTTTGGGGGAAAGAATTTGGAACGCATTCTGGTTATCCGACGAAGTTGGAACGGTCCCGATCGCCGTGAGGGAAAGGGGTGTGAGGTCGTTGGCCGCATTTTGTGCGCAGGAAAGAATCCAGGATAAGGATAGAAGGATCGCAACTTTGAATCTCATGATTTTTCTCTTGATTGTAAATTATTGATAATGAGATTAATTCTCATTATCAATTTAGTCATCCAAAAGAAACCACACATAACGTCAAGCAATCTTAGTCGCGCAATTGGTCGGGGGAGAACGGTCCTCGTCGGCGGATTGGTTTCTTTGCATTTGACAGAAGGGGTTTCGTATGGAGAATCGTGAAAATTCTTTCCTGGAGAATCCAATCGATGAACCGTTCTTTGCGTTGTTTGTTCCTTCTTTCTTTCGTGGTTTTGAGTTTTCAAAATTGTAAAAAAGAACTCAGCGTTTCCATGGCGACGTCCACTTCCTTAAGCGACAAACTCGCGTTCGCCGCTCTCGGTGGCGGAAGTTGGAAACCCGAAGACGGGGCCGAGTTCGTAAAACTTCATTTTTATCCGGACGAAGGGTTTCAACTCAAGAAGGTGGAAGTCGATTCTTGTAAGGGAGAATTCAGCGACGCGGTCACAGCCTATATCAACTTCGACGAGTTCAGCGCGGCCGCGGATCTTTCCGGCAAAAAGGCTTCGGTCAATTTTGAAAAACCCGTATATGCAAGATCCGTAACGATCAACTTTCGTAAGAACAAGGAACTTTGTATCGGCGAGATTCGTTTTTATGACGAAAGAGAAAAACAATTCTCCTTAAAACTTCCGAAGATCGTCGAAGGTTCCGCGACCGCTTCCGAAACCGCGAACCCGGTTCAATCCTACGACGTGATGAATCTTTTCGATTCCCGTTACGAATACGCTTGGGCTTCGGATAAAAAGGGAAAGGGTGTCGTATTAAATTTTAAATTCAACGAACCGCAAAAGTTCGACACGATCAAAATTTGGAACGGTTATCAAAGATCGGATCAACACTGTTATTCGAACGGAAGATTGAAGACCGCGACCTTGACCGGAGACAACGGCTATTCTCAGAAGATTCAACTCCAGGACGTTTTGGGTCCTCAGGAAATCGCATTGGAAAAACCTTTCGAGGGAACTTCTCTTCGTTTGACCGTGGACGATATCTACGCCGGAAAAATGTATAAAGGTTTCGTGTTGAGCGAAATCCGTTTCGGCAAGGATAAGAATTGGGTTTTGATCAATCCGATCAGCAGATCGCAGAGCATCGCTAGGTCCAATCATCTTCAGTTTACTCCTCCCGATTTGGACGGAATTTTAAATCACGGTTTGAGAGGCTCCGAGGTTTCCGAACTTCCCGCGGAAATTCAGAGTACGGAGAATATCGCGTCATCCGAAACGGCCGCGCCCGCCGCGGAAGAATCGGAAGGCCAAAGGGTTTCCTCGGATTGGTCGTTGAGAATGCGTTCCGACGGTTCTTTTTTTATGGAAGGAAACACTCAGGATCAAAGCGGAATGGATTCGGGAATGTTGCATAAGTCGAGTAAGTTCTACGCGATCGGAAACTACGAGGTCAAGGAATCTTCCGCGGATTCTTTAAAACTTCGGGTCTTCGGTTATATGCGTAAGTATTCTTCCTCGTTCGTCGAAAGTTACGGGGATATGGATTGCAACGGTTGCGGTCGGGATTGCAACATGGCGGACAACGATCCGGACAAAAAGGAAATCATCTTTCAGGATTTTATCACCATCAAAAAGTTGAACGGAAACGTATATGTCCAGAACACGAGCCCGAGTAGAAAGCTGGATTTTAAAGCCTTGGAGATGACCCTCGAGTGAAAAGGATCTATTACGGAATCGGAATATTCCTTTTATCTTTTATACTTTTGGTTTGTAAAAAGGGGAATTCCGATTCGACTTCGGAGGGACTCGAGCCGATTTCCTCCGATCCGAACCGATTGATTCGAGTCAGCGTTCTCTGGGAGAAAAAAAGTTTTCCCTTGGAAATGGAACTCTATGAAGGAGCTTCCCAAAGACCCGTGGATCTTTGGGCCACGGGTTCCGTAAAGGATTTGTCCGAGGCCCCCGTTTCCGCGCCGATCGAAGGGAACGATCTCTATCTAAAACCCGGTTCTAAAAAAAGATTCGTTCTTGTGGTGAAGAATACTACGGATCGGGATTTTTATTTTTTTGCGTCTCCGCATTCCATGCTTCCCGCAGAAGGTTCGCTCGGGTTTAAGTTCAAATGTCTTTGTATCAACCACGCGTTTTTGATTCCTCCGAAGGAAATCTGGTATCGGGTCGTGGAGCTCCGAACGGGCGGAGAGGCTTTGGCAAAAGAATTAAGAATCACTCATATTCTTGTGGGGATGGACGAGGAGAGAATTCGACTCTATCAAAAAGGAATCGGAACCGGCTCGCAAGAGGATTAGACAACCAGCGAGCCGAAATTCTTACGGGATCGTTTTCTTTAGTGAATCTCAGTGAAGAGGTTTGATATCTCCGGATTCAGCGACCGGACCGCCGCAAAGAACGATCTTGTTTTCGATCCTACAGTGTTTTTTGGAATGATCGAAAGCGGAGAACAAGACCCCTTCGCTTGAATTCTTTTCGTCTTGGAATTCTCCCTCATACACGCTCGTATCGGGGAAACGAACCTTTCCGGGGCCGTTCATCTTTCCCATTTCGAACGTTCCTTCGAGCATGGCCCCGTTCTTAAAGATATAAGTTCCTTTTCCGTCCTTCAGGTCGTCCTTGAAGGTTCCTTCGAATCGATCCCCGTTTTTGTATTTGATTCTTCCCGATCCGTTTCTCAGATCGTTTAGGAAACCGCCTCTATACTCGTCGTCGTTGTCGTAGACATAGGTCCCCGTTCCCGAGACACAATCTCCTTGAATACAACCCCGAGTCGGGTCGGCGGTTGCGCCGGACGCGGATCTGCTTGCGGTCGTGGTCTGTTCCTCTTCCGCATTTCTTTCATTCTCATCCGAATAGGCGGAGCGTCCTGCGCCGCTTGCGGACTCGTTAGGCGCCATCTTTTTGTCTCCGTACGAACATTGAACGAACACGCAAAGGAACATAACTCCGCAGAAAGAGTATCTTAGAAAAAATCTCATCATATTTTTTGAATACGAAATAAAATCGTTTTCACTTACAAACATGGTCAAAATTTTATGAACCGAGCCGTAATCTGTCAAACTCTATTCTATTTCAAAAGCTCCGAGACCGGCATGGCCTGTTGATTGATAAAGGAAGGGAGCTTGGACCGAATTCTCTGATACAAAAATAAGTAGAAACGTCTCATAAAAGGATGAAAGAGAATGCGGTCCGTCAGTCTTATGTTCTTTCTTTTTCGGACGAATAACTTCAACAGAAGTTTGGACATAAGCCCGGGGATTCTTCTTCGGGGAAGAATTCTAAACTTATACGCGTCCGGATAATTTTCGGAGTAAAGATTCCAAAGATGAATGGTCTCTTCGAGAAGATATTGTTCCCGTTCCGGATCGGGAAGATAGATCAGTTCCCTGCAAAACGCGAACAACTGAAAGGTTTCATATTGAAACCGGAAATTATACGGAAGATCGAGCCGTTTCGAAATTCTTCCCATTTCCTTTAGGTCCTCGATCGCCCGATATCCCCGACGTACCGATTCCTCGGGGTTCTTGCAGAAACCTGCATATAGGATTCGGAAATGATCGCTGACCGTTACCCTGTCCCAAGTGATATGGAGCAGGGGAGGAATCCTGACCCGATGGATATACAACGGAAGATCGCTGAACGAAGGGTCGTATAAAAGATTTTCGATCACGGAATCGGAGAGTTTTAGAAAACGGACGAACTCTTGGAGTCCCTTTTTTCCGAAGAATTTTCTCAGACTTTTTTTTACGCTCCAATCCCTTTTAAAAAGCCCGATGCAAACGAATGTGTTCAGCTCGTTCCAATAGGAAGTGTTCTTTAAAAACGTAATATTCTTAAACGAGGACCAGCCCCCCGTTTGGCACCAAACGCTGAACCCTACGAGGTTCTTGGCTTTTTTGAGTTCCTTTTTATACGCGAGATATTGCCAACCCACAAAGGAAGGATATTCTCCGAACCCCTCGTATTCCCTCCTCGCCTGGAACTCGACGAGTTTGGGAAGATCGTCCCTGAAGAATAGGGAATTGATCGAAAGATATCGGAAAAAATCTCCTTCTCCGTATTTCATGGAAACGATGATGTTCTTGGAAGGAATTCCATCGAAAACCGTTTCGTATGTTTTTTGATTCCAGATCAGATCTCCGATCGGATACGCCCCGATGGTCCAGGTTCTGAATATTAGAGTTTTAGAATGTTTTTCGAAGATGGAGAGAATTCTTTTTAAAAACCGGTTCGCGTCCTCGGGGGTTTTTAGAAAAAGTCTGCTTCGAAAATCCCCTTCGACGTCGACCCCGTCCGATTCTCCGATACGAAGAACGATCCCGTCCACGTTTTCAAAGTCCGTAAAAAGTTTTTCCAGACATTCGGCGAACAGTTCGGACACACGATCGAATTCTCCCTTTGTGTGTTCCTCGATGTAAGAATTGAAGAACATAAAATCGCTCGTGATAAAAACCTTGAGTCCGCTTTTACGCGCCGTTCTAAAAAGTTTGCGATATGATTTTCGATACGATTCTATTTTGTTTCTAAGCGGATCGGGATAAAAGGAAAAATCCGAGACGAAGGAAAGTTCGTCGATCGTGATCGCGTTGTAACCGAGCGAGCTGATTCGTTTAACGTAGGAATCGAAATTCTCGCGGATTCTTTTGTGGGTTTTCTTTTTGAATTGCCTGTTTTTTTCCAGAAGTGCGATCGGCGCCTTGGACCAGTTCTGCGATTTTCCGGGAGCTTTGACAAAGAAAGGGGCGCTCGAATCGATGAGCGCCAGATTCAGTTTCATGTTTTATTCTTCCTTGCCGAACCGAATCGTTTCCAAGGTGCCCGCGACCAAGATCAAAACTCCTCCGACGACTTCCCTATAACCCGGAATATCTCCCAACAAGATCCACGCGAGTAGAATGGAATACACGGGTTGTATGCTCGAAAGAATTCCCGCGGTTTTGAGTTTGAGTTGAAACATGGATTTGATATACAACGTATGCGCGAACGCGGTGAAAAAACTTCCGAGTAAAAAGATAAGTCCTAAGGATTTGGTCGATGTGGGAATGTTTTCCCAATAACATACAGGGACCAAAACGAAAACCGCCGCGAAGGATTGAAGACACATGACCTGCGCGCTTCCATGGTGAGAAAGAAATTTTTTACTGAGCAGATTTCGAAACGAAAACGAAACCGCGGACAATGAACCCGCAACGATTCCCCAAAAGAAATCGTTGCCCGGTTTGAATTCTGGAATCAAGATCCCGACTCCGATCAATACCAAAAACGCGAGTGAAACGTCCCGTAATCTCAGTTTGGAAGGAAAGTAGATCGGTTCGATAAAAACGGTGATCACCGGATGGGTGAACAAGGTAAGAACGGCGATCGCGGGAGAGGCGAGCCGCGCGGAAGCAAAGAACAAAACCCAATGGATCGCGAGTAGAATTCCGCCTCCGATGGCCGCTCCGTTTTCCGAAGAGCTCGGAAACAAAACGGGTTTGTCCCTCCATTTCAGAAAGAGAAAAAGACCGGCGCTTGCAAAAACCGTTCTGCCGAAAGTGATCATCCATACGCTTTCGTCGATCAGTTTGGCGAAGAGTATGTTTCCGCTGATGAGAATCATTGCGAATTGGAATTCCAGAAATATCTTTGTTTTCGAATCGGAGGACATGGGTTTCTCTCAAACCAAAAGACGATAAACCCCGTTCCTGGAAAACAAAATTGATTTTTTTAAAGGAAAACGAATCCGAAAAAGAACGAATCTTTTTACGAAACTGTAAAATACCTTCTCTTTCTTTTCGCGTTTGAAATCGGAATCGAAGAAAGAGAAGGTAGAATTCAGATCAAGCGATGCGTTGTTCCGTCTGCGGAATTTCCGCGTTGTAACGATTGGCCCGAAGCATACTTTCAAAATCGTTAAACCGAATTCCATAACGTTTCATCGCGGGGTGAACGAAAGGCGCCACCATCTGACGGATGTAAAACGGTTGATTGACGACGAAGTGATGGATTCCGTGAGTGCTTCCGAAGTTGAAACAGAAAAGATGCAAAGGAGCGAGGAGCCAAGAGTTCAGGACCTGGGTTTGTTCGTGGATTCCTTTTACGTCTCCGTAGTAGTGCATGTTGGACGAAACGATCTGAATGCTGGATTGACGGATCCAATTCGGCAACATATAAACCACCGCGGCCGTGTTTAAAAAAGTCCGCGCCGATTCCAGAAATTCGGGAAAGGGAAGCTGAACAGGCGAACCAAGAAATAAATTTCCGTAGTGGATCAGATTCAAACCTAAAAAGTTGTACCAAAGAGTGTAGTAGATCACGAGCCAAGGCCAGCTTTCCGAAACGATCTCCTTTCTTTTAAACTTAGGCGCGTCTTTGACGAGTTTTCTAAAGTTAAGAATCGCGGAAACGTTTCCATCGATCATCGCAAAAAAACGAACCAGACCCGCCTTCATACCGTTGCCGATTAGACGTTCTTCGATATCGTCCTTATGACCGGAAACCTTGTGATGTAAGGTGTGAATCATTCTTCGATACCAAGGACTTACGGTGTTTCCCCGAAAGATCCAAACGGTCCAGAACAAAAGATCCTGCATCTTTGTATCGTCCTTGAAGTAAAGATTGTGAATCGTATCGTGTTCGATCTCGTGAAGAAGGGAAGCAAAGATCGCGTTAGACACGATTGCGGCCCAAGCCGGAATGATTCCCGCGATATAAAGACCCGCGGTGACGATCATCATTCCCGCGGAACCGAAGGTGATCGAGGCGCCTAAAAGATTCTGTCTGTTTAGGATCGGAAATTTTTTTCTTAAATTCTTTTCCCTAAAACGAATCCAACGCATGATCTTTACGTTTTTTTCCCGAGTCGCCAGGGTTTGCCATTTCTTTGGCTTTCTGCTCGGAAGAATTTCATTTTTCGCTAATAGAAGAGCGCTCATATCGACTCCTTTCCAATTCTCTTGATGGAACGGATTCTAATCCCTTTTCCGGATTCGGTCGTCCTATTCTATCGATTCCGACGCGGTCCGGCGACCGAATCGATAAATTGCGCCGAGTTCGCGCGGTATTCGCTCGGAGTAATTCCGGTATGTTTTTGAAACGCCCGGTTGAACGAGGACTTGGTTCTAAAACCGACGGAATAGGCGATATCCAAAATACTCTTATCCGGTTCGGAAGTCAAAAGACTGCGGGCTTCGGCGACCCTGTAATCGTTTACAAAGACGGAAAAATTCTTTCCCAATTCCTGATTGAGAAACTCGGAAACCTGATGTGTGGAAAGAGCGAGTTCGTCGGCGAGATCTCCGAGTCCCAGATCTTCTTCCCTGTATAAAAAATCCTTTTCCATAAGATGAATCAGATTTTCCTTTAAGGTCGCGCGATCGATCCCGACCAAAAGAGAACGCGCATATTTTTCCCGCGTGGCCTGCGTTACTTCCTGAAGTTTTTGAAAGAAGCGCGGGTTTCTATGACCGATCAAATACGCAGCGCAAAGAGCGAGGCCCATTCCTCCGGAAGTAAGAATCAAAAAGTCCGGAATCTTCGTGATAAAAAAGAATGCGCCGAGCGTAAGATGAAAGAGGGAAGTCGCCGCTAAAAAGGAAAGAATTCTCGCGGTCGGTTCGGCTTTCCAAACCTCCCATCTCCAAAGATCTCTCGAACTTTTTAAAACCAGAAAAACGTAAAACGCGATTCCGATCACCGCGGGAAGTAAAACCCAATCCAAAGGACTTGGAAAAATCTTTTCCGAAAACGATCTACGGATCGTTTCGGGAACGTTTCCGGGAAAAAATAAAATTCCAAAATAAAGAAACGCCCCCGTTAAAGGAAGAATGGCGTGAAGAATTCTTTCCTTTGCGGATTCGAGAAACGATTCTCCCGTGCTTACCTTATAAATACCGTATAAAACGGGACCGACGGAATAGAGAGCCGGGATATGAAGCAGAATCAACCAGGATAAAAACGAAGCGGAAAAGGAAAGAATCGAGATCGAACTTCCTTGAAGAATGGACATTCCTAAAAAGAGAACGCCTAAAAGATAATTCAACCGGACCTTATTCGGAAGAACGATCTGACCCAGAAACATCTAACATCCCAGAGCAGAACCGAAAACTCCCATCCAATAAAATAAGGAACTCATCCAGTGAGGAAGAAAAAGCGATGTGGGAGAGGAGAATAAGACCTGAGCGAACACAATAGCGAACGCTACAGGGCTAAGAGAGTTCTGTCAAGGGAGAAAAGCGAACGCCTTCCTCCCTTAAAGAAAGATCAATATCTGGATCTAGATTTTTCTGGGAAAGGTTTTTTAGGAAGGGCTTCGTTTACTTTGATTTCTCTTCCACGGATTTGTGTTCCGTTTAAGCCGTCAATCGCTGCGTTTCCTTCATCCTTGTTCGCCATTTCCACAAATGCTAATCCCCGGGATTTGCCGGAAAGTTTATCGGTGATGATGCGTACAGAGGTTACTTCTCCAAAAGACTCGAAAGCCTTACGAAGATCGTCTTCGGTTGCCTGATAGGCGAGGTTGCCTATATAAATGTTCATGAGAAAGGGTCCTTACAAAAAATTACTGGCTTCTAAAACAAAATAGAAGCTAAGGCGAGACCATTCCAATCAGCGGGATTCGGGAGAGAAAGGACCTTTCCTGGTTGCTCTATTGTTCAAAAGTTCTCAACTGACCCGGGAAAAGGCAGCTAAAAATTCCAGTCGCGCTTAAGGTAATCATAGTCAAAAAATTGTCAAGAAAATCTCATATTTTACGAATTCGCTGTCTGAAAAACCGAAACGACCGTAGGGAAAACGGGGGCAACATGGCAAATTTGTTCTATGTCGCATAGATATGCGAGCAATTGCTCCTCTTTTGAAGCATTGTAGTTTCCCTTTTTTTAAAAAATTTCACGAATCCTCCCGAATATAAGCCGGCAATAAGTGGGCTGTATCCCGACTCCGTATTCTTTCCCTTCGGATTTGAAATGGAGAATTGGAAATGAAAGGATTCGCTTGGAAATGGATCGCGGTCGTTTGGATTGCGTTCGAACTTCTCTCTTGTAAACCGGACGATCAGAAATTCAACGCTCTTACTTTTTACGATAATATCACCAACGACGGAAGTCTGCGGCTTTTCAATCTTCTCGACGAATATCCTTCCTTAAAAGCGGGTTTTCAAAGTCTCCAACCCGAACAATTCAATCTTCGTCTGGACAGTTCCATGCGAAAACCGGCGCGTAAGGACATTACGGGTTTCTTAAGAGTTTCCTCCGATATGCTTTTGAAACCGGAAGCGAGGGTGAGGGAATCTCTTCTCAAAGCGAACGTTCTCATCCATCGTTTGAAAGACGCACCCTCGGGAGCGTTTGAAGGAATTCTTCCCTGGCTGGAAAGAATCCGCCAATATCCGGGGAAGGTCGTTCGAAATCTTTCTCCCATCAGCCAGAGCGCTCTGATCTATCTTTACAACACGTTTAACACCGCGGATACGGAAACCAAATACAAGGAATTGGCGAACGCGTTAAAAGATCCCGATATGATCGAATTGTTCCAGGATTTGGAAACGATTCTTCATAAATCCTTGGTTCAAAATGCCAACGCAAGAAGCGGCGTGGAATCCATTCTCAAGGGAATGATCGATCCCACGTTGAGCGCGGATCGGGTTTTGAAAAATCAGATGATCAACTTGATCGCCGAAATCGGAAACACGTTCGGACAAAGAGCGGGTTTCAGCGATTTTAAATCTTCGGATACGGCTTTGAAGGATCTGATCGTTAATTTAGAAAAGTATTATACACCGGGCGGAGCCGTTTATAACTCGGGCAGCATCTCCGATTATAGGGATACAAACTATCCTTCCGATTTTTCGATCGTTCTTACGGAAGTTTTTCGATATCTGAGGCCGATGCTTGCGAAAGGCGGGGTTTATACAAAGGATCCGAACGTTCTTTTGGGCAAAGAGCTGAGTAAGAATTTATTCAATCTCGGTTTTCCCACCGAAGTCGAAAACGTGGATTTCTCTTTGAGAGAATTGATTCGGTTGGATTATCTCGGAAGGGATCGGGCTTACGGCGGTTTTGAATATAAGGTTTCCGCCTTGGAACATCTGATGTTTCTCCTAACGCTTGCCGATTCGTACGGG